>CATLBX010000130.1 GCA_949879855.1 uncultured Coriobacteriia bacterium
GGGTGAAGGTCTTGAAGGACGAGCCCGCCTGGCGGCTCATCTGCGTGGCGAGGTTGAACTTGTTGGTCTCGTAGTCCCGACCGCCGACCATGGCGACGATCTTTCCGTCGTCGGGCGCGACGGAGACGAGCGCGGCGTCGAGTTGGCTGTCGCTCCAGCGCAGGTTCTGCGAAATGGCCTTGTTGGCGTCTTCCTGCAGGTCAGGATCAAGCGTCGTGTACACGGTCAACCCGCCATGCGCGATGATGGTCGCGGGGAAGCGCGGGTCCTCGTCGAGTTGGCGGCGCACGTAGTCGATGAAGTAGGGCGCGATGTCGGATATGGTCTCGTCGGTCATCTTCTCGTTCGAGAGCACCGGCGTATCGGCAAGGGCCTCGTCGTATTCGGACTGCGTGATATAGCCGTTCGAGAGCATGCGCTGCAAGACGACCGCCCGTCGCGCCATCGCCCTGTCCATGTGCTCGCGGGGGTTGTACGCGGTGGGGGACTGCGGGATGCCGACGAGTAGGGCGGCTTCGGAAAGCGTGAGCTCGTCGGCGTGCTTGCCGAAGTAATCGCGGCTTGCCGCCTCGATGCCATAGCAGCCGTCGCCATAGTTGACGACGTTTATGTACATCATGAGGATGTCGTCCTTGTTGTACTGGCGCTCGACCTGCGATGCGATGTACATCTCGCGCACCTTGCGCTTGATGCTGATGTCGTTCATCTCGTCGAGCAGGACGGTGTTGCGCACGAGCTGCTGGGTGATGGTCGAGGCGCCTTCGGAGGCGCCACGGGAGGCCGCGTTCACGATGAGCGCGCGCGCGATGCCAATGGGGTCGATGCCGCCGTGCTCGTAGAAGCGCTCGTCCTCGGTGGCGACCGTTCCCTCGAGCACGTATTCGGAGACTTCGTCTTGCGAGATCTCGATGCGGTTCTCGAGGTAGAGCTTGGCGAGGACCGTTTCGCGGTCGTTGGCGTAGATGGTCGTGATGCCGGTGTTCGCGTACGAGCTGATGGCGCTGTAGTCGGGAAGCCCCATGAGCCAGGTTGCGCCCACCGCGCAACCGAGGACCACCACCAGGCAAAATGCGCCGGCGATGCATCCGAGAATGGTGAGGAGGTTGACTGAGCGGCGCTGCGCTTTATCGCGACGTTTGCGGTTACGGCTTGACGAGGGCAACACGGTCTCCTTTCGATGTGAGCACATTATGCCCTAAATACGCGTGCATAGTATTGAACTGTGTTCAAAATCCACCGAAGGGAGGCCGACGAGCGCCTTGGACGATGACGGGCGCTGGCAAGTCATGGGGTCGTTTACCGTCCGATACCCAATCGTGCGGTCATATGCCCGTTCCTTTGGCTACAATCTGCGTCGTGTTTATTTTTTGACAGCCCCCAAGGGCTGAAGAGAAGGAGGATTCCCATGGCCGTAACCGTGAACGAGGATACCTGCATCGCCTGTGGCGCCTGCGCCGATGCCTGCCCCGTCGACGCAATCACCATCGCCGACCATGCCGTGGTCAACGCCGACGAGTGCATCGATTGCGGCTCCTGCGTTTCCGTGTGCCCCACCGATTCGCTGAGCCTCTAGGCATCAAGCACATGAGCAAGGGCTGTCGAGAGAGGTGAATTCCTCTTTTGGCAGCCTTTCTTCATGTCCGGAAAGCAGCCCATGAACACCGAATCAATCCATATCGAGTCGCTTGCCTACGGTGGCGATGGCGTCGGCCACGTCGCCGATGGACGCGTCGCCTTCGTGCCGGGGGCTTTTCCCGGCGACGTATGCCGGGTCGAGTATGTGGACACCAACGAGCGATTCGTACGTGCCAAGCTCGAAGAGATTGTCGAGGAGTCTCCCGACCGCGTGCAGTCGTTGTGCCCCGAAGCCGCGAGCGGTAGATGCGGGGGATGCCCCTGGGCCGGCCTTTCCTATGATGCGCAGCTGCACTGGAAGCGCCAGGCCGTCGTCGATGCCCTCGAGCGCATCGCGCACATGGATGCCGCCTGGGTTGACGCACACGTGCCCGCATGCGTCGCGAGCAAGCGCGAATGGCATTACCGCAACAAGGTGGAGTTCGAGGTCGGGCTCGATGTTGCGGGACGCTTCACGCTCGGCATGCATGCGCGGGGCGGGGCGTTTACCCCGATTTCGAGCTGCGCCCTCATTCCGGGCAAGTTCTCGCAGGCCCCCAAGGCCCTCACGGGGGCATTGCGCTTTGCCGCTGGACAGGAGGACCTGGGCATCGAACGCGTGGGCATTCGCGTGTCGACGCGCACCAACGACGTGGAGGTTGCCCTCTGGACGAGCACGGGGCGTTTTCCGCGGGCGCGCGTCGCGCAGGTGGTGGGTGAGAGCATGGCCGTGAAGGGGTTGGGCGTCACGCGGGTACTGCTCAAGGGGTCTGCCAAGGAGCGCAAGGTCGCCGGCGTCGAGTCGCTGCGCGGTCGTGGCGCCTGGAACGAGGTCGTGAACGGCATGAACATGCTCATCTCGGCGCCTTCGTTCTTCCAGGTGAACACGCCGGGTGCCGAGGTGCTCACGCGGCTCGTCTTCGAGGGACTTCATCCCGATGGCCTCGACTACATGCTCGATCTCTACTCCGGAGCCGGGACCTTCACCTTGCCGCTTGCCCACGAGACGCAGGCTGTCGCGGCGGTCGAGTCGGCCGGATCATCGGTGCGCGACTTGCGTCGCAACCTCGAGCGCAACAAGCTTGCCGCAGAGGTCATCGGCGGGGATGCGGCACGGGAGCTCGGCGGGTTGGGCGCACCGGACAAGGTCGTCGTCGATCCGCCCCGCAGCGGTTTGGGGGACAAGGCCATCCAGGGTCTCTGCGCGTGTGGAGCCCATGGAATCGCCTACGTGTCGTGCAATCCGACGACGCTTGCCCGCGACCTGGTTCAGCTCCAGGCCGGCGGCTACCGCGTGGAGCTCGTGACTCCCGTCGACATGTTCCCGCAAACCTATCATGTCGAGACGGTCGCGATTCTCACGAAGACCTCCTAGTTGTGGTAGATTAGCTATCCGGTCCCCTTAGCTCAGCTGGATAGAGCGTTTGCCTCCGGAGCAAAAGGCCGCAGGTTCGAATCCTGTAGGGGGCACCAGAAACAGTGAAATGAGGCAAGCGCGCCAGGCACGCTTGCCTCATTTTAATCACCATGCGTCGGCAGCCCGATGAGCCGAGGTTAAGGGAGCGAGCCGAAAGACCACGCAACGGGCTTTCGGGGAGCGACCGTCGAGGCAAATCGGGCTGCCGACGCGCCCTTTTTGCCGTCTTTTCACTTATCGTCTAAAATCATAGAGTTTAGCAACTTCGTCATGTGTCAACATCAGGAGGAACAATGGCTCTGTATACGCCGGAATATAAGCCCAACGGCAAGGAAATCGCCATCATCACGACCGACGAGGGCACGATCCGCGTCCAGCTTCATGGCGACGACGCACCCATTCACGTGGGTAATTTCGTCGAGCTGGCCCAGAAGGGCTTCTACGATGGCCTGAAGTTCCATCGCTACGTGCCGGGCTTTGTCATCCAGGGCGGTTGCCCCAACACTCGCGACATGTCCGCAGCCGACGTCGCCGCCGGCAAGAGCGGCCCCGAGGGCATGCCGGGCACCGGCAACCCCGGCTATTCCATCAAGGGCGAGTGGAAGACCAACCCCAACAACTCGCACGAGGACGGCACGCTCGCCATGGCGCGTAGCTCCATGCCCGATTCCGCCGGCAGCCAGTTCTACTTCTGCCTCGGCCCCCAGCACTTCCTCGACACCGACTACACGGTCTTCGGCGACACCATCGAGGGCCTGGACGTCATCGGCAAGCTTCGCGCTGGCAGCATCATCGAGAACATCACGATCGAGAACGCAGACTAGTAGGCGCACGTCTACCAAAGGGAGCTTTCCAACATGAAAGTCGAGGTTTTCAAAGAGGCGCAGGAGGCCTATGCGAAAGGCGACTACAAGGCCGCCCTCGAGGGCTTCATCGCCTGCACGCATGACGTTGCAGGTCTTGCGCCCGCCGACCTCAGCAAGTTCTATCACCTCATCGGCAACTGCTACGTGAAGAGCAACGACCCGCGCTCCGCCGCCGAGTACTACCTCAAGGCGCTCACGGGCAGTCCCGAGAAGCGCAAGCCATCGCTCTACGTCAACTTGGGCACGGCGTTGCTGGGAACGAAGGATTATGAGAACGCGCTCGAGGCGTTTGGCCGCGCGCTCGATTATCCCATCTACACGACGCCCTACAAGGCCTATGCCGGCATCGGCGCCGCGCAGCTCAAGCTCGGCAACATGGTCGAGGCCGGTGCCGCCTATCGCGAGGCCGCACTCGACCCCGCCAACCCGGCTCCGGCAAAGTCCCTCGTCAACCTGGGCGTTTGCTTCATGGAGCTCGGACGTCCCGAAGACGCCGTCTCTGTGTACGAGACGGCACTCGACTTCGACCTCGATGACCGGGCCCGTGCCAAGGCCTACGCCAACCTGGGCCAGGCCTACATGGCACAGGGGCGCGTCCCGCGTGCGCTCGACGCCTTCGAGAAGGCCGAGGAGATCGGCGACGAGATGCCCTCGTTGGCCATGCACGACTACGAGCTCGCGCGTACCCTCAAGGAACGCGTCGACTCCCGCGCGCCCGGTATACTCGACACGGGCTACATCCCGCCCGTCGCGACGGACGTGAGCGCGCCGGAAGACGACGAGGATTTCGACCCGTTCGCCCCGCGTACGGGCGAGCAGAGCGCGGTATCGGCTGGCACGCAAGCAGTCGAACCGGTCCAGCAGGCAGATGCCGCCGAGGGCGAGACGCTCGATCCCTCCCGTGCCCAGACGATCGCCATGGAGGCGCTTCCCACGCCGCTTCCCGACAACGCCGCCTCCGACGCGGATGCCACTGGCAAG
>CATLBX010000131.1 GCA_949879855.1 uncultured Coriobacteriia bacterium
CGAGATCGAGCGCATGGCGCGTCCTCGTGACGAGGCGCTTGGCGCCCGGTACGACGAGCTCATGGAACTTTCCGATGGCGCCGCGCACGGCCATGACCTCGAGTTGCTGCTCGAGAAGGCGCTCGAGGCCGAGAAAGGCCACGTACGCGCGCTCAAGGAGGAGCAGGCAAGACTGCGACAGGAGCTGGCGACGCTCGACACGGCGTTGGGTACGGCCGAGGCCCACGAGAAGGCCAAGGCCAACGCCATCGCGGCCCGTGCATGGCTTGACGAGAACGCCGAGCGCGTTGCCGCGGCTGTCGCGCGGCGCGACAAGCTCGCCGACGAGGCACCCCAGCGCGACGAGTTGCGCGCACAGGTTCACGCGCTTGAGGCCTCGCTCGATGACTACGACGGACTCGAGACCGAGCGCGCCAGGCTTTCGAGGCTCGAGGGCGAGCGGGACAAGACGCAGCGCACGCTCGAAGATGCGGGTGCGAAGCTGGCGCGGGAACGCTCGAAGCTCGATGCAAACGTCGAGGAGCGGGCATCCCTCGGTGACGTGGAGCTGCGAGCGACGCGCAATGTTGCCTTACGCGAGCGTCTGGAAGCGTCTCGCGGCGAGCTTGCCGCTCTCGATGATGGGCGCGTGCGTCTATATACACTCGAAGACGACCTGCGCGTGAAGCAGGGGGAGCTTGCCGCGGCCGAGGATGCCCTTGCCCAGGCGAGCGCCGCACAGCTCGAGGCCCAGCGTCTCTACAATGCCGACCGGGCGGGCATGCTCGCAGAAGCGCTCGGGGAGGGCGAGCCATGTCCCGTGTGCGGCTCGACCGAGCATCCCCGGCTTGCGACTCGAGGTGATGGCGCGCCGAGCGATGCGCAACTCGAGGAGCTCGCCTCCGCGCTCGATATCGCACGCTCGTGTCGCGACGAAGCCGCCGTGCAGGCCGCGACCGTCGCCGCGCATGCGGAATCCGCGCGCGTCGATGTCTCGGAGCGCGCGCAGGCGCTCCTCGAGGCGGTCCCCGATGACCTGGAAGCGGTCTTGCGCGCACGACTTGCGCAGGTCGATGACGAGACCGCCGCGCTCGTTGCCGACGAGAAGGCCTGCGCTCGTGATGCCAAGCGGCTCAAGGAGCTCGAGGCACGGATTGCGAAGATGAACGCGAACATCGAAGAGCTCGCGAACAGGGAACGGGAACTCCAGGCGCGCGTCTCCCAGCTTGCCGTGGAATGCGTCCAGGCCAAGACGGCCTTCGAGACGCGTCTTGCCACGCTTGCCCACCCGAGCAAGAAGTCTGCCGAGGATGCGCTGGCCGAGCTCAAGGAGCGCCTGAAGCAGATGGACGATGCGCTCGAGGCCGCACGTGCGCAGGCCGAAACGCTCGTCACGATACGTGCCGAGCAGGAGGCCAAGCTCAAGGCGGCGCTCGAGACCCAGGAGGGGAGCGACGAGTCCGACGTGGCGCAGCTGCGCGACGACCGCGCCGCCCTTGCCGCACGCGACGAGGCGCTGGCGGACGACCTTGCCGCGACGCAGGCGCTCGTGGCAAAGCATATGGATAGCCTCGAGGCCATCAAGCGCCATGCCGCGCGCATCGGGAAGCTCGAGGAGCACTTCGTCTCCATCGATTACCTCGCGCGCCTGGGCAGCGGCAAGATCGCGGGCAAGCTCGGCAAGGTCGCCTTCGAGACCTACGTGCAAGGCGCGTACTTCGACCAGGTACTCGCTGCGGCAAACGAGAGGCTCCACGTCATGTCTGCGAGCCGCTACAGCCTCGTGCATCGCGACGTCGGCCGCGACAGGCGCGCGAGCGCCGGTCTCGAGATCGACGTGCTCGACCGCTACACGGGCATGCTACGTCCGTCCGAGACGCTTTCGGGCGGCGAGACCTTCCTCGCCTCGCTCGCGCTGGCGCTCGGGCTCTCCGACGTCATCATGGCACAGGCCGGTGGCATGTACATCGATGCGATGTTCGTGGACGAGGGCTTCGGCACGCTTGACGAGGATACGTGCCAACTCGCCGTCGAAGTGCTCGGCAACCTGAGCTCCGATGACCGCATGATCGGCATCGTGAGCCACGTGCCCGACCTCAGGGAGCGCATCACGCGCCAGATCCAAGTCACCAAGACCCGTTCGGGCTCGACGCTCGAACTCGTGCTCTAGAGGAGAGAAGGCCATGCTCAACGTCGTCTTGTACCAGCCCGAGATACCCGCCAACACCGGCACCATCGGCCGTTCCTGCGTGCTCACCAACACGCGTCTGCACCTCATCGGCCCGCTCGGCTTCTCCCTCGACGACCGCATGGTGCGTCGCAGCGGCATGGGCTATTGGCACGACATCGACCTCGTCGTCTACGAGGACTACGCCGATTTCCTCGAGAGGAACCCCGGGGCGAACCCCTGGATGTTCACGAAGCACGGGGACGCGTGCTATCACGAGATCTCCTACGGGGACGGCGACTATCTCATGTTCGGGCGCGAATCCGTCGGCATCGACGCCGACGTGCTCGCGGCACATCCCGAACGCTGCCTGCGCATCCCCATGCTCGAGCGCGAGGGCCTGTCGCCTGCCACGACGCAAGGCCCGCTCAGTGACCCGGCCGATCCGGATGCCGTCTCGCTCAACCTCTCCAACGCCGCCAACATCGTGCTCTTCGAGGCGCTGCGCCAGCTCGGCGTCCCCGGCATCGCGTGATTCGCGCACGCGCTGGGGGAGGGCATTGGGCGCACTCGCCGTTTTTCTCGTCCCAAATCCTCTCCACTGAACTAAAGTAGTCAAATTACTATGTGCGAAGCGGATCGTTCCGTTTGCAGTTCGGAAGGGAGAAGTACCGATGGAGATCGGGATCGCGACCATTGCGTTTCTCATCCTGTTCCCCGTGCTCGTCGCTCTCATGTTGATGTTCGTGCGCGGCGATAGGGCGCGCAGCTACATCACCGTGGTGGGGGCGCTCGTCATCGCATGCGGGAGCATCTTCTGCGCGACGCAGTTCCTGTCGCCCGAGACGCACGTCTATGCCATCGATGATGGCGTCGCCCTGTTCATCGACTATGCGGCGCTCGTGATCGAGGTGGGCCTGTGCCTCTACATCTTTGTCAAGGGCGTCTACTACAAGAAGCCGCTTGCCGTCGTGCTCGCCGTCATCCAGCTTGGGCTGGCGGCCTATCTCGACCTTGCGGTCGCCCATGACGTCAACGTCGCCAACGAGCTCTACATCGACAACTTCTCGATCATCATGGCGCTCATCATCGGCATCGTGGGCTCGGGTATCATCGTCTACGGCCTGGGCTACATGCGCGTGCACGAGGCCCACAACGACGGCCCCGACCGTCGCCCCATCTTCTTCTCGGTCATGTTCGCCTTCCTCGGCGCCATGTTCGCCATCGTGTTCTCCAACGCGCTCACCTGGATGTTGTGCGCCTGGGAAATCACGACCGTCTGCTCGTTCGCGCTCATCGGCTACACGCGCACGAAGGAGGCCATCGACAACTCCTTCCTGCAGATCGTCCTCAACCTCATCGGCGGCATCGCGTTTTCCGGTGCGCTCGTGTGGATCGGCAGCTTCTACGGCGTCATGGAGCTTGACCAGTTCATCGCTACGACGCTCTCGCTGGCCGCGAGCGGCATGGGCGTGATCACCTACGCGCCGCTGCTGCTCTTCTCGCTCGCGGCGTTCACCAAGGCCGCGCAGATGCCCTTCCAGAGCTGGCTGCTCGGCGCCATGGTGGCACCCACGCCCACGTCCGCGCTCCTGCATTCGTCGACCATGGTCAAGGCCGGCGTCTTCTTGCTCATCAAGATCTCGCCGTGCCTCGGCTTCACCATTCCCGGCTTCCTCGTCATGACCGTCGGCATCGCGACCTTCCTGTTCTGTGCGCTCGCGGCCATCAGCCAGTCCAACGCCAAGCGCGTGCTAGCGTACTCCACCATCTCCAACCTTGGCCTCATCGTTGCCTGCGCCGGTGTCGGCAGTGACGGCGCGATCTGGGCCGCCATCTTCCTGCTCATCTTCCATGCGGTGGCCAAGTCGCTGCTCTTCCTGTGCGTCGGCACCGCCGAGCACCATATCGGCAGCCGTAACATCGAGGACATGGATGACCTCTTCCAGCGCATGCCGCGCCTGGCACGCCTCATGGCCATCGGCATCATGGGCATGTTCATCGCGCCCTTCGGCATGCTTGTCTCGAAGTGGGCCGCCCTGCAGTCCTTCGCGCAGTCCGAGAACGTCATCCTGCTCATGCTGCTCGTCTTCGGCTCTGCCGCGACCTTCATGTTCTGGACCAAGTGGCTCGGCAAGATCCTTGCCATCGCCAACAACGACGCCGCCGACGTCGAGCTCACCGTGTACCGCAGCGAATGGGCCAGCCTCGGCCTCATGACCGTGCTCACGGTCGGCTGCTGCATCGGGTTCCCGCTCATCTCGGTGTCCGTCGTGGCCCCGTATCTGCAGACCATGTTCGGCGTTGCCTCCAACGCCATCCCCATCGGCGACCTGTGGATCATGGCGGTCATCGCGCTCGTCATCGCCGTCATCTTCCTCGGCTTTACGGGCAACACGAAGAAGCGCATCGCGCCGGTGTACCTCTCCGGTGTCGGCGTGGACGAGAGCGCCCGCACCTTCCGCAACTCGTTTAACGGCGTGAGCGCCGCCACGCAGCGCAACTGGTACATGGGCGACATCTTCGGCGAGAAGAAGATGGTGCTCATCGGCCTCGTCGTTTCGCTCACGCTCATCTTCGGCTCCTTTGCCTTCGTCACGCAGTCCGTCGCCGCGGAATCCGAGACGCTTGCGGGCATCACCGCCGCGCGCGATTCCTACGAGGGCAGCCTTTGGGAGCAAAACGACATCGACTTCAACACCTACCAGCAGTATTACGAGTAT
>CATLBX010000132.1 GCA_949879855.1 uncultured Coriobacteriia bacterium
GTTTGAAATCGAGAACCCGGGGACTAGTAGCTCCTGAACAAGCCGGTCACGACGCCGAGAATCTGCGCATCACGGGTGAAGATGGGCTCCATGGCATCGTTGTGCGGCTGCAGACGTACGCAGTCCGTCTCCTTGTAATAGGTCTTGACCGTGGCACCGTCGTCAATCATGGCAACGACGATGTCGCCGTTGTCCGCCGTGCTCTGTTCGCGGACGAGCAGCGTGTCGCCGTCGTAGATGCCGACGTTGATCATGGAGTCACCGTGCACGGTGAGCAAGAAGGAGTTGCGATCGCCGAAGAGCGAGGTGGGCAAGGGGACCTCCTCTTCGATGTTTTGCTCTGCGAGTATGGGCGTGCCGGCGGCGACACGGCCGACGAGGGGAAGCTCGACGAGGGAGTGACCGTTGAACTCATCGTGTGATGCGCTGGAGGCGGGAGGACGCTGTTCCTGCTGTGAACCCGTGATGACCATGGAACGAGACTTTGCCCCATCGCGCTTGATGTAGCCCTTGGCCTCGAGCGCGTTGAGATGCGCGTGCACCGTGGAAGGGGAGGACAGGCCGATGGCCTGGCCAATCTCGCGCACGGATGGGGGATAGTGCTTGACCTCGATGCACTTGCGAATGTAGTCGAGTATCTGCTGTTGGCGCTTGGTGAGCTTCTCGTTATCCATACCATCCTCCTGGACTCGTTGCACAAGAGTTTAGACGAACTGAGGAAAAATTACAAACATATGTTCGTTTTCCTCTTGAAACAAACAAATGTTCGTCTATTATGTGTATAGAACGCATGTTCGGTTTGCAATCGTGTCACAGGCATCGCGTATAACGGGACCGTACGCAAACGCAGCACAAGGAGGTACATCATGACCCTTCGCAAGACGCAGACGGCCATCGCACCCATCTCCGTTGCTTCGGGGCCGCATCTTACCGTCATACGGGCGTTGCCGCGTGAGCGCACGTCGTTGTTCGAAGACTTCATCACGCTCGCGTTTGGCCACCTGCACGGCGGCGAGTTCTCCGCGGCAGTCCACGACGTCCTCGACACGCGCGTGCGTCACGCCTTTTTCGACGGGACGCGCGAACGCGCTTTCGCCGTCATCGCAAGTGTCATGGCCACGGCTGCGCTCTTTGCCCTTTCCTTCATGTAGGGGCACGCACGCAAATTACGTTGCCGTAGGGTCAGCTTCGACAGCATCGTTCTCTGCTAGAATCACCGTACTTGAAAATTCAATGTAAGGTGAGGAGAACGGATGCTTTGCCCAAATTGCAGCTGTAAAGAATCCCGGGTAATCGATTCGCGTTCATTTGACGATGGAGCAAGCATAAAGCGTAGGCGCGAGTGCCTCGAGTGCGGCGCGCGCTTCACGACCTTCGAGAGAAGGGAAGAGGAGCCGATCATGGTCCTCAAACGCGACGGCCATGTCGAGCCCTTTGACCGCTCCAAGTTGCTTAAGAGCCTGCTTTCCGCGACCGCCAAGCGCAACGTTTCGCTCCATACGCTCGAAGCGTTCGTCGACATGGTCGAAAACGATATCCGCAACACCTATAGAGGGCCCATACCCTCTTCCTCGCTCGGTGATCAGGTTCTCATAAGATTGGGAGATTTAGACAAGGTAGCCTATATCAGGTTCGCTTCGGTCTACAAGGACTTCAAGGACATCGACGAGCTGCGCGAGGAGCTTGAGCATCTGACCGAAACCGCCGCGGACGCCGCAGTGACCGCCGACATGCAGGAGCTGGAAGATGAGTAAGAACATTGCGCTCAGGCTCAAGAAGCTTGATGAGGGGCTGCCCACGCCCGCCTATGCCAATCCGGGAGATGCCGGGCTCGATCTCTACGCGGCCGAGGACGTCACGTTGCAGCCCGGAGAGCGCGCCTTGATACCCACGGGCATAGCCGTCGCCATTCCCGAGGGCTTTGCGGGCTTCGTGCAGCCGCGTAGCGGTCTTGCCGCCAAGCAGGGTTTCTCCATCGTCAACACGCCGGGGCTCATCGACAGCGGCTATCGCGGCGAGCTCAAGGTGATTGGACTCAATACGGACACGCAGAACGAGATTTCCATCAAGCGCGGCGACCGCGTGGCACAGCTCGTCATCCAGGAAGTTCCCGTCGTCGAGTTGCTGGAAGTTACCGAACTTGACGAGACCGAGCGTTCAACGGGCGGATTCGGATCCACGGGAAAATAGCCTATTGTCTGATAATGTATCTTATGGGAACTAATGTATTCGCGATTATCTGACTGTACTCTCCTCCCGCATCCCTTCCCATCTGATACGAGGACACCCATGACACGAGGACGCCTTTTTGGGCGTCCTCGTTTTTGACTGGCGACAATTTCAGATACGTTACGTTGGCATGATGCGCAGTGCTTGCAGATATGCCTATGCGAGCGCCCTATGCCTTCTCAGAAACGCGTATATGACCACACAGCACAGTACGCACCCCACGGCGGCCCCCGAGGCGTCTACGAGCACGTCGGTGACCTGCCCCGCGCGTCCGTCGATGAAGAGCTGGTGCATCTCGTCGGTGCAGGCATAGAAAACGGCGATGGCAAACGCAATGGCGCCAACACGTGTGACGCGTTGTTCGGGCGAATAGTCCCTCGCCTTTCTCTCGCGTCGCCAGGAGATGATTTGCCAGCAGGTCATGACAAGTGATGCCGCGAGAATGGCGTATTCCGTCGCGTGGGCGGTCTTTCGTATGGGCCATGACATCTGGGCAATGATCGATGCCTGGACGTCCGGGTCCATCCCGTCGAATCCACCCACGAAGATAGACGCGAGCATACGCGCGACGGACTCGCTCAACGAGCCGGACTCCCCGCCACTTTGGGCCGAGAAGAGAAATATCGCCACCATGATCGCGATCGTGACGCACGAGCTCGCCACGACTTTGACGACGCGCATGGTTTCCTCCTCTCCTGGCGCGGGCGTGTTCGGACTTCCCATCTTATCGTTTGAAAGAAGATATGCAAAAAAATCGAATAATTTACTACTACAGTGTGCAAAAGTGGTCTATAGTATTCGCAATCTGATTTGGAGGACCATTGAACGATCGAGCAAACATGTCAAGGCATCACGGCACAGCCGCGCATGTCGGTGCGCTCTCGTTCGCCTCCTCTTTTTCCTATTATCGATACCTCTAGCACACGGCGGGATGCACGTGCCGACACTCCCTGTCCTTGCGTGCGCTGAAGTCCTTGTCGTGTGCGCCTCCGCCCGTTCGTAATGTATCCGTGAGAAGGAAAGAGCATGTTCGTCAAGATTCTACTCATCGTCATATTCATAGCCATCGCGGTCGGCGTCGGCATCTACACCCGTCGCGCGGCCTCGCGCGACGTCGACGGCTTTATCCTGGGCGGGCGTAACGTCGGACCCTGGCTCTCCGCATTCGCCTACGGTACGGCCTACTTCAGCGCAGTCGTGTTCATCGGCTACGCGGGCCAGTTCGGCTGGAAATACGGCATGGCCGCGACCTGGGCCGGCATCGGCAATGCGGTGATCGGCAGTCTGCTTGCCTGGTGGGTGCTCGGTCCGCGCACGCGCGAGGTGACGCAGCGTCTCAAGGCGTCCACGATGCCCGAGTTCTTCGGCAAGCGCTACCAGAGCAAGGGGTTGCGCATCGCGTCGGCGGCCATCATCTTTGTCTTCCTCATCCCCTACACCGCCTCGGTCTACAACGGCCTGTCGCGCCTGTTCACGATGGCCTTCGGCATACCCTATGAGTGGTGTGTCATCGGCATGGCCGTCGTCACGTGCATATATGTCGTGCTGGGTGGCTACATGGCCACGGTCGTCAACGACTTCCTGCAGGGCATCGTCATGCTCGTCGGTATTACGGCGGTCATCATCGCGGTGCTGCAAACCCAGGGAGGACTTTCCGAAGCCGTCGTGCAGCTTTCGCAAATCCAGGCGCCCGGCACCGAACAGCTTGGCGCGTTCACGAGCTTCCTCGGCCCGGACTTCCTCAACTTGATGGGCGTCGTCATATTGACCTCGCTCGGCACCTGGGGTCTGCCGCAGATGGTCCAGAAGTTCTACGCCATCAAGTCCGGTCCCGCCATCAAGCAGGGCGCCATCATCTCCACCCTGTTCGCGTTCGTCATCGCCGGAGGAAGCTACTTCCTCGGCGGCTTCGGTCAGCTCTTCGGCGACCAGATAGCCTACGCCGCCAACGGAACCCCCGTCTACGATTCCATCATTCCGACGATGCTCTCGAACCTGCCCGAGTTCCTCATCGGCCTCGTCATCGTTCTCGTGCTATCGGCATCCATGAGCACGCTGTCGTCCCTCGTGCTCACGTCGAGCTCCGTTCTCACGCTCGACCTCATCAAGGGCAACATCGTGAAGGACATGAACGAGAAGAAGCAGATCGTCTGGATTCGCGCACTGCTCGTGGTCTTCGTCGCCATCTCCGCGCTCATCGCCGTATTCCAGTACCAGAGTTCCGTCACCTGGATCGCGCAGCTCATGGGTATCTCCTGGGGAGCCCTGGCCGGTGCCTTCCTCGGTCCCATGCTCTGGGGCCTGTATAGCAAGCGCATCAGCAAGGCGGCCGTCTGGGCAAGCTTCGTCGTCGGCGTGGGCCTCACGACCGTGAACATGATCATGGGCTTCGTTGGCACGCCGCTCATCGCGTCGCCCATCAACGCCGGTGCCATCGCGATGATTCTCTCGATTATCATCGTGCCGGTCGTGAGCTTGTTCACGAAGGCCGTGCCCTTCGAGGTCAACCCGCCGAGCCCCGAATCCGGTACCGACCGCGAGCTTGCCGCCGAGCTTGAGACGATGCCCGACGACAAGGCAAGCAAGCGTCGCGAGATCGTCGCCGGTGCCAAC
>CATLBX010000133.1 GCA_949879855.1 uncultured Coriobacteriia bacterium
GTTGCCCGTCATGGCCTGCAGGATCATCGACGCGGCCGCGCTGTAGTCACCCATGTGACGCTTGGCGCAGCTGTAGAAGTACTGCAGGTGAACCGGCTGCGAGGTGCCGTAGAGGCGCGCGAGCTCGCGGATGGTCTCGGCCGGGACGGCGCAGATGGGGGCCGCCCACTCGGGGGTCTTGACGATGCCGTCCTCGCCCTCGCCCATGACGTAGGCGCGCCACTCGTCCAGGCCCTCCTTGTCGACCCACTGCTCGACGAAGTCGTGGTCGATCATGTCCTCCTCGAAGAGCACCTGGGCGATGGCCAGCATCATGGCCAGGTCGGTGCCGGGACGGATGGGGATCCACTGGTCGGCGATGAGCTCGGCCGACTGGGTGTAGCGCGGGTCGATGATGATGGTCTTGATGCCGTACTCGTGGGCGAGCTTCATGTAGTAGGACGTCTGACCGTACCAGGCGACGACCGGGTCCATGCCCCACAGGATGAGAAGCTTGGAGTGGAAGATGTCCGGCGCCTCGAAGCCCGGCAGCGCGTTTTGCAGGCCGCGCGTGACCTTGGTGAGGTCAACGCCCAGGTGCAGCATCTCGCCAGCGGCATGGCCCGACGTGGAATGCTCGCCCCACGCGCCAAAGCCGGCCTCCCACCACGGTGCCAGGGGAAAGCCGTTCTTCTCGAAGCTCGGATACTGCGAGTGGAAGATGCCGTAGGGACCGTACTCGGCCTTGATCTCCTTCATCTTGTCGGCGATGGTGTCGAGTGCCTCATCCCAGCTGATGGGCACGAAGTAACCCTTGCCCGGGCCCTTCTCGCCCACGCGCTTCATGGGATGCAGCAGACGCGTATCGGCGTAGAGCTCCTTCTTCCACGAATGGCCCATGGCACACGGACGGGCCTGGATGTTGCCCTTGAGCAGCTCTTCCCAGGTCTTCTCCTCGCGGCTGTCGTTCTTGTTGATGGAGTCGTCGGGCTCGATTGCGAAGATCTTGCCATCTTTCATGTGGCATTTCAGAACGCAGGCCGAGTCCCAACAGCCGTTGGCCGGACACGAGGTGTAGAAGATGCGCTCGCCCTCACGGCGCTTCTTGCTCGCATCGATGATGCCCTGCTTGTCCATACATACCTCCCTTTCCTTCAATCCCTCTTGCTTGCTCCTTGCCCCGATGCGGGCTTTGGGCATTCAGGTTCGCCGACGTAGGAGGGGGTCAGGCGTTTCCGGGGGAATAGGCCCATTGCCCGCACAAGGCTGTCGCAGCGCAAATATATGAGGGTTAGGATTGACTAACTGGGAGCATTCGCAGATTGGCCGTCACGGTTTTGGAACAGGGCTGTCAAGACATGCCTCCATGTAGCAAAACCTTACAACGGTCGTGTCGAAACGCTACATCGAATATGGCGAACGCCCTAGACAGGAAGTCCGTTCCTTTTGTTTACTATCAGCTGGTACGCAATTTCGAAGAACGCGTTCGAAAGGGATTTTCGACGACTCGGAGGAGTTGCCATGCTTTTTGAAGACATCGAATTGCTCATAGTGCTCTCCGAAGCCAAGAGCCTTTCCCAGGCGGCCGACCAGCTCTACATGTCGCGTCCCGGTCTTTCCCAGAAGATATCCAATTTCGAGAAACGCGTGGGACGCAAGCTCTTCGAGCGCACGTCCACGGGCATTACGCCCACCAAGGCCGGCGAACTCGTCACGACCTTCGCCCGCAACGCCGCGAACCTCGAGCGCGTGCTGGCATCCCAGCTCGCCGCCATCGACGAGCGCTTCGATTCGACGCTCGATGTCGGAATGTCCATCAACGACGGGGTGGCGCTGCTCCCCCATCTCGTCGCCGCCTACGTGCGCAAGGTACCCGATGCCCGCGTGCACCTCGATGCCGGCTACGAGCCCTACCTGATCGACGAGCTCAAGGCCGGCAAGCTCGACTTCGCCATGCTCGAGAACCAGCCCGAGATACCGGGCATCGAACTCGAGGTGCTGGGATACAAGAAGCTCATCTTCATCGCGCCCAACGCGGCGCCCTATAACCGGACGGCGCAGCCCGTGCCCGTCGAGACCATGCTCGAATGGCCCATGATCATCTACGAATGGGATTCGGGACGTCACATGGTGGGCAACCGGCACTTCCGCGAGCGCTACGGCCTGTCGTTGCAGGACCACAACATGATCGCCTGCTTCGACACCCACGAGGCCATGATCGAGGGCGTGAAGGCGGGGCTGGGTTGGGCCACCGTACCCGAATGCATCTACAACCGCTACCGCGACGACCCGGAGATCCTGCGCCTCACCGTGAACACGGCGCCCATGTGGTACCCGGTCTCGCTCGCGTGGAGCAGCGAGCACGTGCTCACGCGCTCGGCCCAGGACTTCATCGACTTCATCCGTGACAACATCCCCGAAGGCTACTTCAAGACCGACGTCGAGGCGTACTTGAATTCGTAAGGGTGCCCTGACCTGCAAAATGAGACAAACGTGTCTGACACGTTTGTCTCATTTCGCCGGTCAACGAAAGGGCACGTGCAGGCAAGCTGCCCCGCTCCGACACAACGTTTTTCCCGATAGCTGCGCTTCGCGCACCTTTACGGCGTGCTCCCTTGGACCTCCGCTTCGCAGCTTGTCTGCGCACGATGGAAAAGTCGTTATGCCTTTCGCGCTTGCCTGAACCGCTCGATGTCCTCGCGGTACTCGGCAAGCGTGGAGTGCGGCTCCTCAAGGTAGAACGGCAGCGAGGCCAGGCGTTCGTTATTGGTCATGGTGACCAAAGCGTCAAAGCCGATGGTGCCCTCGCCGATGCGCGCATGGCGATCGACGTGCGAGCCGCGGGCTTCCTTGCTGTCGTTGAGGTGCACGGCAAGCAGCTTGTCCAGCCCGATGACGGAGTCGAACTCGTCAAGCACGCCATCGAGGTCGCCCACGATGTCATAGCCGGCACCCCACAGCGCCGACGCGTCGATGAGCACACCCACATGGTCCTTGAGCTCGACCTGGTCGAACACCTGCTTGACCTCCTCGAAGGTGCTGCACAACTGGTGCCCTTCGCCGGCGAGCATGCAGATGAGGAGCTTGGCATCCTGGCTCGGATGCACGGTTGCGTTGATGGCCGCGGCGAAATTGGCCAGCCCCTGCTCCTTGTCCTCGTCAAGGGCGCTGCCGGGACGCACGAGGTAGTTCTGGCCGGGAACCTCGTCGAGGCGGGCCATGTCCTCGGCCATGACCGCGAGCGCGAAATCGCGCTGCTCGGTCTTGCCGGATGCGGGCTCGATATCGTAGGGCGCGTAAGCCAGCGGTGAGACGATGCCGTGCTCGGCGGCGTACTCCTGATACGCCTGCGCGTCGGCCGCATCGACGGGCTTGACCTCGCTGCCGCGCGGGCTGCGCGAGAAGTACTGGAACGTGTTGGCGCCAAGGCCCTCGGCCTGCATGCCCATCGAGAGGTAGCCTTCGCGCTTGGAAAGGTGGGGTCCGATAATGAACATGGCAATCATCCTCTTTCTCGTCGGAGAGGCCTGCCAATGGCGACCGTTACGCGGCGTCAAGCGCAGGTCACGTACATGAGTATCTTATGACTGTAACAAGAATAATTCAAGAAGAGGATGATGCGCCCTAGCCCGCTGCCACTGCAGCGATGGGCTCGATGGCCTCGATGTCGTCGCGATGCAGCTCGAGCGAGTTCCACAGGTCGACCTTGGCCTGCATGTTCATCCAGAACTGCGGCGTGGTGCCAAAGAGTCGCCCGAGGCGCAGGCACATGTCGGGACTCAGGGCGCGGCGCTCGCGCACAATGTCGTTCACGGTCTGGCGTGTGACGCCCAGATGCTCGGCCAGCTTGGCAACCGAGAGGCCGAGCTCGGGCATGTACTCCTCGCGCAGAAACTCGCCGGGATGAATCGGCTCGCGCGAAACTATGATCATCTCGTCGCTCATGAGAGTCCCCCTCAGTGATAGTCGCATATCTCGACGTCATACACGCCGTCTGCCTCGAAGCGAAAGCAGACGCGCCATTGCTCGTTAATGGAGATGGCATGCTGCCCCTCGCGGTTGCCCTTGAGCGCATGTAGCCTGTTGCCAGGTGGCAGACGAAGGTCAAGGAGCGTCATGGCGTTGTCGATGAGTTCGAGTTTTCTGAGCGCACGACGCAGCATGTCTGGTGGCAGCTCCTTGCTCTGCCCTGTCTCGAACAGGAGCTTCGTATCGCTCTGGGCAAAACTGCGTATCACGCACACTCCAATCGACGAAACGATTGTAACATGTAACGTTACTCATTACAAATATGTTATGAGTCTGGCCCATGGGCGTAGACACGTCTCCCTTACACGCATGCGGCGATGAGCCGCGCGGCAGCACGAGCCGACTCGACATCGAGGCCGCCGTACTGGATGGCGAAGCGCGCGTCATCACGTTCCGGCAGCTTCCCGAGCGCGTAATCGCCGAGGGATGCCAGGCGCACGCCACGCTCGAGGGCCGCGGTGGCGATTGCCTCCTCATCGGCGTCCGCAATGACGAGGACGAAGTGCAGCCCCGAATCCGCTTCCTCGACACGGGCGCGACCTGCCGGCAGCGCAGAGGCCAGCTCGTCAATGAACGCATCGCGCACATCGCGCTGCGCCTTGCGGTAGCGGTTCACGTGACGCTCGTAATCGCCCGATTCGAGCATGCGGGCCAACGCAACTTGGTCGACGACGCTTACGGTGTTGGCGTAGAAGCCCACCTTCCCCGCCCAGGCATCGGCAAGTGCCGGCGGTAGCACCATGAACGCCATGCGCAAGGCCGGTCCGAGGCTCTTGGAGAACGTGTTGGTGTAGATGACGTGCCCGCCGGT
>CATLBX010000134.1 GCA_949879855.1 uncultured Coriobacteriia bacterium
TGTGGGTTTCCGATTACGTCCTGACCGATTACGGCACCGGCGCCGTCATGGCCGTGCCCTGCGGCGACCAGCGCGACTTCGAGTTCGCCCGCAAGTACGGCCTGCCCATCCCGCCGGTCGTCGTGCCCGCCGACAGCCCGCTGGCCGCCGAGCTCGCCGACGTGCGCGAGCTCGAGGTGACCGACGTCGACTGGGACGAGGCGTTCAACGGTGACGGCATCATGGTGCAGTCCGGGCAGTTCACCGGCATGCCCGGTGGCTACGACTCCGAGGGCATGCAGGCGGTCATCGACTGGCTCGCCGAGCGCGGTCTGGGCCGTGGCATCGTGAACTTCCGCCTGCGCGACTGGCTTATCAGCCGCCAGCGCTACTGGGGCAACCCCATCCCGATGATCTACTGCGACGACTGTGGTCTGGTGCCCGTTCCCGAGGAGGACCTGCCGGTCATCCTTCCGATGGACATCGACATCGCTGCCGGCCAGACCCTCAAGGACTCCAAGGAGTTCTACGAGTGCACCTGCCCCGTGTGCGGCAAGGCCGCCCATCGTGAGACCGATACCATGGACACCTTCACGTGCAGCTCGTGGTACTACCTGCGCTACACCGACCCGCACAACACGAGCCTGCCGTTCGCCAAGGACAAGGCCGACCGCTTCATGCCCGTCGACCAGTACATCGGCGGCATCGAGCATGCGATTCTGCACTTGCTGTATTCGCGCTTCTGGACGAAGGTCGCGCGCGACGCCGGCATGCTCGACTTCGACGAGCCGTTCACCAACCTGCTGTGCCAGGGCATGGTGAAGGACGCGCACGGCGAGACCATGTCCAAGTCCAAGGGCAACGTCGTGTCGCCCGAGGCGGTCATCGACGAGTTTGGCGTGGACGCCGCCCGTGCCTGCATCCTGTTCATGGCGCCGCCCGACAAGGACCTGCAGTGGGACGACAAGGGCTGTGCCGCCATGGCGCGCTTCCTCAAGCGCGCGTGGGGCCAAGTGTGGAGCCTCGCTGACGCGAAGGGTCCGGCCGATGACGGGCAGCTTGCCAAGGAGCTCAACCGCCAGATGCATGCGACCATCAAGAAGGTGGGCGCCGACATCGAACGCTTCAACTTCAACACGGCGCTCGCGGCCATCATGGAGCTCGTCAACACGACCGCTGACTACCTGAACGCCACGGCGGAAGACGCCCGTGACGGGGAGCTGTGCCACGAGGTCGCCACCACGCTCGTGCTCCTGCTCGCGCCCTGTGCGCCGCACTGGGCCGACGAGCTGTGGAACGAGGCGCTCGGCAACGAGGGCAGCACCTACGGCGTCGCGTGGCCGAGCTTCGACGAGGAGGCCACCAAGGCCGACGAGGTGGAGCGAGCCGTCATGATCGGCGGCAAGGTGCGCGGGCACATAACGACGGCGGCCGATGCGACAGAAGACGAGATCGTAGCGGCGGCGCTCGAGGCCGTGGCCGATCGCATCGCCGGCCTCACCGTGCGCAAGACCATTGTCGCGCCGACCGTCGTGAACGTCGTGGCGAATTAATAGACTGCGATATGCGGTGGCGTCTGAGCGCGTCACGCTCGCACAATGATTCGCATTCGAAGTGCGAAAAACGCTCAGCTGCTGCGGAACTCGCGCGCAAGACCGGCGCGCTCAGACAGTCCTCGCAAGACCGCTTCGCGTTTTTCGCACTTCTGCTCATCGGGCGTCGCGTGACGCGCTCAGACGCCACCGAATCTGCTCGAGGTGCTCGCGATCGGACGCCTCGTTCGCTTGATAGTTTGCACGTGCTTGCGTTATGGGAAAATCCGAGTAGAATAGGGTAACTTGTCAAAGCGTCCGTTTCGTGCGCCTTGAGGCTGCTCGCAGCCACGGTATGGCTTTCTACGCCGCCGTTAAGTTAGTAGAGGTTAAGGAGAAAGTGGGTTTGCCCCGCTTTCTTTGTTTGTAAGGAGACGTGCAGGTGAACAGGGAGGACAAGCTGATCGAGGTGCTCGAGCCGCTTGCGGTCAAGCATGGTCTCGATCTGGTGACGGTCGAGGTGGCCGGTACGCGCAAGCGTCCCGTCCTGCGCGTGTTCCTTGACACGCCGGCCGGTGGCATCACACTCGACGAGCTCGTCGATGCCCAGGAATGGGTGGATGCGGCGATCGAGGAGGCCGACCCCTTCATCGAGTCCTACGACCTCGAGGTCTCGTCACCCGGCATCGACCGCCCGCTGCGCAAGCGCGACGACTTCGACCGCTTCGCGGGCGAGACGACGGTGGTCTACCTCAAGCCGGGTGCACCGCGCAGCAAGTACACGGGAATTTCGCAGGGGCTCGATGGTGATGAGCTCGTGCTCGAAATGGAAGATGGCACGATGGAGCGCCTTGCCTTCGATCGCATCAAGAAGGCGCACATCATCGGCCAAATCGACTTTGGCAGCCGCAACTTCGGTGACGAGGACGCGGCCCTTGGCCAGGACAACTAAATAGGGAGGAACCATGTCATCAGAACTCATCAGCGCACTCACCGATCTTGCCACCGAGCGTGGCATCGACCAGCTCGCCGTGCTCGAACGCCTCGAGCAGGATCTTGCGCGCAGCTATAAGGGCATTCTCGACCTCGATTGGGACGCGCAGGTCACCATCGACCGCGAGAGCGGCCGCATCTTCGTCTACGAGATGGTAGGCGTGGGCGAGGAGGACCCCGAGACCGGCGAGTACGAGGACTACGAGCCGCGCGACGTGACGCCCGACAACGTCTCGCGCATCGCCGCCCAGAACGCCAAGCGCGTCATCAACGAGATCGTCCGCGACGCCGCCCGCGCGAGCATCTACAAGGAGTTCGCCGATCGCAAGGGCGAGCTCATCACCGGCACCGTGCTCCAGACCACGCCCGACTTCACCATCATCAAGATTCGCGATGGCGTCGAGGCCGAGCTGCCGCACTTCGACAGGCGCCGCAACGAGAACGAGCGCAACGAGCGCCCCAGCAACGAGTACTACCAGCACAACCAGCGCATCAAGGCGCTCATCATCGACGTGCGCGACCCGAGCCAGCAGACGCAGGGCGCCACGCGTACCCGCGATGGCGGCAACCGCCCGAGCATCATCGTGAGCCGCACGCATCCCGACCTCATCCGTCGCCTGCTCGAGCTCGAGGTGCCCGAGATCTACGACGGCGTCGTCGAGGTCAAGTCCGTCGCCCGCGAAGCCGGTGCCCGCTCCAAGATCGCCGTGCACTCCCGTGAGTCCAACCTCGATCCGGTCGGCGCCTGCGTCGGCCCCAAGGGCTCGCGTATCCGCATGGTCGTGGGCGAGCTGCGCGGCGAGCGCATTGACGTCATCCAGTGGAGCGAGGATCCGGTGACCTTCGTGGCCAACGCGCTTTCGCCGGCCAAGGCCTCCAACGTGCTCATCAACGAGGACACGCACTATGCGACCGTCGTCGTGCCTGATGACCAGCTCTCGCTCGCCATTGGCAAGGAGGGCCAGAACGCCCGCCTCGCCGCGCGTCTGACCGGCTGGCACATCGACATCAAATCGGCGAGCCTCGTCGCGGCTGACGGCGGCTCTCTGGCATCCATGACCTCGCTCATCGACGAGGAGGACGACGTGGTGGAGGAGCCGGTGGATCTGCGCTGCGAATACGTGAGCCCCGAGGGCGTGCGTTGCCGCAACCATGCCCGTCCTGGCTCGCGCTTCTGCGGCATCCATGCCGATGGCCAGGCGCCCGAGACCGCCGCGGACGAGGAAGAGGAGTCCCTCATCTAATGACGCGGAAGGCTCCCATACGCACCTGCATCGCCTGCCATGTCAGTTCGGACAAGCGCACCCTCGTGCGCTTCGTGCGCACGGCGGATGGCACGGTCGCCCTCGATGCGAGCGGCAAGGCGGCGGGGCGGGGAGCCTACGTCTGCGCGGACGAGGCATGCTTTGCCAGGGCATGCGACAAGCGCCTCTTGGGCAGCCGTCTGCGCACCAAGGTGGGACACGACGATTACGAACGGCTCAGGGCCGATTTTGACGTCTACATAAGCGCCGCGGGCGCGACGTCAGCAGGGGATAGGTGATAGGGAACATGGCAGGAATGCGCGTACATGAACTCGCCAAGGAGTTCGGGATGACATCCAAGGAGCTCGTCGAGAGGCTCAAGGAGATGAAGATTCCCGTCAAGAACCACGCATCCACGCTCGTCGACGCCTATGTCGACAAGATTCGCAAGGAGCTTGGTCCGGAGCTGCAGGAGCGCGCCCAGAGCGCCCAGGAAGACACCGGTAAGGATGCCGACGAGGAGAAGACGAGCGCCGAGGAAGAGGAGCGCAAGCGTCTCGAGGACGAGCACAAGCAGGCCGCCCAGGCCGAGATAAAGCGTCGCCAGAAGGAGCAGAAGCGCCGTGAGGCCGCCGAGGCCGAGGCCAAGGCCGCCAGCCAACAGGATGCCGAAGTCGCCGAGGAGGCCGTCGTCGAGACGAAGCCGTCCAAGCCCTCGGTGTTCGACGGGCTCCTCTCGCAGATCGCGGCCGAGAGCAATCGTCTGACGCAGGAGAAGAGGGAGGCCGCCGAGGCCCGCGCCGCCGCCGGCGAGCAGTCTGCCTCCGAGCCGGCCCAGGCCGACTCGCCCTACCGCGAGAAGGGCGCCAAGAAGAAAAAGAAGGGCCGCCAGCAGGTCGAGGTCGATTCGGAGTCCGAGGACGACCGCTATCGCCAGATGGCGCAGGCCGCCGAGCAGCTGCAGCGCGACAAGGTGCTCGAGGAGGCCCGTGCCGCCGTCGCCGAGGCCGAGAAGCAGTCGAGCGGCCGCCGCAAGAAGCGCAAGGAGCGTCGCGCCGCCG
>CATLBX010000135.1 GCA_949879855.1 uncultured Coriobacteriia bacterium
ATACTGCTTGACACCTTCGCCGTGCCAAGGGAAGATGCTACCCGTCTGCAAGGCGAGAGGGAGGACGAGACGATATGAAGATGAGGAAACTGCTGACGGTGGCCATCTCCGCGGTTATGGCGTTTTCGCTGTTCGCGCTGATTGGCTGCGGTTCGAGCAACCCGGAACAGGTGATTAGGCAGGGTCTGAGCGAGGAGTTCGACAGCGTAAAGAATCTCAACGAAGATACGCTCGAGGAGCTTGTCGGAAACAGTCTCAACCAGTTCCAGCAATACGGCATCGACATGAAGGAGTTTCTCCGCTCCTACTTCGAGGGATTCGATTACAACATCGGTGACATCACCGTCGATGGCGATACCGCAGAGGCCGAAGTCACCATGAAGATCAAGAGCTATAGCCAGTTCATGGAAGACTACGAAGCCGATGTCAACCAGTACGTTCTCGATCTCCAGAACAATCCGAGCGCCCTGAGCTCCATGACGCAAGAAGAATTGCTGGCCCAGCTCGGTCCCATCATGATGGAAACCCTCAAGGACGTTCCCGTCGTCGAGACCGCACCCGTCATCATCGAGTGCACCAAGAAGGGCAATACCTGGGAAGTGGCCGATTCGGCAGAGCAGGCGATTCAAAGCGCGATGTTGGAGAGCTAGGAGCCACCGCGGCTTTTCGCGATTGCCAAGTAGGGCCTCGCCGGTACCATACCTGCGGGGCCCTTTTCGTTGGGCGATGGGGACCCATCGCACGGGGCGCCTGTGGAGGACGAATGACTGTGACATGCGATAACGGTAGATGTATGAGCGATAGGACATGGCACCACGCCGTGTGTCCCGCCAACTGTTCGGATACGTGCTCGGCTCTCGTTCGCGTCGAGGACGGCCGCATCGTGGAGGCGCGTGGTGATGGTGCCAATCCCCATACGAGGGGGTTTCTCTGCGGGAAGTTCAACGACTTCCTCAGGCGCGCCCAGGGCCACGGTCGCATCAAAACGCCCCTTGTTCGCACGGCAGCCGGTTTCGAGCCTATCGGCTGGGATGATGCCCTCGACATGATCGTTGAGCGGTGGCAGCGCATCATTGCCGAATACGGCGCAGAAGCTATCCTGCCGTATTCGTACTCCAGCTCGATGGGCATCGTGAACCGCAATTACGGCGATGCGTTCTTCGCCGCTCTAGGCGCAAGCTCCCTGCGAAAGACCCTGTGCTATCCCGCGCGTAACGCCGGACTTTCTCGCGTGCTGGGCGGCGAGCTCGCCACGGCATTCACCGATATCGAGAAGAGCGACACGATCGTTCTCTGGGGAGCCGATGTAACCAATGCCCGAACGCACCTGATACCCGTACTGCATGACGCGCACCGTCGTGGGGCGCAGGTATGGCTCATCGACGTATACGAGAGCCCGACGGCTCGCTTGGCCGATCACACGCTGTGCGTGAAGCCCGGCACCGATGCCTATCTTGCGCTTGGCGTGATTGACATCCTGCTGCGAAAGAGGCTGCATGATGCCGACTTCTGCACAGCGCGCGTGGAAGGGCTTGAGATGCTGCGCGAAAGCGTGCTCTCACGTATTCCCGCGGAGCGCGCGAGCGAGCTTTGCGGTGTCCCGATGCGTGACATGGAAGAGCTTGCCCATAACCTTGCGGCGCATCGAAACGCCCTGTTTTATCTTGGATGCGGGTTCTCTCGCACGCAGCACGGCGGCGTGGCAAGTGCATGCATCGCTGCTCTTGGTGCCGTCGCCGGCATCTATGCGCGAGAGGGTGGAGGCATTGCCGCGACCTCGCAGGCTGGCGCAGCCCTTCCGCTCGACCCCATCACGCGCCCCGACCTCGCGCGTGCTCCGCGTCGCGCGATTAACGCAATCGATCTTGGCAGGGCCCTGCTCGAGGAGCATGACCCGCCCATTCGATCCCTCTACGTGTACGGAACGAACCCGGCCGTGGTCACCCCCGATCAGACGCGCGTGCTCGAGGGGCTTACCCGCGACGACCTGTTCGTGGTCGTGCATGAGCAGGTGATGACGGATACCGCCCGGATGGCTGACCTCATCCTTCCGGCAACGACGGCGTTCGAACACGATGACGCCTACAAGGGCTCGACGTTTCCGTCGATTCAGCTCGGACGTGCCTGCGTAGAGCCGTATGCGGAGGCTCGCTCCAACAACGATGTCTTTCGGGAGCTCGCGCGTCGCATGGGGATGGGCGAAGCGCACCTCGGCCTTTCGGACATCGAGCTCGTGGAGGAGTCCATTGCCGCGTCGTCATACGGGTTTACCGAAAATGAGCTGCGCGACTTCTATGCGGGAAAGCCCGCGCTCATCGTAGGGGAGCGTTTCGCGAGAGAGCGCAGGCGCGATAGCTTTGCCACTCCTTCGGGCAAGGTGGAACTCACCTGCATTTGTACCCATGCCGATGAGCTCGGCATTCCCTGGTACGAGCAACAAGCGCGAACTCACGGTGAGTTTGCGGTGGTCACCGTGCCCGGCAAGCACGTGAACTCGTCGGGCATCTACGAAGACGAGGGTTGCGAGCAGACGCTGCTCATGAACCAGGACGATTTTGCGGAGCGAGGTCTTGTGTCGGGCCAGTGTGTGCGTCTCGTCAACGAATGGGGTGCGGCCACGTTCTCGGTTCACCCAAGCGAGGCAGTACCTACAGGCGTGCTCATCGTACCGGGGCTTATGCCCCTGACGGCAACGGAAGGCGGCTTTGGCATTAACGCCCTGTGCCCCAGCTATCCCACGGACCTGGCCGACGCCTCGACCTATTCTGACATCAGAGCCGACTTGACTTTCGAGAAATAGGGGACAGACCCTCGATTCCGGCGCAGGTGAGAAAGAGGGGACAGACCCTCGAGCCACTTCTAAGCGCTGCGGTTCACGAGCAGGCGCTTGCGCAGCTGCGTGGAGATGACCTCAAGAATCACCGAGACCGCAAGGCACATGTAGGTGATGAGACCCACCGCATGCATGCTGAAGTAGAAGTTCGCCGCGAGGAAGAGCTCGTAGCCGATGCCACCCGAGCCGCAGAGTGCGGCGATGACCACCGTGTTCACGAAGTTGTTCTCGAAACGGATGAAGATCCACGAGAGGATGTCGTTTGCCTTTTCGGGAATCACGCAGTGGGTCACGATTTCCCACCAGCTCGCGCCCGTGGAGCGCAGGGCATCGAGCGAACCCTGGTCAAGCTCCTCGAAGGACTCGGAGAACGCCTTCGCGAGAAACGCCACCGTATGAAACATCATGCCGACGATGCAGGCTTCTGCGCCGAGGCTGATCGATACGACGAAGATGAGCACCCAGATGATGGTCGGGATTGCGCGGATGACCGAAAAGACCAGCTTGATGATGTTGCTCACGATTTTGTTCGAGAGGTTGCACGCGGCGGGCAGCGCAAGAAGCAGCGCTAATATCGAGCCGATGAGCGTCGTGAGGACGGCGAGCGAGATTGTGAGCACGAGGTCGTTGAATAGCTCTCCCATGGTCCAGTACCCGTCTGTCCCCGGGTGGAACACCATCACGCCAAAGTTGTTGAAGGCTCCCATCGTGGCGTTGAGAAGGTTGACCTCGCCATAGTCCATCTGGGCAAAGCCGTATACCGTCAGCACGGCCAGCACGCCAAGGGTGCTCACGATGATGATCTTGGACTTCGTCCACACGCGCGTGACGATTTTGCCGCCGCCTGCCGTGATGCGCCTGCGGGGCGCGTCGTCGGCCTGAATGACGCGGCGGCGCACGTAATTCGATATCGCCTCGCAGCCCATCGCCATGAGGGCGACGCACAGAATGACGAGACCGGCCGTGTCATAGCGGAAGGTGCGGTAGTAGAGCTCGAATACGAAACCGATGCCCGAACCCGTGAGCATGCCGACGAGCGTGGCGTCGCGCGTGTTCGTCTCGGTCATGTAGAGCAGCCAGCTGATGACCTGCGTTGAGGTGAGAGGCACGATCGCGTGGGTGATGATCTGCAGCTTCGTCGCGCCAACCGAATACAGGGCCTCGACGGAGCCTTGGGAAATCTCATCCATGGTCTCGAGGAACATCCTGGTCAAGAAGCCGAAACTCTTCATGAAGAGGACGAGGAAGCCGGTGAACTCGCTTTGACCGAAGGAGAAGGTGAGCATGAAGGCCCAGGCAACGTTGGGAATGTTGCGCGACACGGTCGCCACGCCGCGTACGAAGAGGCGGACGATGCCGCCAAAACCAACCGGCCGGCATCCGATGAGCGCGACCACGTAGGCGAGTATGGCGGAGACTAGGGCCGCTGCCGCCGCGCCGAGGAAGGTCTTCCACAGGGCAAGCAAAATCTTCGGAAGCTTCTCGAAGGACGAGAGGGTGGGCGTGAAGTGCTGGAAGGTCCAGACGACGCTACCGGGCAAGTCCATGAGCGTTTCGATGGGATTGAAGTCGCAGCGCAGGTCGCTCAGAATCGCGACGATGGCAATCGCGACGGTTATCGCGCCAATCTTCAGTCCTCGTCTGAGGAAGTATCGATGCATATTCTCGTTGGGTAGGTCAGGCATCGAGAAGGTCCTCGTCCTCATAGACGCCGGCCAGGACATCGTTCGTGAAATCGCGCGGCGTACCCTTGCAACACTCCCGTCCCTTGGCAATGCCGAAGATGAAATCGGAATACTCGCGTGCGAACTCCACCTGGTGCAAGCTGACGAGGCAGGCGATGCCCAGGTCGTCGGTAGCCGTGCGCAGCAGGTCCATGACGGTGCGCGAGGTTTTGGGGTCGAGGCTTGCGATAGGCTCATCAGCAAGAATGAGCGCCGGTTCTTGTAT
>CATLBX010000136.1 GCA_949879855.1 uncultured Coriobacteriia bacterium
GAGCCGGATGCGCTGGGCCTCGCCGCCCGAGAGCGTGGCCGTGGGGCGGTCGAGCGTGAGGTAGTCGAGGCCGACGTCGACGAGGAATCTGAGGCGCGTGCAAATCTCCTTGACGATGGGCTTGCCGATGAGCGCCTGTATCTCGTTCATCTCGATGCCGGAGAAGAAGTCGAGTGCCTGGGCGGCAGAGAGCTGCGTGGCCTCGTGAATGTTCTTGTCGGCGATGGTGACGGCGAGCACCTCGGGCTTGAGGCGGCTGCCGTTGCAGGTATGGCAGGGATTGATTGCCATGAACTCCTCGAGCCGGGCCTTCGTGCGCTCGCTG
Organism: uncultured Coriobacteriia bacterium; assembly: GCA_949879855.1. Taxonomy (GTDB): domain Bacteria; phylum Actinomycetota; class Coriobacteriia; order Coriobacteriales; family QAMH01; genus QAMH01. The sequence continues at coordinate 326 of CATLBX010000136.1, forward strand.
TCGGTTTCGTCATACTTGCGCAGGATGGCGGCGAGCACGCCTTCCCAGCGAGTGTCCCAGTAGGTGTCACGACCATCGCGCGTGACGTAGTCGATGCGAATCTTCTCGTCGCCCAGGCCGTAGAGCAGGGCGTCGCGGGTCTTCTTGGGCAGGTCCTTCCACGGCGTGTCCATGTCGCCGCCCACGTGCTTGCACACCGCCGCGTACATCTGCGGGTAGTAGTTGCTCGAGGGGCTGAACAGCGCAATCGCGCCTTCGTTGAGGGTGAGGTCCTCGTCGGGGACGACAAGATCCGGGTCGACCTCCTGGCGCGCGCCGAGACCAAGGCAATCGGGGCAGGCACCGTAGGGCGCGTTGAAGCTGAAGTCACGGGGGTTGAGCTCGTCGAGGGAGTACTCGTGCTCGGGACAGGCGAGCGCCATGGAGAAGAGGTACTCGCCCTCCACGCCCGCTGCGGCCAGGGCGCCCGAGGAATGCCCGGCGTTCGTCGCGTCTTCTTCGCCGCTCTTGGGAAGCACCTTGATGAGGACGGTGCCCTTGGTGAGCGTCGTGGCGGTCTCGATGGCTTCGACCAGGCGCGGCAGGGCGCTGTCCTTCAGCACGATGCGGTCGATGATGACCTCGATGTCGTGCTTGTACTTCTTGTCGAGCTTGAGGCCTTCGTCGAGGCGGTGCATCTTGCCGTCGATGCGCACGCGCGAGAAGCCCTCCTTCACGAGGTCTTCGAAGAACTTCGCGAACTCGCCCTTGCGCCCGCGCACGACCGGTGCCATGACGATGATGCGATCGCCCGGCTCGCTGTGGGCCATGATGCGATCGGCGATCTGGTCGGCCGTCTGCTTCTCGATGACGCGCCCGCAGACGGGGCAGTGCGGAATGCCTATGCGGGCATAGAGCAGGCGCAGGTAGTCGTATATCTCGGTGGTGGTGCCCACCGTGGAACGCGGGTTCTTGGAGGTGGTCTTCTGGTCGATGGAGACGGCGGGGGAAAGGCCGTCGATGGAGTCGATGTCGGGCTTCTCCATCTGGCCGAGGAACTGGCGGGCATAGGAGGAGAGGGATTCGACGTAGCGACGCTGGCCCTCGGCGTAGATGGTGTCGAAGGCGAGGGATGACTTTCCCGAACCGGACAGGCCCGTGAAGACGATGAGCTCGTCGCGCGGAATCGTGAGATCGATGTCCTTGAGGTTATGCTGGCGAGCGCCCTTGATGACGATGTTCTCTGAAGCCATGGACCATCCCAATTACTCGTATGCAAACATGTGTTCGCATAGTGTATGTCAGCACGTGAGTTTTGGGAAGGGCTGGCGGGCAACGGTTGCCAAGATGAAGCGTGAAGGTTTCGTAATGAATTATTTTACCTCGAAAATATTATTCATGGATAAGCATATAATACGAAGCGTACGAAACACTGGATGAACGGAGGGCCCAAAATGGTTCAGCATGCAACTTCAGTAGACTTCGACGAGGTCGTCCTTGGCGCGCAGGAGCCGGTGCTCGTGGACTTCTTCGCAACGTGGTGCGGTCCGTGCAACATGCTCGCGCCCGTCATAGAGGAGGTCGCCGACGAGATGGAGGGCAAGGCGCACGTCTTCAAGGTCGACATCGACCAGAGCCGCGATATCGCCGAGCGCTATGGCATCATGTCGGTGCCGACGCTCCTGCTTTTCAAGAATGGCGAGGTCGTCAAGAAGAACGTGGGCGCGATGCCGAAGTACGGCGTCATGGCCATGTTCGACTAGCCACGGCACTGTCCGGGAGGTTTCAAGATGGCATCTGACACGCCGACAACGTACGATGCCCTGATCATCGGGGCGGGTCCGGCGGGCTTGACCGCCGCGATGTACTGCGCACGCGCGGGTCTCACGTGCGCGATCATCGAGCGACTCGCCCCCGGTGGCCAGATGGCGCTCACCGAGCATCTCGAGAACTATCCCGGCTTCAACCAGTCGACGAGTGGCTACGAGCTTTCGGAGATCATGACCAAGCAGGCGACGAGCTTCGGTGCGCAGATCATCTATGACGCCGTGCTCTCCGTCGACTTCGCGGCATGTCCCAAGAAGCTCGCCCTGGCATCGGGCACGGAGCTCTTCGCCCGCACCGTCATCATCGCCACTGGCGTGCGTCCCGCCAAGCTCCAGGTTCCCGGCGAGGAGGAGTTTGCCGGTTCGGGCGTCTCCTATTGCGCGACCTGCGACGGCAACTTCTTCCGTGGCAAGGACGTCTGCGTCGTGGGCGGGGGTGACACCGCCGTCGCCGACGCCATCTACCTCTCGAGAATCTGCCGCAAGGTGAGCATCATCGTCCGTCGTGACGTGCTGCGCGCGACGGCAATCTACAACATCAAGCTCAGGGAGTTCGACAACGTCGACATCGTGTGGAACACGACGGTCGAGGAAATCCTCGGCAGCGACTTCGCCGTGACGGGCGTCAAGACGAAGAACAAGATAACCGGCGAGGAGCGCGTCATCGATTGCTCCGCACTGTTCGTCGCCATCGGCACCGTGCCCAACACGGAGTTCTTGGAAGGAGCCGTCGACCTTGACGACAAGGGCTTCATCATCACCAATGACGTGGGCATGACGAGCGTGCCCGGCGTGTATGCCGCCGGTGACATCCGCTCCAAGAAGCTTCATCAGATTACGACCGCCGTCGCCGATGGCGCCAACGCCGCCGAAGACGCGGCGGAATACCTGATTCAGCACGAATAACGCAGCCGAATAGTGGGCATGACCTGCGGAATGAGGCACGATATGTCTTCCTCTTTGTCATTTCGAGCGCAGCGAACGAAGTGAGCGGAGTCGAGAAATCTCGGCCTTATCTCGCGGCATAAGGGCGGGATTTCTCCATTCCGCCGCCTGACGGCGGCTCCAGTCGAAACGACAGAGGACGAATTGCTCATTCGCAATCGTTAAAGCAATCGAAACAAAGTGGCTATATCGTGGATTTCGTTCACGTACGATACACTACTGCCCATTACCGATGGCGCCCAAGGGAGAAGCACATGGCGGAAGATATCAGCAAGATCTACGGAAGCATGGTGTTCAACGACAAGGTCATGCACGACCGCTTGCCCAAGCCGGTGTACAAGAGCCTGCACGAGACCATCCAGAACGGAACGGCCCTCGACGAGGATTCCGCCAACGCCGTCGCGCACGCCATGAAGGAATGGGCCATCGAGAACGGCTGCACGCATTACACGCACTGGTTCCAGCCGCTTTCCGGCATCACGTCCGAGAAGCACGACGCCTTCATCGACCCGCTGGGCGATGGCGCGGCCATCACGTCGTTTTCCGGCAAGGAACTCATCCAGGGCGAGCCGGATGCGTCCTCGTTTCCGAGCGGCGGTCTTCGTGGCACCGCCGAGGCCCGTGGCTACACCGCCTGGGATCCCACGAGCTTCGCGTTCATCAAGGACGAGGTGCTCTGCATCCCCACGGCGTTTATCTCCTACACGGGCGAATCCCTCGACAAGAAGACGCCGTTGCTGCGCAGCATGAAGGCGATTTCCGACCAGGCCAAGCGCGTGCTCGCCTGCTTCGGCATCGACGACGTCCCGCAGGTCATCACCACCGTCGGGGCCGAGCAGGAGTACTTCCTCGTCAAGCTCGACGACTACCGCCGCCGTCCCGATCTCATCATGTGCGGCCGCACGCTCTTCGGCGCCCACCCCATGAAGGGCCAGGAGCTCGAGGAGCATTACTTCGGCGCCATCCGCGAGGTCGTGAGCGACTTCATGAAGGAAGTGGACGACACCCTGTGGCGCATGGGCGTGGACGCCAAGACCAAGCACAACGAGGTCGCGCCCTGCCAGCACGAGATCGCCCCCATCTTCTCGCGTGCCAACGTCGCCATCGACAACAACCTGCTCACCATGGAGGTCCTGCGCGAGGCCGCGCCCCATCACGGCCTTGCCTGCCTGCTTAACGAGAAGCCCTTCAAGGGCATCAACGGCTCGGGCAAGCATGACAACTGGTCCATCGCCACGCCCGGCCTCAACATGCTCAATCCCGGTGACGATCCGGCTCATAACTACATCTTCCTGCTCTCGCTGGCCGCCGTCATCCAGGCCGTCGACGATTACCAGGAGCTGCTGCGTGCCACCGTCGCATCCGCCGGCAACGACCATCGTCTCGGCGCGAACGAGGCGCCGCCTGCCATCGTCTCCATCTTCCTGGGCACCGAGCTCACGAGTATCGTCAACGCCATTGCCGCAGGTGAGGACGCGGTATCGCACAAGATGGAGCGCATGGACCTGGGCAGCGAGGTACTTCCCTCGCTCGAGCAGGACAACACCGTCCGCAACCGCACCTCGCCGTTTGCCTTCAACGGCAACCGCTTCGAG
>CATLBX010000137.1 GCA_949879855.1 uncultured Coriobacteriia bacterium
CATCCGCGTCACCTTGGGGCGCGGGAATACGCTCGACAATGGCCTCGAGCAGGTCATGCACGCCAATGCCCGACTTGCCCGACGTGAGTACCGCCTCGTCGGCGGGGATGGCAAGGCCCTCCTCGATCTCGGCGCGCACGCGCTCGGGATCGGCGGCGGGCAGGTCGACCTTGTTGATGACGGGAATGATCTCGAGGTCGGCGTTCATGGCGAGCAGGGCGTTGGCCACCGTCTGCGCCTCGACGCCCTGGGTCGAGTCCACGACGAGCACGGCGCCTTCGCAGGCGGCCAGGGAACGCGACACCTCATAGGTGAAGTCGACGTGGCCCGGCGTGTCGATGAGGTTGAACTGGTAGGTCTCGCCGTTATCGGCCTCGTAGAAGACACAAACGGCCTGCGATTTGATGGTGATGCCACGCTCGCGCTCGATGTCCATGGAATCGAGCACCTGCTCGACCATGTCGCGCGAGGCGACCGTGTTGGTCATCTCGAGGATGCGGTCGGCAATGGTCGACTTGCCGTGGTCGATATGCGCGATGATCGAGAAGTTCCTGATGTGCGAGCGGTCCATGATTTCCATTCTAACGCAGTTGGGGATGTGTCACGGTGCCTGACTCCTGACACATCGCTACGTCAACGTGAAAAAGGAGACCGCCCCTCATGCGGGCGGCCTCCCCAAGAAGCCCAAGAGAACCCGAAACTACTTTTCGAGCTTGTTGACCAGGGCCATGACGCCGCTCTTGCGGTTGGCAGCCTGGTTCTTGTGGATGATGCCCTTGCTGACGGCCTTGTCGAACAGGCGGCACGCCTTGTTCGCGGCATCGGCGGCAAGCGCCTTGTCGTCTGCCTCGACGGCCTCGCGCACGCGGCGCACGGCGGTCTTCATCTCGGCCTTGGCGGCGCGGTTGCGCAGGCGGGCCTTCTCGTTGGTCTTGATACGCTTCTTCTGACTCTTGATGTTCGCCATTTCCGGCATTTCCTTTCGATAAAACCCATTGTCTGCCGCAGTGGGGGTGCGACGAAACTACGAGATGATAGCACAGTTGCGCGCCATGTCACGCATCGATTGCGAACTCAGGCCACGCAGACGTCCAGAACCCAGCGCTCGAAGGCGACGTCCTTGTCCGCGCCCGTCTTCATGGCCTGGTCGCACGCCGCGGCGCTGACGAGTGCCGCCTCGAGCTGCGCCTCGGAGAAGCCCTCGGCCCAGCGGGCGTAGTTCTTGACCTGCCAATCGGGACGACCCAGGGCCGAGGCGAGCGCGCCCGCGCCCTGCCCTTGCAGGTCCTTTGCGACGAGCAGGTCGCGAATCCTGTTGGCGCACATGGTGAGCAGGCCGAAGGGCGACTGAGCACTCATACGGGCGAGGAGCGTGGCGCACTTCTTCGCATCACGGGCTGAAAGCGCATCGCACAGGTGCCAGGGCTTGGGCTCGGCCACGCGGGCGACGTAGGCTTGGACTTCGGGCAAGTCGATGACGGACCCGCGACCCAGGGCGATGGCCATCTTCGTGAGCTCGCCATCGAGATGGACGGTGGACTCGCCCACGAGCGAGATGAGCTCCTCGGCTGCCGGACGCGTGATCGTCACGCCCTTGCTCTGCGCGAACTGCTGCACCTGCTGGGGCAGCTCGCGGGCGGTCTTGGGAGCGCAATCGATTATGGCCTTCTTGTCCACCTTGGCGATGGCCTTGTACAGGCGCGTGTTCTTCGCGAGCTTGTCAGCGATGAGGGCAAGCACGGTCGTGTCGTTGGGAGCATCCAGGTACGAGACGATGGCCTCGGCCGTAGCCTTCTTGAGGCGCTCGGCGCCGTTGATGACGACGAGGCGCTTCTCGCTCATGAACGGCAGCGTGTTGCAGGCGGCCGTCAGCTCGTCGGCAGAAAGCGACCCGCCCTCGAAGACGTCCTTGTTGAAGTCGAGGTCGCCGAGCTTTGCCATGCGTTCGTTGAGACGACCGAAGACGAACTCGCGCTTGAGCTCGTCAGAGCCGACGATGAGGTAGACGGGAAGAAAGTCGTTGTCTGCCATGGTGCTCGGTCCCTCAAGCAAGAAGGCCGGGAAACCCGGCCTTCGAAACTGTTGGCAGCCCGTAGGGGAATCGAACCCCTGTTTCCGCCTTGAGAGGGCGATGTCCTGAACCGCTAGACGAACGGGCCATAGTCTGCGCCATTGGCTGGGGTGGAAGGAGTCGAACCCTCACTGACGGAACCAGAATCCGCTGTCCTACCATTAGACGACACCCCAGTAACAAGTGCCGAACCCTGTGTGGCGCGAGATTGCATATTACGGAATCAATCACGACCCGTCAAGCAAAAGCGCGGATTAATTTGGATATGTCGGATTTTGCCCGCAATCCACTCCGGTTTCGTTCAGGTTCTCGGGGTAGATGGCTCGGTTGCTCCCCTCCTATCATCGTGCGAGACGGGCATGCGATGGAGGACCTATGGACGTCGAAGAACTATCCCTGAAGGCTCACTCGCTCCTGCGACGAGCGGGACTTGCCGAACTTCCCCGGCCCATACTCGTCGGCACGGTCATCATCGCGCTTGCGCTCGTGCTCTTTTCCCTCTGGCATTTCTGGCCCAGGGCAAACGCAGACTTCATTGCGACAGCGACGAGCGCTTCGCAGGAATCATCGGCCGCGGCATCAAGCAGTGCGACGGAAACGCAGAGCGCTGGCGAAATCGTGGTCGACATCGAAGGTGCCGTCAATGCACCGGGGCTCTATTCGCTTGCAGCCGACGCACGCGTGGGCGACGCCATAGAAGCGGCCGGGGGCCTTGCGGCCCATGCGCAGCCCGGAGCCGCGAATCTCGCCCAGAAGCTGGCGGACGGCGAGCAGGTCTTCATTCCGGCAATCGAAGAGGTGCAAGGAACGTCGCAAACAGGCACAGGCAACGCGGGAGCTTCCTCAAGGAAGGACGGGAAGATCAGCATCAACACGGCCAGCGCCGAAGAGCTTCAGGAACTGCCGGGCGTGGGTCCCGCGCTTTCCGAACGCATCATCGATTATCGCGAATCCAAGGGGCGCTTCTCGTCTATCGAGGACTTGCAGAACGTCTCGGGCATCGGCGAGACGCGCTTCGAAAACCTCAAGGACAAGATCTGCCTATGAGCTTGCCCTCGCTCGAAGCACCCGCTCGCCCTTCGCTACCTCCCCTCTTTCTCGCGGCCCTCAGCGCGTGGATGGCGATTTGCCTGGCAGAAGAGCTGACGTGGCGCATGTACGCAGATGAGCTCGAAATGCTCGACCTTGCCCCGGGCGTCGGGGCTGCGGGGGCCATCGCCGCACTTGTCATGCTTGCCTGGCGGCATCTGGCAAAACGCCATGGGAGAAGCGCTCCTCCCCTCCTCACGCGCTCGGGACTTGCGATCATCCTCGTCGCGTTCATCTCCGCATTTGCCTGCGGGCTTGGCTGCTGGATGGGATGGAGCAGCGATGTCGAGCGGCTTCCGACGATGATGGAGGAAAGTGCCACGCTCGAACTCGACCTGACCGGAGACCCGGCAGAGCGAGATTACGGCTGCATATCGACCGCGCAAATCGGAAGCGGCGCGCATGCCATGAGCGTTCGACTCACGTGGCCCGAGAACACCGAACCATTGTTTGCGGGACACCGCGTCGCGGTCACGGGCGGCATCTCGGCTCCCAAGGTCGATGATGGCGGCCGTTGGAGCCACCAGAATGGTTTTGTCGGCACCATTCGCGCGAAGCATGTCGAAGAGCTCGGCTACAGTCCAGGCTTGCGCGGCTTCGTGACGGCGTTTCGCGATGATTCCTTCGCGCGCATTGCCGCCATGGGCGGAGACGCGGCAGGACTCCTGGCCGGCGTGCTGCTCGGTAACAAGACCATATACGCGGGATCGGAGCTTGAGCAGGCGTTTCGCACGACGGGGCTTGCGCATCTCATGGCCGTCTCGGGCACGCATCTCGCCATTGTCACGATGCTGCTCTCCGTCGTGCTCGCCCGCACGCCTCTGCGGCGCAAGGTGCGCTGCATCATGCTCGTCATCGCGCTCGTCATTTACGTGGCGATAACGGGCTTTGCCGCATCGGCGATGCGCGCCTGCACGATGTGTTCGGTCACGCTCGTCCTGGGAATGACGGGGCAACGCACCTATGTCTTGAGTGGCCTTGCGCTGTGCGTGTTCGTCTTTCTCGGGCTCTCCCCTCCCATGGCCTTCTCGCTCGGCTTTCAGCTCTCGGTGCTCTCGGTGCTCGGCCTCGTTCTCTTCGGCGGTCTCGCGAGCCACTGGCTTGTGCACGTCGCCCCGCGGCTCCCCACGAGCGTGAGCTCGTCGGTCGCGGCAACGGTTGCCGCCTCGTTCATGACGCTGCCGGTGACCGTGCCGGCCTTTGCGCAACTTCCCCTCATCTCGCCGATAGCGAACCTGCTCTCAGCGCCGCTTGTCACCATCGCGCTTTGCCTCGGCGTGCTCGCCCTCGTCATTGGCGTCGTCATAGCACCCCTCGGCAACCTGCTACTGCATGCGGCATGTGCCGTCGCGGCGTGCTGTGCGGCGGTCGTGCGCTTTCTCGCAGACTTGCCGCTTGCTTGCCTGCCCCTGTCGAGTGGTACGGAGGCACTGGCCGTCCTGTTCTGCATCATGCTCGTCACGCTGTGGATTGTCTGGCCACTT
>CATLBX010000138.1 GCA_949879855.1 uncultured Coriobacteriia bacterium
GCCCCGCTTACCAGCACCTGAATCATCTGAGCATCCTTTCGACTTTCTCTTGCTTATAGGGACTCACGACCGCGAGCGTCATCTCCCGGGAGAACAGCTCGCGTGCCGCCTCGTTTACCTCGTCGAGCGTCACGACACGATACTTCTCGATGATGTCGTCAATGGAATCCATGGGCAGGTCGAGCGCCGCCAGGCGACCCAGGCGCGACATGCGCGTGCGCGTGGACTCGGTGCCGAGCACGAAGCTGCCGGCGGCGAGCTCCTTGGCGCGAGCGAGCTCCTCTTCGCTCACGCCGTCTTGCGCCGCCAGGGCGAACTGCTCGGTGGCGACCTTGACGACCTCGGCGATGTTCTCCGGACGCGTGCCGGCGTACATCTCGAAGATGCCCGCTCCTTCGTAGAGCTGGGACGACGCGTAGACGGAGTAGACGAGCCCACGCTTCTCGCGTATCTCCTGGAAAAGGCGCGAGCTCATGCCACCGCCGATGATGATGTCGAGCAGCGAATAGACGAAGCGACGCGGGTCGTTGTTGACGATGGTGGGTGCGCCGAAGACGATGTTCGCCTGCTCGGAGTCCTTCTTGACGCAGGAGAGCATGACGCGGTCCTGGGGTTGCACCGCATCGCGTTCGAGGCGAGGGCCCGTGACGAGACCTCCCAGGCAACGCACGGCCATCTCGACGATAGACTCGTGGTCGACGCTGCCGCAGGCGACGACGGTGACGTTACCGGTGGTGTAATGCGCCTGATGGTATCGCAGCATCTCTTCGGTATCGAAGGACGAGACGGTGTCGGGCGTGCCGAGAACGGGGCATCCGAGCGCGTCTTGCGGAAACATGGCCTTGGAGAAGACGTCGTAGACGTAGTCCTCGGGCGTGTCTTGACTGCGGGCGATTTCCTCGAGCACGACCTCGCGTTCGGTGACGATGTCCTTGTGGGCGAAGGTCGAGTTCACGAGCATGTCGGCGAGAATCTCGAAGCCGAGCTTGAGACGCTCGTCGATGAGGCGGGTGTAGAAGCAGGTGTACTCGCGAGAGGTGAAGGCGTTGAACTCGGCGCCGAGGGCGTCGAAGGCCGTCGATATGTCGAGGGCGCTGCGCGTCTTCGTGCCCTTGAAGAGCATGTGTTCCATGAAATGCGACATGCCGTATTCCGCGGGCGCCTCGTCGCGCCCGCCAACGCGCACCCAGAAGCCAAGGGCCACGGAACGCACGCCCTCCATGGACTCGGTTATCACCGTTATGCCATTGTCGAGTACGGTTTTCTCGTAAAACATGAATTTCTCCGAACGAGCATACGAAATTCTATTGTAGCCCAAGGAGCATGCGACTAGAAATAATTCTTGTAACGCACTTCCCCATTGAGGGGATCGTCCGGGAACAGGAACGCGTACAGGTCGACGAAGTAGTCGTCGGTCATGGAGGCGATGTAGTCCACTGCGATGTCCTCGGGCCGGGACTCGAGCTCGAAGCTGTAGGGATAGCGCAACATGGGCTGGTCGAGATAGTGCCTGAATATGGGCGACTCCTCGCGTCCCGCGCGAATGTCGTCGACGAAGGTCGCGAACATGCGCTCCATCATGGGCTGCACGAAGGTGATGCGACCGGAGACCTCGTCGCTCTTGTATATCTTCTCGTAGTTCTCCTTGCGCATGGCGTCGACGGCCGCGAAGACCTCCTCGTCCATGGCGAGGTAGTCGTGGCCAAGCGAGTTCTTGATGATGTTGCGCGTGAGGTTCTGGATGATCTGGTGGTTGAGCGTGCCGACGATGGGGCTCTCCTCGTAGTCGCCCGTGTCGAGCAGCTTGATGCGCGCGGCGTCTTGGCGGTCCTTGCCCAGGTAGGCGATGATGTCGCTGATGCGCACGACGCAGCCCTCGAGGGTGGAGGGACGCAGGTCGCGGATGTTGCTCTGGTCGACGTAGCAGCTCTCGATGAGGCTGTTGAGCGCAGGGAAGTCCGGGCATGGTGCCGGGCGGTACTCGAGGAAGGTCTTCTCGCCGCAGTGCGTGAGGATGCCGTTGTAGGTTTGCAGGCACAGGTTAGTGCGCGCGATGGTCTTGAGCAGGCGCACGCTGTGCACGTTGTGGTTGAAGTAGCGCCCGGTGCTCGCATGGTAGAGATCCGAGAGGTAGTCCTCGCCCTGGTGGCCGAAGGGCGTGTGCCCGAGGTCATGCCCCACGGCGATGGCCTCGATGAGGTCGAGGTTGAGGCCGAGTGCCATGCCGATGGTGCGCCCTACCCTGCTCACCACCTGTAGGTGGAAGGAACGACGCGTGATGTCGTCGTTGCGCACGAGGGAGAAGACCTGCGTCTTGTCGGCGCAACGCGAGTAGAACGGGTTGTGGACGATCTTCTCGACGTCGACGACGAAGCACGGACGCCCCAGGTAGACGTCCGGGTCTTCGTAGCGCTTGGTGAACTCGCGTATGCCGTCCGCATCGCGGCAGGCATGGGGCGAGAGCATGGCCTGGGCCGCGTCGTGACGTGCGCGCAGCTCCGCCTTCTCGTCCTCGGTAAATTCAAATAGCCTGCTGTCGAATTCCACGGTGTTTCCTTGTCGTAGCCACTAGGTACGCGCATAGCTTAGCGCTGGGGTGTGACACGCATCCGATTGCGAGCTGGCTCTCGCACCCAATTTGCGATATGCGAGACGCCGCGAAAGAACTCGCGTGCAAAACCCGCACGCTCAAACACCTTTTGCTAAACCCGCATCTCCCATATCGCGAATCTGCTCGAGATGCTTGCAATCGGATGCATGTCACCCGCTCTCGTTATTAGCGGAAGCTCGCGGATTGCGCCGACGCCGAATCCTTGAGCAGGACGTCATGGGCGCCGCCTTCGACGATGGACACGCTCGACACGCGCGTGATCTTGGCCTTCTCGCGCAGTTCGGGCAAGTCGAGCGCACCGACGTTGCACATGGTGTGCTTGACCTTGGAAAGCGACAGAGTCACGTTGTCGTGCAGCGAGCCGGCGTAGGGCACGTAGCTGTCGACGCCCTCCTCGAAGGCGAGCTTGCCGCCCTCGCCGTCATCGTAGCGCTGCCAGTTGCGGGCGCGGGCCGAACCCTCGCCCCAGTATTCCTTCATGTAGTTGCCGTTCACGCTCACGCGCTTGGTCGGGCTCTCGTCGAAGCGGGCGAAGTAGCGACCGAGCATCATGAAGTCGGAACCCATGGCAAGGGCCAGGGTCATGTGGTAGTCCTGCACGATGCCGCCATCGGAGCAGATGGGGATGTAGATGCCCGTCTCGGCGAAGTACTGGTCGCGCGCCTTGGCGACCTCGATGACGGCCGTGGCCTGACCACGGCCGATGCCCTTCTGCTCGCGGGTGATGCAGATGGAGCCGCCGCCGATGCCGATTTTGATGAAGTCGGCACCCGCCTCGGCCAGAAAGCGGAAGCCCTCGGCGTCGACGACGTTGCCGGCACCGACCTTGACCTCGTCGCCATACTGCTTGCGCACCCACTCAAGGGTGAAGCGCTGCCAGTCCGAATAGCCTTCGGACGAGTCGATGCACAGCACGTCGGCACCTGCGTCGAGGAGCATGGGAACGCGCGTCTCGTAGTCGCGGCTATTGATGCCGGCACCCACGACGTAGCGCTTCTGGCTGTCGAGCAGTTCGAGGGGGTTGGCCTTGTGCGAATCGTAGTCCTTGCGGAAGACGAGCGAGGCGAGATGCCCGTCCTTGGTGACGATGGGAAGCGTGTTGAGCTTGTGATCCCAGATGATGTCGTTGGCCTGCGAGAGCGTGATGCCGTCATCGCCGGTGACGAGGCGGTCGCGCGGCGTCATGAAATCGGCGACCTTGGTGGACGGGTCCATGCGGCTGGGACGGTAGTCGCGGCTCGTCACGATGCCGAGCAGCATGCCGGTCGAGGAACCGTCCTCGGTGACGGGCATCGTGGAGTGGCCCGTCTTGTGCTTGAGGTCCATGACCTCCTTCATGGTCATGTCGGGCGTGACGTTGGTGTCGCTGGGCACGAAGCCGGCCTTGTAGGACTTGACCTCGCGGATCATCTCGGCCTCGGCCTCGGCCGACTGCGAACCGTAGATGAACGAGCAGCCACCCTCGCGGGCAAGCGCCTCGGCCATGCGCGGACCGGAGACGGACTGCATGATGGCGGACACCATGGGGATGTTGAGGGAAAGCGGGCACTCCTCGCCGCGCTTGTACTTGACGAGGGGGGTGCGCAAGCTGACGTCTGACGGGATGTTCTTCGCCGTCGTGTATCCGGGAACCAGCAGATACTCGCTAAAGGTATGAGATGGTTCGTCATAGTAAAACGCCATGCCTGGGGCCTCCTCTATCGCTCGATGGTTTCCCAGCAGTGTACTACACGAGCGATGCCCACGGCACCTTTATTTCCTGTGGTCGCGCAAAGGAATCGGGAGTGGGGAGACGTCGGGCAGGTCGCCTCGCCTCGACGGTCGCTCCCCGACAGCCCGCTTCGCGGTCTTTACGGCTCGCTCCCTTAACCTCGGCTCGACGTACTGCCCGACGCTCGGTTACTTGATGGTGCACCCCTTGGAGCTACGCTTCGCGCTGGATGCTGACCCTATTC
>CATLBX010000139.1 GCA_949879855.1 uncultured Coriobacteriia bacterium
AGCCCAGAGCCCTTGACGCGCAGGGTCTGGCCCGGCTGGCAGCCTTCGGGAATGTGCACGGGCACGTCCTCGTCCTCGAGGATGCCGCAGACGGTGATATCGGCGCCGACCATCGCCTGGACGACGGTGACGTTGGCGCGCGTGTGCAGGTTGTCGCCGTCGCGCTCGAAGTACTCGTGCGGGTCGATGCGCACGGTCGCAATCAGGTCGCCCGCCGGCGCGCCTTGCATACCGGCCTCGCCGCGGTCCTTGACGCGAATCTGCTGTCCGTCATGGATGCCGAGGGGAATCTCGATGGTGAGATGCTCGCGATCCGGAACGCGACCCTGGCCCTGGCACTCCGGGCACGGCTTGTCGATGGTGCGGCCCGTGCCCCCGCAGTCCGGACAGGTGACGGCCGTCTGCATGTCACCGAGGAAGGTATGCTGCACGCTCACGACATGGCCGGAGCCGTGGCAGGTGGGGCACTCGACCTCCTTGCCGTCCTCGGCCGCGCCGCTGCCGCCGCATTCCTCGCAGGTGGCCAGGCGATCGTAGACGATGTCCTTCTTGGCACCCCGGGCCACTTCCTCGAGCGTGAGGCGCAGGCCGATGCCCATGTCGCGGCCATCGCGCCGGATCTGCTGGGCACCGCGGCCGCCCATGCCGCCGAAGAACGAGCTGAAGATGTCACCCATGCCGCCGAAGATGTCGCTCATGTCGACGGCCTGGTAGCCACCAAAGCCCTGCGCCGCCTCGGGCGTGCCATAGCGGTCGTAGAGGGATTTCTTCTGGGGGTCGGAGAGCACGTCGTAGGCCTCGTTGAGCTCCTTGAAGCGCTCCTCGGCATCGGGAGCCTTGTTGACGTCCGGATGTAGCTCGCGGGCCTTACGTCTGAAGGCCTTCTTTATCTCCGTTACGCTGACCTCGCGTGATACGCCAAGGATCTCGTAATACTCATACGCCATGCGCAATAGCTCCCCGCACTCAAATTTGACGCAGAACATTGTGGGGTACGGACGGGCAGGCGCTGGGAATCGTAAACGTTTCGTCACCAAGCCATAGGCGAACGTAAAGTACTAGGACGCGAGCGACCAAATCGCACCGTAGACCTCGTTTCCGAGCAGCCAACCGCGCTTGGTGGGAACGAGGCGACCATCACGCCGGCACACAAGCCCGAGGCTCTCGAGACGCTCGAAGACGCCGGGCGCTCCCTCGACGGCTCGCGCCTGCTCGACCGGGACGCCGCTGCTTTGGCGCATGCCGAGCATGAGGTCTTCGACGGCGGCCTCATAATCACCCAACACTTCGATCTCGGCCTCGGGGCGGCCTAGCGAACGGGCGAACGCCTCATCATCGCGAGACGTCGTAACTCGAATGCGGGCAACATCGATACCTTCTCCTGCGAGGTGGGCAGTGGATGCACAAAGCGAGTTCCGCACGAGCCGAGAGCGCCGGTGGCGCTCTCGTGCGAGCTCAGGACTGTCTGAGCGACTGCGCCACTGCCCACCCCGCTCATCAAAACCGAATATGCCCGCTTCAAGTGCACGCTCGGCGTTTTCGAGCGAAAGCATGGACGAGGCTCCCGCCCCGAGGCCGAGATACTCCACACCCGTCCAATAGGCCGTGTTGTGGAGGGATTGATAGCCGGGTTTTGCGTAGGATGCGACCTCGTAGCGTTCGAAGCCGGCCGCCTCGAGAAGCTCGGAGGCGGCGAGCATCATGTCGGCCTGTAGGTCGTCATCGGCGATTGCGCACTCCCCCGCCTTGACACGGCGGGCCAGCAAGGTGTCGTCTTCGAGGATGAGGGGATAGATGCTCACGTGCGCGACATCGGCGTCGATGGCGTGGCGCAGGCTTTGCCGCCACGATTCCATGGACTGGCCGGGGCCTCCGCAGATGAGGTCGAGCGAGACGTTACCGGTGCGCGTGCGCACGGCAGCGAGGGCGGCATCGATCGCCGCCGCGTCGTGGACGCGTCCATAGCCGGCAAGCACCGCATCGTCGAAGCTCTGGGCACCGAGGCTGAAGCGATTGACGCCAAGCGAGAAGAGGTCCGCCACCATGCGCTCGTCGATGGATTCGGGATTGGCCTCGCAGGTGAACTCGACGACATTTTCGAGGTTAACCGAAAGCGAGATAGTGTAGACAAGCGTGTTGAGGCGTCGGCTGCCCAGATGCGTGGGCGTGCCGCCGCCGATGTAGATCGTCTTGACCTGGCCGAGCAGCCCCGCCTTTGCCGCGCGGCGCAGCTGCACGCACAGTGCATCCACGTAGGCATCCATTCGGGCATCGTCATTGCAGGCGCTCGTCGCGAAGTCACAGTACGCGCAACGCGAGACGCAGAAGGGAATGTGCAGATAGAGCGCCTCGATCATCGGGATTCGCCTTCCGCGAGCCTATCCGCCTCGTCGAAGATGCGCTCGAAATCCGCAATGCTTCGCGCCTCGCTCAGGGCGCGACGCAATGACGCGGCAGACGGCAAACCGTGTACGTACCAGGCAAGCTGCGCGCGTAGCGGACTCAGGTACGGGGCGGACGCGTCGAGGGGTGCGGGTATGGCCTCGTCGCTCGTCGAAGGGCGTCCATCTTGCGCCTTGAGCGGATTGGCGTAGTGAAGATAAAGTTCGAAGTGCTCGCGCATAACGGCGACGCGTTCGCCGTGCGTGGGCTCGTGGCCCGTGAATATCCACGGATTGCCGCGGGCACCGCGGGCGACGTGCACTGCATCGACGCCGCACTCCTCGCGCATGCGGCACGCATCGTCGTACGAGAAGACGTCGCCACTACCCGCAACGGGAATATCGACGGCATCCTTCACCTGCGCGATCACGTCCCAGTCCGCCTTGCCGCGATACATCTGGCGCGCGCTGCGACCGTGCACGCTCACGAGCGCGGCTCCCGCCTGCTCGAGTCGTTTGGCGAAATCGACGGCGTTTCTCTCCTCGTTCGTCCAGCCACTGCGAAACTTGGCGGTGACCGGCACGTCAACGGCACCGACGATGTCGCGTATGATATCGGCGGCCAGGTCGGGGGTCTGCATGAGGGCCGAGCCCTCGCCGCGGCGCACGACCTTGCGCACGGGACAACCCATGTTCACGTCGATGAGCGCAAGGCGTTTCCCCAGTCGCTCGGCGACGCGCGCGGCCTGACGTGCCATGCACGCGGGCTCCGAGCCGAAGAGTTGGACGGCGAGCACGGCCTCCTCCTCGGCCGGATCGGTGAGCGCAAAGGTCTTGACACCGTTATATTCGAGGCCCTTGGCACTCACCATCTCGGAGAAGGTGAGGCCAGCACCATGTCGCAGGCACAGGGTGCGAAAGGCGCGATCGGTGACGCCGGCCATGGGCGCAAGCCATAGAGGCGTCGCGAGGTATGTTTCGGTTTGTGCCACGGACGGCTACTCGTCGTCGACGGAGAGGATGACCATGAAGGCCTCCTGGGGCACCTCTACGTTACCGATGTTCTTCATGCGCTTCTTGCCCGCCTTCTGCTTCTCGAGCAGCTTGCGCTTGCGCGTGATGTCACCGCCATAGCACTTGGCGAGGACGTCCTTGCGTCGCGCGCGCACGGTCTGGCGTGCCAGGATGCGGCTGCCCACGGCAGCTTGGATGGGTACCTCGAAGAGCTGCTGCGGGATGATCTCCTTGAGCTTTTCGCACAACGCCTTGCCGCGGGTATAGGCGGCGTCCTTGTGCACGATGGCCGAAAGCGCGTCGACGGGGCTTCCCGCAAGCAGGATCTCGAGCTTGACGAGGTTGCTCGCCTGATAGCCGCACACGTCGTAATCGAGCGAGGCATAGCCCTTGGTGCGGCTCTTGAGCGAATCGAAGTAGTCCATGATGAGCTCGGAGAGCGGCATCTCGAACTTGAGCTCGACGGTGGTCGTCGAGAGGTACTGCATGTCGATGAACTTGCCGCGACGCTCGGTGGTGAGCTCCATGACCGCGCCGATGTAATCGGGCGGGATGATGATGTCGGCCTTGACGTAGGGCTCCTCGATGCGCTCGATGGACGACGGGTCGGGCATCTCCTGGGGCGAGTGGACAGTCACTTCCGTGCCATCGGTGAGATACGCATGGTATTCGACCGAGGGTGCGGTCGCGATGAGATCGAGACCGAACTCGCGCTCGAGGCGTTCCTTGACGACCTCCATATGCAGCAGGCCGAGGAAGCCAACGCGAAAGCCGAAGCCAAGCGCCTGACTCGTCTCGGGCTCGTAGACGAGCGCCGGGTCGTTGAGCGTGAGCTTGTCGAGCGCGTCACGCAACGCGGGGTACTGGTCTGCGTCGATGGGAAAGAGACCCGTGTAGACCATGGGCTTGACATCGCGATATCCGGGTAGCGGCTCGGCGGCACCGCCCTTGGCGAGCGTCACCGTATCGCCGACCTTGACCATGCGCGGGTCCTTGAGGCCCGTGACGAGATAGCCGACCTCACCGCTCTTGAGCTCCTCGACCGGCGTCTCGGCCGGGCGGCGCACGCCCACTTCCTCGACTTCGCACTCGTTCTTCGTCGCCATGAAGCGAATCTTCTGACGCGCCTTGATCGAGCCATCGACGATGCGGATGAGCGCGACGACG
>CATLBX010000140.1 GCA_949879855.1 uncultured Coriobacteriia bacterium
CGCCGAATTCGGCGCGGCGTGCGATGCGGGCGGCTCCCACCTCGATCTCGCGGCAGCCGTCACCGCCGCGCTCGTGCGTGGGGGAGCCTCTGCGGACAGAATCGTCCATGCGAACATCTGCACGTCATGTCATCACGAGGAGTACTATTCGTATCGAGCCGATGCCGGCGTCACGGGACGGCACGGTGCGTTCGCCATTCGAAAAGAGGAAGCATGAGCCTGGAGCAGCGTTGGAACGACACCTGCGCGGATGTCACCCGCATCTGCGAGGAGAGCGGCAGAAATTTGCAAGACGTGAAGGTCATAGCCGTGAGCAAGACGGTCGAACCTCCTGTCGTGGGCGAGGCCATCGCCTGTGGCGTGACCGACTTCGGCGAGAACCGCGACAAGCCCTTCAACGAGAAGGTCGCCCTGTACCCGCAGGCGCGCTGGCACTTCATCGGCACGCTCCAGTCGAACAAGGCGAGGCATGTCGTGGGCAAGGCCTTCCTCATCCACTCCCTCGATCGCGCGTCGCTGCTCGAGGCCATCGAGAAGGCGGCGGGCAATGTCGATTGCATCCAAGACGTTCTCGTTGAGGTTTCGGTTTCGGGCGAGGAGAGCAAGGGAGGAATTCGTCCCGACGAACTTCCTGCCTTCATAGAGCGAATCGCGCAATGCGAACATGTCGCGTGCAAGGGCCTCATGACCATGGCCCCGCGAGGCGACATGGACCTTGCCCGAAAAACATTTGCCGGGTTGCAAAACTTAAGCCAGATGATGTCAAAATATTGCGATGAGCGTGATAGTATTTCCATGAGCGAACTTTCCATGGGCATGTCAGAGGACTACCCGGTGGCAATAGAAGAAGGTGCCACCATGGTTCGCATTGGCAGAAGGATTTTTGACGATAACTTCAGGGCACTCTAGCGTCGCCACGTACCTAGGTGCCTGTTTCATATGAGCGAGGCACTTACTATGAGTCTTTTGGGCGGTATGAAGGACCGGCTCGGATTTGGCGGAAAACCGGAATGGGCCGACGACGAGGCCGAGTACTACGAAGACGACGTCATCTACGACGAGGATTACGACGATTACGGGGATTCGGGCGTGGACGAGAGGCGTGGCGGCAGCCGTCGCAGCGAGGTCATCTCCTTCGATTCCTACAATCCCAACAACTTCGAGCACGGGACGCTGTCGTCAGATCGCAAGCCGCGTGTCGCCTCCTACGACAGCCTCGACTCCTCGGCGCGCTCCTCGCGCGGGTACTCCTCGCGTTCGTCATCGAGTTCCTATGGCAGGACCATCGGCACGTCCGCCTCGAGGCGCGATTCCTCGCGTTCGGTGGGGGAGCCCACCTGGTCCGCGCCGCAAGATCCGTCGTTTCTGGATTCGCCCGCTCCCACGCACACGAGTCGTGACCCGTACGCGTCGCTGGGCTCTGACTTCCTCAAGATCAAGGGAAACCCCGCGGGCAGGCTCGAAATCGTCTGCCCCAAGGCCTACGCCGACATCGAGAAGGTCGCCAATGCGGCAAAGGCCGGCAAGACGGTCATCCTCAACGTCGTCGACACCAAGGCATCGCTTGCCAAGCGCATTCTCGACTTCTCGTTTGGCGTCGCAAGCGCACTCAACCTCAACGTCGGCAAGGCGGCCGAGCGCGTCTTCGTGATCTCGAAGAGCTCCGAGCCCCTGAGCGAGGAGGACCGCGAATACCTCGTTTCGCAAGACGTCCTGAAGCTGGAAGACGATAACGCACGTTAGGGCAAGATGGAAAACACCATAGTCAACGGACTCGGAACTGTACTCATCGTAGGCGGCGGTCGCATGGGCCAAGCCATTGCCCAGGGCCTGCTGCGCATTGACGGCATGTCGGCCGACGCGCTGACCATCGCCAATCCCGGACAGGAGAAGCGCGACCGCATCGAGCGCGAGTTCGGCGTGCGCACGGTCGAGAATGCCGCATCGGGCATGCCGGCGCGCTGCGTGGTTCTCGCGGTGAAGCCCGCGAAGGTCCCCGAAGCGTGTTCGGCGCTCGTCGAGGCGGGCATCGACGCGTCCACCCTCGTCATATCCATCGCCGCGGGCGTGTCGACGAGCAAGATCGCAGACCTGCTCGGTGCCGACATCCCCATCGTGCGCGTCATGCCCAACACGCCGCTCGTGTGCGGCTGCGGCATGTCGGCGGTGAGCGGTGGCGCGGCGGCAAGCGCGGAGGACTGCGAACTCGTGCGCTCGCTGTTCGCCTCCATGGGCCAGGCCATCATCGTGGACGAATCCGAGCAAGACGTCGTCTGCGCCGTGAGCGGGTCGGGCCCTGCGTACTTCGAGCTCTTCGCCGAAGTCATCGCGCAAAGCGCGGTCAAGCTCGGCATGGACTACGAGGACGCGCGCGACCTCGTCTTGCAAACCATGCTCGGCACTGCCCGCCTCGTCATCGAGATGGGACAGAGCCTGCCTGACGCCATCGATGCGGTGAGCAGCCCCGGCGGCACCACCGTTGCCGCACTTGACGCCATGCGTGGCGCCGGTGTGGAAGAGGCGCTCGAAGACGGCGTCAATGCGGCCGCACGTCGATCGAAGGAGTTGGGTGCATGATTTCCTCGACGCTGGTCTTTCTCCGTTCGCTTCTGCTGGGCATTTGCGATCTCTATGTTGCCATTATCCTCATCTACATCCTCATGAGTTGGCTTCCCAACCACCAGGCAGGGTGGATCGGAGACATCTATCGCGCGCTTGGTCGCATTTGCGACCCCTTTCTCAATATCTTTAGGCGTATAATTCCGCCTATTGGCGGTATGCTTGACATAAGCCCGATTTTCGCGATTATCGTCGTGCAGCTGGTGGGCCGGCTCATCGCCGCGCTCCTGTAGGAAAGGAAGATTAAACATGGCCATCACAATGCAGGACATCCAGGACGAGGGATTCGAGCACGCCCTGCGCGGCTACGACGTCGGACAGGTTGATGTCTTCCTCGAGCGCGTCGCCAACGAGGTCGACGCGATGAACAAGCAGATCGCCGATCTGGAGTCCCAGCTCAAAGAGGCAAAGGACGAGCTCACCAAGACGCGCGAGGAGCTTGCCGAGGCAAGTGCCGCGTCGCTCACGTCACCCGCCGAGCTCGAGCAGGCGGGCCTCGTCGAACGCGAGCTGCGAAGCGAGCTCGAGATCGCTCAGGGCCGTCTTGCGGCCATGACCGTGCGTGCCGAGGAAGCCGAGGCAAAGCTCGAGCCCATGCAGGAGCAGCTCGGCGAGAAGAACAAGCTCGACAATGCCATTGCCGAGGCGTTCATCTCCGCCCAGCGCAGCGCCGCCCAGATCAAGGAGGACGCACGCATCGAGGGCGACCGCATCTACCACGAGTCCGAGGCGAAGGCCCGCGAGTTCATTCGCGAGTCCCTGGCCAAGAAGGCCGCCATCGACAACGAGATCAAGGCGCTCAGCGATTACGCCCAGAAGTTCCGCGAGCAGTACCTCGACATGCTCGAGCGCTTCGCCGCCCATGCCAAGGAGGAGTTCAACAACCTCACCCAGGGCGTGACCGAGGATCAGGTCGAGGCCGAGCTCCCCAAGCTCAAGCCGCGCGCGACCCATGCAAGCGATGGCATGCCCACCCTCGACGAGGACGATCTGCCGCGTCTCACGACCCAGCAGATTCCGCAGATCAACATTCCCTCCATCATGCCCGAAGACGGCAAATAGGGGGTATTGCATGCGCCTGCCCGTGCACGTCACGCCCAAGTCCGGGCGTGCCGAGGTCGTCGGATGGCGCGAGGGGGCAGATGGCCTGCGCGAGCTCGAAGTGAAGGTCAAGGCGGCTCCCGAAAAAGGCAAGGCCACGAAGGAGGCGACGGCTCTCGTCGCCTCCTTCTTTGATGTTCCCAAGAGCTCCGTCTCCTGCGTGCGCGGCGAGACGAGCCGCCACAAGATGTTCGAAGTTCCTGATGTCGAGATATAGCCAGCCGGTCAGTCCCTCGATCGACCGCTGGCTCTCGCACCCGATCCAACACTCAAGCAACATTGCGAAAGAACTCGCGCGCAAAGACCACACGCTCAAACACCTTTCGCAAACCCATGTTGCATTCGTGTAAGATCTGCTCGAGATGCGTTCGATCGTGGGACTGACCGGCTATTCTTTTTCTCCTTATTCGCTATAATCTCTTCTGCAAAAGCGGGCTGGACGATCGCGGCACCCGCCTCCTTCGCTTGAAGGGGAGTGGATGATGAGGAAAGTCCGGGCTCCGCAGGGTAGGATGCCGGCTAACGGCCGGGCGGGGTGACCCGACGGACAGTGTCACAGAAAAGAAGACTCCCCATGCGTGCATGGAGAAAAGCTGAAACGGTGCGGTAAGAGCGCACCAGCGTCGCGGTGACGCGGCGGCTTGACAAACCCCATCCGGAGCAAGGGCAAATAGGGATGCCATGAGCTGGCCCGGCTCGCATCCGGGTTGCCTGCTGGAGGGCGTCGGTAACGGCGCTCCTAGATAAATGATCGTCTTGGATGACAGAACCCGGCTTACAGGCCCGCTTTTGCAGAGGGGACGGTCCTCGCGTGTCGAGAAAACGACACGCG
>CATLBX010000141.1 GCA_949879855.1 uncultured Coriobacteriia bacterium
TTGGCCGGCTCCGGCAACGGCGACCCGTCGCGCCTGGCCATCCAGGCCGAGGCCGCTCTCAGCGAACCCGAATCCAGCGATCCCGGCCAGGGCATCTTCGTCGACACGCGCAACTGCCGCGTGAGCATCTACGAGAACGGCAAGGAGGTCGTGAGCTACCCGTGCACGCCGGGCATGTCGGGCTACGCGACGCCCAAGGGCGATTTCTACCTCTCGTACAAGGATCCGGCACCCACCTGGTACAACCCGCACAGCGATTGGTCCGAGGGCATGGAGGAGACCATCGGTCCCGGCCCGTCCAATCCGCTGGGCGTGCGCGCGCTCGCCGTGAGCTGCGGGGGAGGCATCTTCCTGCACGGCACCACGAATATCGGCGGCTTGGGCTCTCCCGGTAGCCACGGTTGCGTGCGCCTGTCCAACGCCAACATCGTCGAGCTCTATGACCGGGTCTCCGCCGGCATACCCATCATCATCCGCTAGGTTCACGAGGAGCGACCCATGGAATCAACCCTGTACCTTGACCTTTCGACGGACGCGACGCGCAAGTCCATCTTCGGGCAGCTCGTCGTCGCCACGCCCGAGAAGCGCCGCGGCAACATCGGCGTCGTCGTGGGCGACGAGAGCATTCCCGCCCAGGCACATCTGCGCGACCTCGCTGACGTCGAGCGGGCCATCGGCACCTCGGTGGCAAGCGACTGGACGAAGGAGGAGGCCAGACAGGTGTATCGCATCTTGGCCGAGGCCGAGGCACAGGTGCACGGCTGCAGCATCGAGGAGACGCACTTTCACGAGGTGGGCCTCGGCATGACCGTGCGCGAGATACTCGGCATGTGCTGCGCCCTCGAGCAGATCGGCCCCGACAAGGTCATCGCCTCGTCCGTGCAGGTGGGCAGCGGCAAGGTGGAGTGCGCCCACGGCCTGCTCGACATTCCCGCACCGGCCACCGCGGCCATTCTCGAACGCTATCACGTCCCGCTCGCCGAGCCGCGTCTCGAAGGCGAGCTGTGCACGCCGACTTCGGCGGCATTCATCGCACGCTACGTGGAGGAGTACCAATGAGCAGACTCATCGGCATAGACCTGGGCACCACCAATTCCTGCGTCGCGGTGATGGAGGGCGGCCATCCCGTCGTCATCGCCAACGCGGAGGGATCGCGCACGACGCCGTCGGTCGTCGCGTTCACGAAGAAGGGCGAGCGCCTCGTGGGCGAGATCGCCAAGCGCCAGGCCGCCATGAACCCCGAGCGCACCATCAGCTCGATCAAGCGCCAGATGGGCTCGACCAAGCCCATCCGCATCGATCGCCAGAAGTACCTGCCGCAGGAGATCTCGGCCATGATCCTGGCCAAGCTTAAGGCCGATGCCGAGAGCTACCTGGGCGAGCCCGTGACCGATGCCGTCATCACCGTGCCCGCGTACTTCACCGACGCGCAACGCCAGGCCACCAAGGATGCCGGCGTCATCGCCGGGCTCAACGTGCAGCGCATCGTCAACGAGCCCACGGCCGCCGCGCTCGCCTACGGCGTGGACCGCGAGGAGAACAAGGCCGTCATGGTCTACGACCTGGGCGGCGGCACCTTCGACGTCTCGGTGCTCTCCATCAACGGCGGCGTGATCGAGGTGCTGGCCACGGCCGGCGACAACCACCTGGGCGGCGACGACTTCGACGCGCGCCTCGTCGAGGAGCTGCTGCGACGCTTCAAGGCCCAGTACGGCGTGGACGTGAGCCATGATGCGGCGGCGATGAACCGCCTCGCCGAGGCCGCCGAATCCGCCAAGCGCGACCTGTCGTCGGTTTCCACGACGACGGTCAACCTGCCCTTCCTCGCCAGCGATGGCGGTCAGCCCCTGCACTTCGAGACACAGATCACGCGCGACGAGTTCGAGCGTCTGACTGCCGACCTCGTCGAGCGCACCATGGGGCCGTGCAAGCGCGCCCTGGCCGACGCGTCCATGGGTCCCGGCGACATCGGCAAGGTGCTCATGGTGGGTGGGTCGAGTCGCATCCCGGCCGTCAAGCGCGCGGTCAGGGAACTTACGGGCAAGGAGCCTTCCGAGTCCATCAACCCCGACGAGTCCGTGGCCCTGGGCGCGTGCCTACAGGCCGGTGTGCTGGCCGGTGACGTGGGCGGCCTGCTGCTGCTCGACGTGACGCCGCACTCCCTGGGCATCGAGATCGTGGGCAACCAGACCTCGGTGCTCATTCCGCGCAACTCGACGCTGCCGACGATGAAGAGCGACATCTACACGACGGTCTCGCCCATGCAGACCACCGTCGAGATCAACGTCTTGCAAGGCGAGAGTCCCCGTGCGAGCGAGAACACCTCGCTGGGCAAGTTCATGCTGGGCGGTCTGCGCCTGGGCATGAACAAGCCGCAGATCGAGGTGACCTTCCAGATCGACGCCAACGGCATCGTGCACGTCACGGCCAAGGACCTCGAGACCAACAAGGCCGCCAACATCTCCATCGAGGGTTCGTCGAACATGTCGCAGCGACAGATCGAGGCCGCGACCAAGCGCCTCACCGACGGAAAATGAGACAAATACCCTGTGTATTTGTCTCATTCCGCAGGTAACGCCTCGGCATCACGCGCATCTATCCGCGTAATCGCTTTTGCCTCGTGTATGATGGGGAGAACGTCCGTCGCCCTCGAGGAGAAAGCGAACGCATGGAAAAGAACGTGAAGAAGACGATCGTCATTCCGCTCATTATCACGATCGTCGTCATCGGAATCCTCTACTACGTGACGATTCCGCCCATCAACATCCAGAGCGTGCAGTTTTGGAACTTCCTGATCTGGTGCCTCATCATCATCGCGGTGTGCTTTGGCATCCCGCGTGCCCATGATGCCTCGACGAGCTTCATCTCGGACTTCATCGAGGGCATCAACCGCGAGGGCCTGGGCTACATCTTCAAGTTCCGCGAGCGTCGCGCGGCCCGCAAGCAGGCCAAGGCATCCGGCGACAAATCCGCCGTGCCCAGGCGCAGCTGGCTGTTCTGGGTCATCGCGCTCATCATCTTCCTCTTCCTCGGCATCTTCGTGGGCCAGGTGGCAAGCTCGCCGCTCTTCAACGCCCGCGCCTATTCGAGCCTGCTTGACGTCAAGGACGGCAACTTCGCCGAGGACATCTCGGAGATCTCGATGAAGAGCGTGCCCGTCGTCGACCGCGACACGGCCGTGCGCCTCGGCTCGCGCACCATCGGCGAGATGAGCGACCTGGTGAGCCAGTTCGCCATCGACGAGGGCTGGGACGCCTACACGCAGATCAACTACGAGAGCCAGCCGTACCGCGTCTCGCCGCTCATCTACGCCGACCCCATCAAGTGGCTCATGAACACCTGGGAGGGCCTGCCGGGCTTCGTCACGGTCAACATGGCCACCCAGGACACGCAGCTCGTGCGCCTGCCCGAGGGTCACTACATGCACATCTCCACGGGCGAGCACTTCAACAACTACCTGTATCGCTACGTGCGCTTCCAGTTCCCGTTCGAGATCTTCGGCGAGGCGGCCTTCGAGCTCAACGACGAGGGCGAGCCCTACTGGATCGTGCCCACCGTCAAGATGCGCATCGGCCTGTTCGGCGGCGAGGATTACGACGGTGCCATCCTCGTGAACGCCTGCACGGGCGAGACGACGAAGTACGATCTCGAGGACGTGCCCAGCTGGTGCGACAAGGTCTTCACCGCCGACCTCGTCTACGGGCAGCTCGGCTACTACGGCAAGTACCGCTCCGGCTTCATCAACTCGCTCATCGGCCAGACCGGCGTGCTCGTGCCCACCGGCTCGCCGGCACCCGGCCTGTTCAACAACTCCGATAGCTCGTCGTCCACGAGCGGTGCCAGTGGCTACAACTACCTTGCCATCAACGATGATGTCTTC
Organism: uncultured Coriobacteriia bacterium; assembly: GCA_949879855.1. Classification (GTDB taxonomy): domain Bacteria; phylum Actinomycetota; class Coriobacteriia; order Coriobacteriales; family QAMH01; genus QAMH01. The sequence continues at coordinate 3,881 of CATLBX010000141.1, forward strand.
ATGTACACGGGCATGACGAGCGCCAACAGCGACGAGTCGCTCGTCGGCTTCGCGCTCGTCAACCTGCGCACGAAGGAGACGCGCTACTACACCTGCGCGGGCGCGACCGAATCCTCGGCCATGAGCTCTGCCGAGGGCCAGGTCCAGCAGATGAGCTACAACGCCACCTTCCCGCTGCTGCTCAATATCGCCGACCGTCCCACCTACTTCCTGTCGCTCAAGGACGCTGCGGGCCTGGTCAAGATGTACGCGTTCGTCGACGTGCAGCAGTACCAGATCGTCGGAACGGGCTCGACGGTGGCCGACGCGCAGAATGCCTACATCGCCGCGCTCACCAACGATGACCAGGTCGAGATCGACGAGGGCGCCATCGCCGAAAGCGGCATCCTGCCCACGGTGGACGGCCAGATCGAGGCCATCGAGTCGGTGGTGTTTGACGGCAACACGCGCTACTACTTCAAGCTCGCGGGCGACCCGAAGATCTACATCGCCAGCATCTCGGCCAACGAGGGCATGCCGTTTTTGCGGGCCGGCTCGCGTGTGTCGGTGATGTACACCGAGAAGGACAACACGCGCGAGGTGACGGCGCTCACGCTGCTGTGAGCGTGGGGATGGCAATGAGGCGCAGTAGCGCCCCCCATTGTCATTTCGAGCGAAACGAACGAAGT
>CATLBX010000142.1 GCA_949879855.1 uncultured Coriobacteriia bacterium
AATCCGGTTGCTAATTTCCTTGATGTTCGGATTCATGGCGGTTCCTTCCTGCTCGAATGTAATGGACATGTTTATACACCTTTACTTGGTGCATGCAAGGAAAAATTCGATTTTGGTGCATTTCAGTGTTCGTCGACGTGGGCGGTGAAAGCCTCGAGGTCCATGGGACGGGCGCAATAGTAGCCCTGGGCGTAATCGCATCCCACGGAACGGAGGAACTCGAATTGCTCCTTCGTCTCGACGCCTTCGGCGATGACGGGAATGTCAAGGCTGTGGGCCATGTTGACGATGGACGTGAATATGCTCGCGACGCGCGGGTTGCGCTCGAGGTTCTGCATGAACACCATGTCCGCCTTGAGGATGTTGACGGGAATGTCACTGAAGGCGTTGAACGACGAGTAGCCGCTGCCGAAGTCGTCCATGAGAACGGTGAAGCCGTAGTCGCGCAGGCGCGTGACCATCGAGATGACCAGGCCCATGTTCTCGGTGTACGACGATTCCGTGATCTCGATGCGGAACAAGGAGGGTTTGACGTCGTACTTCTCGACGAGGGCGACTATCTCGTCGTAGAGGGACGAGTCGAAGATGCTGCGCCTGGAGAGGTTCACCGAAATGGGAATCTCGGGAAGCCCCTCGTCGCGACGATTGGCGAGAATCTGGCAGACCTGCTCCCAGATGTCATGGTCCATCTTGGAGATGAAGCCGTTTTCCTCGAAGAGCGGGACGAAGACGCCAGGCGAGACGACGCCGTGGCCCGGGCGATGCCAGCGCACGAGGGCCTCGGCGCTCACGGGACGTCCCGTTACGATGTCATGGACGGGCTGGAGCTGGACGTGAAACTCGCCGTTGTCGAGCGCGTGCTCCATGTTGTTGATGATGTCCTGTTCCTCGAGCATACGCTCGGTGAGCTCGGTGTTGTAGAACGCGATGTGATGGTCGTAGTCCCCCTTGACGGTGTTGCGTGCCATCATGGCGCGGTCGAGCATGACGCTCGCCTCCACGCCGTTGTCGTCGACAAGGTAGACGCCCGTCACGAGCGAGGGTGTGAAATCGATGTTGCTTTGCGCGAGCAGGGCCTTGATGCCACCGGAAATGGCCTCCATGATCGCCTCGACGTCCGCCTGCCCCACTTCGATGCAGAAGGCGAAGTTGTCGTTGCCCAGGCGACCGTAGACGCCGCTACCGGCAACGTGCTCGCCCATGCAATGGGCTGCGGTGATGAGCATCCTGTCGCCCAAGGTGGTGCCGAAGAGCTCGTTGAACGTCTTGAAGTTCTCGAAATCCCAGACCGCGATCATGTACTCGTTGCTGGGGTTGACGTCGATCATGTCCTGCATCTCGCGCAGGAAGGCCTTGCGCGTGTAGAGCCCCGTGAGGTCGTCATGATCGGTGATCCACGCCGCTTCCTCGAGCATGCGCTGCTCCTCGAGCTCGCGGGCGTTGATGACCAGGTGGATGCGACGGCGCATGATCTCGGGCTCGATGGGCTTGATGAGAAAGTCCGAAGCGCCGGCATCGAGCGCACGCACTTCGGCCGCTGTCACGCTGTCGGCCGTGATGACGATGACGGGAATGTCCGCGATGGCGGGATTCGCCTGCTTCTCGGCCAACACGTCGAATCCGGTCTGTCCGGGCATGTGCAGGTCGAGCAAGACGACGTCGATGCCATCCGCCCCATGCTCGTTCATGATGTCGAGGGCGTCGCGTCCGTTATCGGCCTCGAGTATGTTGTACTCGGAGGCAAGGATGCCGCCCATCTGCATGCGGTTGATGACCGAGTTATCGGCAATGAGAATGGTCTTATCGTGCACGGCCACTCCGTCCTGGTAATCCGTTTGCTGCGCCTATGATGCCCGCAGGCGAGCTAGGCGCCGATGGCGTCAATCGCCCGAGCATAGGAGACTTTGAGACGATCGATGACCGGGGCAATGGCGGCGTAATCCTGCGAGCGCAGCAACGCGACGATCTCTGCCGCGTCAGCATAGACGTCGGTCATGGAAAGGTTGCTGCTCATGCCCTTGATTTCGTGCATGTGAGAGAAGAGCTCGTCCCAGTCCTGGCGTCCGAACGCCTCGAGGGATTCCGCATAGTTGGTGTCTTGGGCGAACATGCCCAGCAGTCGCTCGTAGAGCGTGTCGTTGCCGGCACAGCGGCGCAGACCGTCCTCGTAATCGATACCCGCATCCCGGAGCTTCGCTATGTCCATCTTCTCACCCGCAATCGTGCGATAGGGCACTGCCTGTCATGTGAATGCCATTCTATACCATCGGCACGATGCTTCACCGACATGTGTCGCACGCTATGACAAGCGGGGGCGAAACTCGCGTCAGCGCCAGGCTCTTCGCGAATCATGGTGAAATTGTCTGGAATGCGTCGAAACCTTGTGTGCCGCATGGGATGCTGGTTAAATACGGAACTCAACGAAGAAGCACACGTCACCAATGGAAACCTTGGGTGAAAAACATGGAAGAATCACTGAATCGCAGGGCGTTTCTGGGCGCGGCCATCGCCGGGGGCATAGCCGGCCTCGCGAGCCTCGTCGCCACCCCCTCGGCCCATGCCGTCACGAGCGCCGAGAAGCGCGCCGAGGTACAGGCGGCCAAGGCTCGCCTCGATTCCATGACCTCGCAGCTCGAGCAAACCGTCTCCCAATTCAATGCCGCCCAGGACGCCTATGACGCCGCAGCGGCCAAGGTCGCGGAATGCCAGGTGAAGATCGACGAGGCAACGGCGAAGATCTCCTCGCTCCAGGGACGCCTCGGCAACAGGGCGACGGCCATGTACCGCGAGGGCGCCACCTCCTATCTCGACGTTCTCATGGGTTCGAGCTCCTTTGACGACTTCGCGAGCACCTGGGACATGCTCGACCAGCTCAACGCCGACGATGCCACCCTCGTGAACGAGGCCAAGGAGACGAAGGCCCAGCTCGACGCCGCCAAGGAGGAGCTTGACGCGAACGAGCAGGCCGCGCAAGCCGAGCTGAGCACGCAGGCCGAGCTCAAGGCATCCATCGAGGCGCAGGAAGCCGCGTACCAAGCCGAATACAACAGCCTGAGCTCCGAATACCAGCAGCTCATCGCGCAGGAGCGCGAAGCCGAGGCCCAGCGCCAGGCGGCCGCATCGGCGGCCTACACGCCCTCGATGTCGAGTCCCTCCTCCGGGTCCTCTTCGTCGTCGGGTGGTGGCGGTTACAGTTCCAGCTCCAGCATTCCCACGAACGGCTCCGTCGTCGATTACGCCGTCTCGCGTCTGGGATGCCCCTACGTCTGGGGCGCTTCGGGCCCCAACACCTTCGATTGTTCCGGTCTCACCATGTGGTGCTATGCCCAGATCGGCATCAGCCTGCCGCACTACGACCGATCGCAGTACGCGGCGGCGCGGGCGCGTCTCAATCCCCGTGACGCCGCCCCCGGCGACATCCTGTGGCGCCCCGGCCACGTCGCCATCTCCACGGGTGGCACCAACTACATCCATGCCCCTCGCACCGGCGACGTCGTACGCCGCGCCAGCGGCGGCAATTGGGTGTGCGCCCTGCGCTTCTAGACGTCGGCAAATGTGTAGGTTTCGAGAAGAAGCTGTCGAGAAAACGTCCAGACGATGTGTCGTGCGTGCGAAAAACACGCGTCGCCCCTTCTGAACCGCTAACATGTTGCAGCAACCCGTCCGGTTCGGGTGATTCGGTAATCGAACTACTAACATGGCTCGCCGAAGGATGACTATGTCACGTACCATATCACGCGCCCGCGCCGCGTTGGCGGTGCTTCTCGCGGGCACCCTACTGGCCCTGGCCACCTTGCTCTGCACCGCACCGGCCGCGCAGGCCGACGAAATCTCCGCCCTATCCCAGAAGATCGCGAGCTCGCTCGTGGGCGAATCCGAGACGCTGTCGCAGAGGATCTCGACGGCGCTGACCGATGGCATCGCCTCGGCCAAGCGCGAGGCTTTCGTTGACGAATCACGTGCCGGCGACTTCTACTTTGCGCAGAACGGGTCGGGACGTTGCACCATCACCTCCGTGGCCATGATGGTACGTCGCGCCGCCTATCTCGATGACAATCCCGACTGGGCTTCCATCGGCCGCTCCTCGGTGAGCGCGGATGGCTGGACGTCGGCCGGCGTCAAGTGGTCCTTCGAGACGAGCGGCTACGAAATCGGCATCATCGACGTGGATGGCACCACCGAAAGCCTGCGCGAGCTGCTCGAGGAACATCCCGAGGGTATCGCCGCCTATGACCCGAACGTACCGCACGCCGTGCTGCTCACTGACTACGACGAGGAAAGCGGCACCTTCTATTGCGCCGATCCCGCCAACTACAAGGCCGGCTCGCGCATCCCGCTGGCAGATTCGTGGAACGGCGAGTGCCGTGGGGGAAGCCAGAGCGCCGTCGTCTCCGGTATCTCGCGCGCCTGGGTTATCCGGAAATAGCAAAGACAAGCCATACGAGACAAGGGGACGGTCCACGCGGGTGGGTTTGTAGAAACCCCCGGCACCGGCCCACACCACAAAAGGGGCGGGGAACCCGGGGGTGGGAAAACAAACAAAA
>CATLBX010000143.1 GCA_949879855.1 uncultured Coriobacteriia bacterium
GTCGGATGCCGCCACGGCCTCGGCAACGCAGCGGGTTCCCAGCTCGAAGGAGGGGAACTCGAAAACGCCCATGGGGCCGTTCCAGAAGACGGTACCCGCCTCGCGGATGACCTCACGGTACATCCCGCCGGTCTTGGGGCCGATGTCGAGGCCCATCATGTCATCGGGGATGGCGTCGACGTCGACGGCCTCGGTATAGGCGAGGTCGGAGAACTGGTCGGCCATCTTGACGTCAACGGGAATGACGAGATTGACGCCCTTTGCCTTGGCGGTCTCGAGCATGTCGCGGGCCGTGTCGACCATGTCGGCTTCCATCTTGGACTTGCCCACCGAGTGGCCTTGGGCCGCGAGGAAGGTGAACATCATGGCGCCACCGATGAGAATGGTATCGGCGATGTCCATGAGATTGCTGATGATGCCGATCTTGTCCGAGACCTTCGATCCGCCCAGAATGGCGACGAAGGGACGGCTCGGGTTCTCGAGCATCGTGGTGAGCGTCTCGACTTCCTTGGCGAGCAGCAGCCCACTCACGGCGGGAACGAACTCGGGAACGCCGCTGATGGAGGCATGGGCGCGATGGGCCGCGCCAAAGGCGTCGTTGACGTAGATGTCGCACAGCGATGCGAGTCGATGCACGAACTGCAGGTCACACGACTTCTCGCCATCGTCGAAGCGTAGGTTCTCGAGCATCATGATCTGCCCGTCCTTGAGCGCGAGCGATGCCGAGAGCGCATCCTCGCCGGCAATCTTCTCGCCACCGATCACGGAGACGGGACGGCCGAGCAGCTGGATGAGCCTCATGGCGACGGGCATCATCGAGAACTGGCTCTCGAACTGACTGCCGCCCTTGGGGCGACCCAGGTGGCTTGCGATGATGACGCGGGCATCATGGTCGAGGAGATAGCGGATGGTCGGCAGCGCCTCGCGAATGCGTGTGTCATCCACAACCGTGCCCTCGTACAGCGGACAGTTGAAGTCCACGCGCACGAGCACGCGCTTGTGAGCTACGTCAACGTCCTTGATGGTCTTCTTGGAGTACATGCTTCTCCCCTATTCCTCGAGATGTATCCGCAAATTTGAATTCGCTACTCGTCCTGGGACGTATCCCCGGTGTCCGACTCCTGAGCCACCTCGACGATGGCATAGGGCAGCGGCTGTGGGGCCGGATTGATCTTTGGGTGCACGCTCTCGTAGAGCTCGTCGAACCACGTGCTCCACGCGGTCTTGCCGGAAATCTCCTGGCCGTCCTCCGTCGTGATGGTCGAGACCTCGTTCTGCAGCTTGAGCTGTTTGAGCTGTTCGCGGATCTCCTCGCGATACTCGTCGAGGTTCCTGTATCCCTGCCTTTGCAGAACGCTCTCGAACACGCCTTCCATAAGCCTTGACTCGACGTAGGCCCGCTGCTGCTCGACGTAGGCGTCGATTTCCTCTTCTTCAATCGTAATCTTACGATCCTTGATTTCCTTTTCGATGAGCTGGCTGCGGATAATCTGCTCGATGACGTACTCGCGCATCTCCTCGACCGTTCCCTCGGTCTGATCCTCGTTGCCCTCGCCCGCTGCGGCAGCCGTCTGCGCCGCCGCCTTTTCGACCGCCGTCTGCATGGTGCCGTTCTCGCCCGTATCGTATTCGCGGCCCTTGACGAACTCGGCCCAGGCCGCGTCGTCTTCCAGCTCGTAATACGTCCTCATGTTTTCGATGGTGCTGGTGACGGTGTCCTCGGTGACCGTACCGCCGTCATAGGTTGCCGCTACGGGCCCGCCGCATCCAGCCAGACACGCGCAGGCGATGAGGGTCACGCCCACGGTGACGAGTGCCAGACGAACGCGCTTCAGCAAGGTCATGTGGTCCTCCTGGTCGAGAAATCATCCGCTGAGAAAGGTACCATAAAACGCATGGCTTGGCATTCGTTGCAATCCGATGCTTTCGCGCCCGTGGGCCACGGCATGCGCTACACTGTATGCGCCATGTACGACCACAGGAGGCACGATGACCGACGAGCGACCGCAACCACCCCAAGACGAGCAGGCAGCGGCCAATCCCACACCCGAGCACCACGAGCCCGAAAAGAAAGACGCTCCCGAGAACATGAGCTACGCGGAATATCTCAAGCTCACCCACCCCGATAAGAGTGACGAGCAAATCGCGAAGATGATTCGCAAGGAGAACCGCTACGTCTGGGTGGGACGCTTCCAGATACTCGGGTTCATCCTCATACTCATCGTCATCCTCGCCTTCATCTTCTGGCATTAGGAGGTAGCTTGAAACAACGCGTCTCGAGGAGGAACAGACGCACAGCATCAACTCAGGCACGACACGCACGAGACCTGGCAATTCTCGCCATCCCGCTCGTCATCTTCATCGGAGGCTTTGCGAGCCTCGCAGGAGCGCTTCACAGCCAACCCACACAAACCGCTGAATCCGCACGGCCACCCACGCAGCAAAGCACCAGTCAACCCAATCCCTATACCGGTATCATCATGCCCAGCGTAAGCCAGGATGTTCCCGTTGCTCCCGATGAGCCAGAGCGGGAGCAACCTGCGCAGAACGTCACCACGCAAGGTGAAGCCCCGGCGATCGTCCCTGATGAAACCGAGAATGACGATGTGGAGGTTGATGTACCAGCCCCCGCGACGCCAACACCTGCACCTGCCCCATCGCCTCCCAGCATGAATGTGCAGCAGGGCTATATCGTCCACCACACGGCATATAGAGAGCAGCCCGTTTATCGCACCGTGCACCACCAGGCCTCGACAGCGCGCGAAGTCACCGTAGCGGGCAAGACGCATGTCGAATGGACGAGCTGCCCCGTTTGCGGTCAGCGCCATGCAAGCCCCTATAACGAGCGCGTCCTCGACCATGTCACGCCCGTGCCGTGCACCGCATGCGGCGGCGCACACGATGCCGACTACGACGAAACGGTGTACGAATAGGCAAAGCGTCGGGAGGCTGTCGAGCCGAGGTTAAGGGAGCGCGCCGTAAGGACCGCAAGGCGGTCCGTCGGGAAGCGACCGTCGAGGCGAGGCAACCTGTCGACGCACTCCTGAAGTTACGCGAGCGCAGCGCTGAGCGCCAAGATTGCCCTTTTCAGCCGTCCCGTAGGCGCTGAGGTGGGTGAGATTGGTGTGAAGCGGCGCGCGTGGCGTACAGACGTTACGCGAGCGCGGCGCTGAGCGCCAAGATTGCCCGCATCAGTGTCTACGGCGTTTGCCGGAGTTCTTGCGGGTGCCCATGCTCGACCCGCGGCGAGATGTCGCCTTGAGGCGCGCCAGGGCATCGTCTTCGTCGGTGCTCTCGACCTTGGCGCGCAGGCTCACCGCCTGATCGCGCAGGTGGGCGGCCGTCTCGAAGTCAAGCGCCTCGGAAGCCTCTGCCATCTGCTCTTCGAGCGAGTCGATCATGCGCAGCACCTCATCACGGCCAAGCAGCGCGATGTCATCGGCAAGCGCCTTGCTCGTCGAAATCTCCTGAGCGCTCTTGCCCTCGGAAAGCTCGTCCATGATCGAGGAGATGGCCTTGCGGATGGTCTTGGGCTCGATGCCATGCTCTTCGTTGTAGGCCATCTGGATGTGGCGCCTGCGCGCCGTCTCGTCGATGGCGATGCGCATGGAGTCCGTCACGTTATCGGCGTACATGATGACGCGACCGCTCACGTTGCGGGCGGCGCGACCGATGGTCTGGATGAGGCTTCGCTTGTTGCGCAGGAAGCCCTCTTTGTCCGCATCGAGAATCGCGATGAGGCTTACCTCGGGCAGGTCAAGGCCCTCGCGCAAGAGGTTGATGCCCACGAGCACGTCGAAGCTGCCCATGCGCAGCTCGCGCAAGATCTCGACGCGCTCGACCGTGCCGATGTCGCTGTGCAGGTAGTTTGCCTTCACGCCCTGGTCGAGCAGGAAGTCCGTGAGCTCTTCGGCCATCTTCTTGGTGAGCGTGGTCACGAGCACGCGCTCGTCGCGCGCGACGACCTCTTGAATTTCGGCGAGCAAGTCGTCGACCTGGCCCTTGGTGGGACGCAGGACGATCTCTGGGTCGAGCAGGCCCGTGGGACGGATGATCTGCTCGACTGTCTGCTCGCTCACGCGTTCCTCGTAGTCACCCGGCGTGGCCGAGATGAAGATGAACTGTGGGATGCGCTGCTCGAATTCGTCAAAGCGCAGGGGGCGGTTGTCGAGCGCGCTCGGCAGGCGAAAGCCGTGCTCGACGAGGGTGATCTTGCGGCTACGGTCGCCTTCGTGCATGCCGCGCACCTGCGGCACGGTCACGTGGCTCTCGTCGATGAAGGTCAGAAAGTCGCTGCCGCCGAAGTAGTCGAGCAACGTATAGGGAGGCTCGCCGGCCTCGCGCCCGTCCAGGTGACGAGAATAGTTCTCGATACCGGTGCAAAAACCCATGGTCTCGAGCATTTCGAGGTCATAGGAGGTGCGCTGTTCGAGGCGCTGCGCCTCCAGCAGCTT
>CATLBX010000144.1 GCA_949879855.1 uncultured Coriobacteriia bacterium
GCACCGCGGCGTCACGCAGGACGTCCGACGCCTCGACCATCTGCCGCAGGTTCGTCTTCTTGCTCCCCGCCACGATGTCGACCGCCGATATGTCGCGAATCATGCGCGACACGCGGGTGAAGGCGGGGGTCGCGAGCACGTCGCGTGCCAGCAGCTCGACAAGCTCGTCTTCCGCGTAGGGCTGCCACTTCCCGCTCCCGTGCTTTTCGACAAGTCCCGTCCCCTCCACGAGCACGCAGGGGTAGAGCTTGACCTCGTCGGGTTGGAAGGCCGCATCGCTCACGAAGCGCGCGTAATCGGCCTCGTCATCGGCAATGCTCGAGCCGTACAGGTTGACCATGAAGTGCGTGTGGATCTTGAAGCCGAAGACGCGCAGCAACTCGAATGCGCGACGCAAGGCCGTCTCGTCAACGGGACGGCCGTTGAGCGCCAGCACCTCGGGGCGCAGGCTCTGCACGCCGATCTGCACCTTCGTGCAACCGAGCCCGCGCAAGCGCGCGAGCACGGAAGCGTCAAGCGTCTCGGGGCGCGTCTCGACGACGAGGCCTACGACACGATGGGCGGCCCTCTCGTTGATGCGTTGTTGCGCGGCAAGCTCGTCGAGGCTCGCCGTCTGCCACGAGGCAACCCTCCCCCATGCACTCTCTGCGCCATAGAGCTTCGCGATGGCATCGTTGTAGTCAAGCGCGCCCTCGTTGACCGCAGCCTGAACGTCACGCGTCTGCGTCTCGAGCACTTCGTCGCGCCCGTCGATGCCGGCCTCCCGATAGCGATCGCGCCGCATCCTCATTTCCTCGGGCGAAGCGGGCGCCTCGTTGAGCGCGCGGAAGAGCTCTGCCATGAACCAGGTCTGGTAGCTCTCCGGGTAGTCGGTCCACGAGCCACCCAAGATGATGAGCTCGATCTTGTCGCAGGCATGCCCCATCTGCGTGAGCGCGCGTAGGCGCGAGGCCACTTGCAGGTACGGGTCGAAATAGTTGCGCTCGGCACGCTGGCAGGCAGGCTCGCGATGCAGGTAGCTCTTGGGCATGCGCACGTCATTGGGGCAGTACAGGCAATGTCCCGAGCATGCGTGTGGCTTGGTGATGACGGTGATGGTGGCAACGCCGCTCGCCGTGCGCCGGGGCTTCATGCGCAGCGTCATGAAGAGCTGGTGCTCTAGTTCCTCGTCGATGTCGAGCGCCGCCCATGCATCCGGGTCCTCCTCCTTGAGCTTGAGGTAGTACGGCAGCATGCGCTTCTTGGAGTACGCGCGCTGCGCACCCCCTGCCCGCTTGTTGTGGGCGTTGAGAATCCGGCCGAGCTCGAGGGCGTCAAGCGGCCCTTGAGCTCGTATGGCATCGACTATGTCTGCGAGCACTTCGTACATGATGCATGATTGTATCGTGAGAGGCGCGGGCAGGTCATCTCGCCTCGACAGTCGCTTCCCGACAGGGAGCGCGGATGGCGCTTCTTAATTAAAAGAGTTGCCATACAATACGGACATGGATATCGAGACAGCATGCATACTCAACGCCCTCACCAGTGACTTCTACGCGCGCTGCGCTGCGTCATTTTCTTCTACGCGTACACGCCCTTGGCATGGTTGGAAGCGTTGCCTCGATACACTCGACAGCGCACTCGCAAGAGCCGAACTATCCGTGCTCGACTTTGGCTGCGGGAATTTGCGCTTCGAGGACTTCTTGCAACAATACACGGATGCGCAGACGACCGTATTCGCTATCGACTCATGTCCCGAACTTCTTAGCAACTATCATACGGTTCGTTTCATCAATTTAGATATAGTGTCTACTTTATGGAATGGCAAGCTCAAAGACGAGCTTGTTGATATGCCAGCATGTGATCTGACCTGTGCTTTTGGACTCATGCATCATATTCCCGGTAAAGAAGCTCGTGAAGCGTTTTTAGACACAATGATTAATAAAACGCAAGTCGGTGGCTATGTTCTTGTCTCATTCTGGCAGTTCGAGCACGATGAACGTCTAAGTCGCAAGGCGCATCAGACAACACAACTCGCACTCGAGCGCTATCCCGGCCTGAAGCTCGATGAGGGCGACTGGTTCCTCGGCTGGCAAGACGAACCTGCCGTGCTGCGCTATTGTCACAGCTTCTCAAACGCCGACATCGACGAGCTCATCGAGCACGTGAACGACCGGGCTCATCTCGTCGAGCGCTTCAACGCCGACGGCCCCAACGACAACCTGAACTGCTATCTCGTGCTTAAACGCTTATAACCAAGACACAGACAGCACGTCGAGCCGAGGTTAAGGGAGCGAGCCGTAAAGACCGCGAAGCGGGCTGTCGGGGAGCGACCATCGAGGCGAGGCGTGCTGTCTGTGTCTTTACCTAGGCGCGAATAGTACCTCGAACCGAGGTCAAGGGAGCGCGCCGTAAGGACCGCGAAGCGGGCCGTCGGGAAGCGACCGTCGAGGTGAGAGGTGCTGTTCGCGCCCCCCGTCGGGAAGCGACCGTCGAGGTGAGAGGTGCTGTTCGCGCCCCCGTCGGGAAGCGACCGTCGAGGCGAGACGACCTGCCCGACGCCCCCTATGCCACAAAGAACACCCCGTCGGGCTGGTCGATGATGCCGCGTTGCCTGTCATGCCTGTTGCCCAACCACGAGAACACGAGCATGAGCACGAGCGAGACGCTTGCCCCTATCACGATCTGGTGCAGGTCGAAGACCTTGAAGCCAAGCGCCATCGTGACGCAGTAGGCAATCACGCCTCCGGCCATCGACGCGAACGCGCCCCAGGCGTGGGCCCGCTTCCAGAACAGTCCCATCACGAAGGCCCAGCAAAACGCCGTTTCGAGACCTCCGAAGGCGAACATGTTGATCTTCCAGATGACGTCGGGCGGTGCGATGGCGATGACGAGCACGAGCACGCCGACGGCATAGGTGAAGATGCGCGAGAGGGTCGATATCCTCGTGTCCGCGACCTCATGCCCCCGCTTGTCGCAATGGTGCATGTACATGTCCTTGATGATGGACGAGGAAGCGCTGATGAGCAACGAGGAGACCGTCGAGATCGACGCGGCGATGGGGCCGACGATGGCGATGCCGGCGAGCCAGGCGGGCAACGACTCCATGACGGCGAGCGGGATGATGTTGTCGACCGAGCCGCCATAGTCCGCGAGCGTGCCGGGCAGCACGCCCTTGGCCAACACGCCGAGCGCGGTCACGCAGATCATCATGAGCCCGATGATGACCGTGCCGACGACCATGGCGTTCTTGAGCGCCTTCTCATCCTTGAAGCCGAGGCAGCGCACGACCGACTGGGGCAGACAGAAGGTGAGCACGCCGACGAGCAGCCACTGGGTCACGTACAGGCCGATGGGCATGTTCCCGTCGGAAAGCGGGTCCATCATGGCGGGGTTTTCGGCCATGATGGTCTGCATGATGTTCTCGTAGCCACCGCCGGCAATGAGTATGCCCGCCGCCAGGATGACGATGCCGACGATCATCATGACACCGCAAATGGCATCGGTCACCGCCACGCCGCGAAAGCCACCCACGGTCGTGTACGAGATGACGACGATGCCGAAGATGAGCAGGCCGATCACATAGCTATAGCCCGTGACGGACTCGAAGAGCTTGGCTCCGCCGACGAACTGGGCCACCATCATCGCGGCGAAGAAGAGCAGGATGATGACCGCCGAGACGTTCGCGACCGCATCGGACTTGTAGCGGGCGCGCAGCACGTCGATGATGGTGACGGCGCCGATCTTGCGGCTGATGAGCGCGAGCTTCTTGCCCAGAATGCCGAAGAGCAGGAACAGCGCGGTGACCTGCACGGCTGACATGTACACCCAACCCCAGCCGATTTGCCAGGCCTGACCGGGACCGCCGACGAACGAACTCACCGAACCGTAGGTAGCAATCGTGGTCATGGCGAGCACGAAACCGCCGAGGCTGCGGCTTCCGATGAAGTACTCGGAAACGAAGCTGCCACCATGGAGAGCCGCGCGGCGATTGATGCCCATGACCACGGCGAAGGTCACGAGCAGAAAGACGAGGACGGGGATGAGCGTGAGCGGATTACCTTCCATTGTCGGCTCCCTCCTCGTCATCCTCGAGTCCGACGTCGTGCATGACGAACTTCGCCATCACGACGGCGATCACGACGGCGAACGCGAAGGTGCCGAAGCAGCCCGTAATCACCCAAAGCGGCGTGGAGAAGACCACGATGCCCGTTTGCGCCATGCCGAAACCGAGCAGCGCCCATACGATGATGGTCGCGCCCAAGCCGATGACGGCCGCCAACGCCTCCCTATTTGCCTGTTGGAGCTTTTCCTTGTACGTCATATGCGAGTCCCGTTTCTCTTCGAATACAAGCTCTGTATGTGAGGGCGCCGAGCGCCCTGATGCCACATGAAGCCTCGTGTTTATGCGTGCAATCCCAAAAGCGGGTATCGCCACCACAAGACATCATGTTTCGCGCATGATA
>CATLBX010000145.1 GCA_949879855.1 uncultured Coriobacteriia bacterium
CTCGATCGTGACTGCCATCATCATCGCGCTCACCAACGGCATGGACATCATGGACTCCATGGTGGGCACGGAAAAGTCCTATGTGACCGGACTTGCCGGATTCATACGCGGTAACTTGCTGATCTTCATGGGTGGCGCCATCATGGGCGAGTTCATGGACAAGTCCGGCGCCGCCAAGGCCATTGCCCAGGCCGTCATGAACAAGGTGGGTACCAAGAGCCCGTACCTGGTGCTCCTGGGTATCGCCGCCGTGGGCGCCGTGCTCACCTACGCGGGCATCTCGATGTTCGTGGCCATGTTCGCACTCATCCCGCTGGCGCGTCCCATGTTCCGCGAGTGCAACATCCCGTGGCATTTGTTCTGCGCCGCGTGGTCTCTGGCCGCCTGCTCGTTCACCATGGCCATGATTCCCGGCGTGCCGGCCGTGGCCTGGATCAACGCCGCCAATGGCTGCGGCGTGTCGCTCACCGCAGCACCCATCATGGGCATCGTGGGCTCCATCATCGCCATCGTGGTGAGCTGCGTCTACATCAAGTTCGCCCTCAAGCGTTCGCTGGCCAAGGGCGAGCACTTCGTCGCCGATGCCGATGACATCGAGGTCGAGGAGCAGAAGGACCTGCCGAACCTGTTCCTGTCCCTGCTTCCGCTCATCGTGCTGATCGGCGTCATCATCGGCCTTTCGGCCACCGGCATGAAGAACGTCGTCTACATCGGCATGCTCTGCGGCATCATCGCCTCCATCGCGTGCTTCTTCAAGTACGTGCCCTCCCTGCGCGACGCGCTGGGCAAGGGCGCCGTTGCCGGCGTCGGTCCGGCCGTGTTCACGTCGGCCGCCGTCGGCGTTGGCACCGTTGCCGCCGCTTCCGTCGGCTTCACGGTGATTTACGAGGCCATCTTCAACATGCCCGGTGGCACCTACGTGTCCGCCGCCACCATGGCCGCGGCCCTCGGTGGCATCATGGGCTCGGGTTCGGGCGCCGTGGGCATCATCGCCCAGAACTTCCTCGCGCCCTACCTGGCGACGGGCGTCGACCCGGCGGCCCTGGCGAAGATCATCGCCACGTCTGCTACCATCGGCGGCGCACTGCCCAACTCGGGCGCCATGTTCGGCATGCTCGCCGCCATGGGCCTGAACCACAAGAACTCCTACAAGCACATCGCCGCCATCTCCATCGGCGCGGGTCTGTGCGCGTTGGTCGTCATGATCATCATGGCCAACATCGGCATCGTGTAGGACCTCCTTTTTCCAGCCGGCGCCTCGCATGCACGGGGCGCCGGTACCTTTTTCATCCGCTGCATGCGGCCATTCTCAGGCGTGATTCACCTGACAAGCGAGGGGTGTCACCATGGACTCCAATTCCCAGAGCCCCAAGGGCAAGCCGGTCACCGACGTGAAGGCTCCTGCCCAGGGCAGAGCTCCCGCCAAGGGACGCTCGGTCACGAGCCAGGTATCGTTGTTCGAGAGGGTGCCCGACTGGGCGCGCCTGGCATGGCCCGACATCGCGGCCATCCTCTCCGGAGTGGTCTCGAGCCTCTCCAAGCTCATGGGCGGCGGCATCGTCGCCTTCTACGCGGGCTGCCAGCTTGGCGGCGTCACGGTCGCCATCACGTTCGCGCTTTCGTTCGTCCTCACGTACTTCGTGGGCAAGATCTGCTTTCGCGAGGGTCTGCCCAACAACGTCGTCTCCCGCTATTACATCTTCGGCAAGAACGGCTCGGCCGTGGGCTCGCTCATCTGGATCTTCGTCCTCGTGGGCGTGCTGGCCGTGGGAACCGTGCAGCTCGGCAACGCCATCCTCTTCGCCTTCGGGTGGGAGGGGGAGTTCGCGCGTTGGGCGCTGTTCATCGGCATATCCTGCGTGTGGGTGCTCATGGCGCTGTTCGGCACCAAGATCATCGCGCGCATGAACGCCATATTCGTCGTGGCGTTGTTCTGCGTCATGGGATACGTCGTCTACCTCATCGCCGCCGACGGCCAGCTTGTCGAGGCCGCCACCCACGGTATCATGATTCCCGGCGTCGAGCCCCTCGAGGGCTTCGCCTACTCCGTCAACTATGCGATCATGACGAGCGGTCTGCTCGCCTTGTTCGCCGCCGACTTCACGCGCTTTGCGCGCAAGGAACGCGACTTGGTGCCCATCTCTCTCACGGGTAGCCTCTTCGCCATCATCACGTACATATTCGGCGCGCTCATCGTCTACTACGGCTTCGAGCAGTCGTTCGCATACTTCAGCGCCCAGGGCATGGATGCCACGCTCGCGGCCAACGCCGCGGTGACCAATCCGGGCGTCTCGCTCGTGCTCGCCTCGGGTGGCATTGGCCTCGCGATCATCTGCCTGTCGCAGATGAAGGTGGAGACGTCGAACTCCATCGGCGGCGCCAACGCCGTGTCCAACCTCTTCGACTCGCTGCTGGGCAAGAAGCTCGCCTGGCCCGTGGCCGTCATCATCGCCAACCTCATCGGCCTTGCCTTCATCCTGGGAAACATACTCGACCAGGTCAACGCCTTCATGAGCTACGGATCCATACTCACGAGCTCGTGGTGCATCCTGCTCATCACCGACTACTACATCGTGCGCGGCAAGATGGGCATTGGCGCGCGGGCCATCGACGTGGCCGCTCCGGAGCGCACGGTCAACTGGCGCGGCGTGGGGACGCTCGTCGTGGTCTCGGCGGTTGCCAGCGTGCTCTACGCCACGGGTATCCTGCAGATTCCGTTTCTGCTGGTGGCCCCGGCCTCGATGGTCATCTACATTTTGGTGAGCTGGCTCTTGCGCGACAAGGTGCGCGCCGGCAAGATAGCGTAAGGAGGCGTCGGGCAGGTCGTCTCGCCTCGATGGTCGCTTCCCGACGGCCCGCTTCGCGGTCCCTACGGCGCGCTCCCTTAGACCTCGGCTCGACGGCCTACCCGACGCTAGGTTATTTGACGATATGAGACAGCATGCCAGGCATGTCGTCTCATCGATAGAACCGTGGTTCCTCGACCTCGAGTCCCAGCGCATCCTGGATGCCGAGCAAGCTCTCCCGCGTGAGCGCGGCGAGTCCGTCGAAGAAGTCGCTCGTCGTGGCGGATTGCATGAGCGTAAGGAAGTGCGGTGCCCAGGTGAGCAGGTGGCCTTGCAGGTATTCCGCGAGCAGTTCGGGGCGGTTACCGGCAATCCACGCCATGAGCTCGAGCATGGTGCCGATGTGGTCCTCGGGCTCCTCGCCGCCTTCCTGGCGCACCTCGATGCCGTTTGCGCGCAGCCAATCGCGCAAGGCCAGCGTGCTCATGCCGAAGACGACTTGGTCCTTGTCGGTGTAGACCGAACCCCAGGGCGCGGCCGCCTTCTTGGCGGGTCCCACGAAGAGACGTCGGTATTCGAGGGCGAGCTTGGGCGCGGCGGCCAGCGATTCGTTGTCGACGGCCATGACGTCCTCGAAACGCGTGGCCTCGTCGACGAGCTTGGCGAGGGCGTCGCATGCCTCGTCATCGTCCACGAAGGGCCATTCCTCGCTGAGCGCATGGGCGTCGGACTTCGCGAGCGTCTCGTAGAGCGTGCCCACGTGTTCGCGTTCGAGCACGGGATCGTGGCGAAAGAGCGGGCCGAGCGTCATGCCGACGAGGGCCACGCCTTCGAGCGTCGCGTCGGGTATCTGGGTCATGTGTTTAGCCATATCCTCTGTCCTATGCCTCGTACCGCAGGTGCATTGCCTGCATCTGCCACGAATCGCGGCCTGTGCCCATCATACGTGCCATTTCAGGCCAATAGAGCGGCCAGTGGCCGCCGTTTCCGCCTTTTTGCGGTCAGAGCCGTGCGTTTATGGCACGAGTGGGCCTTTTGCCGTAGTGGGGCGGGATGCAATGAGAACCCGCCCCACTACATTTTCTACAGGCCGATTCCTATCTGCACGCCGTAGAAGATACCGCGTGCGAGGAAAATGGCGATGAGCGCGACGATGGTGCCACAGGCAAGCCATGCCGTGCGCTTCGCACCCCGGCCGAGAAACGCCGTGACCGCGGCGACGATCGAGAAGGCAATCGTGAGGATGAGCGGAACGATGAGCGTGCCGGTGTTGGCGGCCACGTTGATCATCGCGCTCTTCGCACCCGCGCCCATGCCGAAGAGCACGGCCGTGCCGACGACGAGCACGAGGGCGCCGAGCATGGCAAGCAGCCTGATGCGGCCGTCGGCCTCGCCCTCAAGCGGCGTCTCCTTGACCGACATGTTGAGGATCGTGCCACCCAGTAGCGTGCCGCCCAGCAGCATCGCGCCGAGCACCTGCACCGTGCCCCAGGGGCTGTTCCAGATGGGGATGGCGGGCAGCGCGTAGGCCAGGCCCATCATGATGCAGGAGACGAGGCCGGCAAGGGCCACTATGCCTGAGAACACGACGCGCGGGCCGTGCTTGGAAAGGCCGCCCGTGAGCGCCACGAT
>CATLBX010000146.1 GCA_949879855.1 uncultured Coriobacteriia bacterium
CACGAAGGGCAGCTCGGCCAGTCGGTCGCGCAGGTAGGCGCCCATCTCGTTCACGTGGTCGAGAAAGCCCTCCTCGCACATGATCTTGGTCGTCGCGTCAGCCGCCGCGCAGGCAAGGGGGCCACCGCCAAAGGTGGTGCCGTGCATGCCGGGCTGCATGAGCGCGGCAAGCTCGGTCTTGGCCGCGAAAGCGCCCATGGGCACGCCGTCGGCGATGCCCTTGGCCATGGTCACGATATCCGGCTCGATGCCATAGGACTGGAACGCGAAGTACGAACCCGTACGGCAAAAGCCCGTCTGCACCTCGTCGACGATGAGGAGCATGTTGCGCTCGCTCGTCATCTCGCGGGCGGCCTTGAGGTATTCGAGGGTGCAGGGCCAGACGCCGGACTCGCCCTGGACGCATTCGAGCATGAGCGCGCAGGGCTTCGTGCCGTCGACCTCGCCGTCAAGAGCCTTTTCGAGCGCATCGATGTCGTTGAGCGGCGTGCGGCCGAAGCCCGCCGGGAGCGGCGCGAAGGGGTCTTGCTTGTTGTCCTGCGCCGTTGCCGCGAGCGTGGCAAGCGTCCTGCCGTGGAAGGACTTCTCGGCGGAGATGATGCCATGGGCGCCGTCGAGATGCTTGGCGCCCCAGAGACGGGCGAGCTTGATCGCGCCCTCGTGTGCCTCGGCACCCGAGTTGGCGAAGAAGCTCTGCCATGTCGCATCCGTACCATGGGCGAGCATATCCGAGATGCGTTCGGCGAGCTCGCCACGGTGCTCGATGTAGAAGTAATTGCTCACATGGAGCAGCTTGTTGGCCTGCTCGATCACGGCCTCGGCGACGCGGGAGTTGCAATGGCCCACGCTCACGACGCCGATACCCGAAAGGAAGTCGAGGTATTCGTTGCCCTCGTCATCGATGAGCCACTGGCCGGCACCCGAGACGAACTCGACTGGCTTGCGTGCGAAGGTATGCATGACGTAGACGTCGTCAAGCCGTTGTGCCTTGTCGAATTGCTTCCCCATGTCCTTCACTCGCTCCTTCCGATGGTCTGGATGGACTGGTCGAGCTTGCTCGCGAAGTTGCTCACGGGGGCCTCGACGAAGTCCGGATCCATGGAATCATCCTGATGACGCACGATGAGCGTGCCAACGCCCGAGTCGGTGAAGATCTCGAGCACGAGAGAATGGGCCACCGTGCCGTCGATGATGTGGGCCTTGCGCACGCCCGCCGAGAGCGCGGTCACGCAGGCGTTAATCTTGGGAATCATGCCGCTCGACATCGTGCCCTCGTTGGCAAGCTCGACGGCCTCGGAAAGGGCCATGCGAAAGACGAGCGTCGACTTGTCGTCGAATTCGGTGTAGATGCCATCGACATCGGTGATGAAGACGATCTTCTGCGCACCGACAGCCGCCGCGATCTCGCCGGCAACGGTGTCGGCGTTGATGTTGTAGTCGCCATCCTCACCATAGCCGACCGTCGCGATGACGGGGATGTAATCGGCCGCGAGCAGGTCCTCGATGAGACGCGTGTTGATGGACTTGACCTTGCCCACACGCCCAAGCTTGGGGTCGAGCGGCTCTGCCTGGATGATCTTCGCATCGGCGCCGTTGAGGCCGACGGCAACCGAGCCATGCTTGTTGATGGCGCTCACGAGGTCCTGGTTGACCTGGCCGACGAGCGTCATCTTGACGACCTCCATCGTCTCCTCGTCGGTCACGCGCTGGCCACCCTCGAAGTGCACCGGGATGTCGAGGCGCTTGAGCATCGTATTGATGTTGGGGCCTCCGCCATGCACGATGATGGGATTGGCGCCCATGAGCTTGAGCATGATGATGTCGTCGACGACCGCGTCGCGCAGCTCGCCTGCCACCATCGCCGCGCCACCGTACTTGATGACGACCGTCTTGCCCGTGATGTCCTCGATCCAGGGCAGTGCATCGAGCAGGACCCGGGCGCGCAGCCGGTTGGGCAGCGCGTCAATATCCGCTACGTCAACCTCATCGTATTTCTTGCGAAACTGCATGTTCCTCTCTTGCCTCTCTATTCAAACTAGCTGCGATAATCGGCGTTGATGTGGATGTACTCGTGCGTCAGGTCGCAGGTCCACACGCGCGTGTCCGCCCCGCCACCGGTTCCGAGCGAAACCTCGATGACGATCTCGTCCTCCTCGAAGCGGCGCAGAGCCTCCTCCTCGTCAAAGCCGCAGGGCAGGCCTGCGCGCAACACGGGCATGGCCATGATGTCGATGTCCACGCGGTATTGGTCGAAGCGCGCGCCACTGCGCCCGAGTGCCGCAGCAATGCGGCCCCAGTTGCAATCGCGCCCGGCGATGGCCGTCTTCACGAGCGGGGAGTTGGCGATGGTGCGGGCGGCGCAATCGGCATCTGCATCGTCGCGTGCGTCGCGCACGTAAACCGTCACGAGCTTGGTCGCGCCCTCGCCATCGGCGGCAATCTGGCGCGCGAGGTTCTCGCACACGAGGCACAGCGCCTCTGCCAGCACGCCAGCGGCCTCATCGGCATTGGCGACGGGGGCGCCCATGCCGCTCGAGAAGAAGAAGACGCTGTCATTGGTCGAGGTGTCGGAATCGACCGTGACCTTGTTGAAGGAGGCATCGACTGCCTGCTTGAGGGCGACGCGTGCGGCATCGGTCGAAACCGGCATGTCGGTGGTCACGACGGCGAGCATCGTCGCCATGTTGGGCTGAATCATACCCGAGCCCTTGACCATGCCGCCGACCGTGTACTCGTTGCCGTCATAGGTAAAGCGCACGGCGCACTCCTTGGAGTGCGTGTCCGTGGTCATGATGGCACAGGCCGCATCATGGCCGCCGTCCTTCGACAGCTTCTCGACGAGCGCGGGGATGCCCTTTTCGAAGGGGGTCCACGGAAGCTCGACGCCGATAACACCCGTCGAGGCAACGAGCACCTCGCCGTCGGCAAGGCCGAGGGCCTGGGCCGCAGCCTGGGCAGATTTGCGCGCGATGGCGAGACCCGGCTCGCCCGTGGCCGCATTGGCGTTGCCCGAGTTGAGCAAGACGGCGCGGGGCGCGTGAGTTGCAAGCAGCTCGCGGTCGACCTGGACGGGTGCGGCGCAGAAGACGTTCTTCGTGAACATGCCGCAGGCAGTCGTTTGGGGACCGTCGGATACGACGAGTGCGGCATCAAGGCGCCTGGGATCCTTGCGAAAGCCTGCATGGACGCCCGCGGCCCTGATGCCCGCGGGAACCGTCACACCACCTTCGACCTGCGTGAATTCGATATCAGCCATGACTACACCACCGGGCAGCTATAGGTGAGGCCGGCGGTCTCGTCAAAGCCGCACACGAGATTCGCCGCTTGGATGGCCTGGCCGGCAGCGCCTTTCACGAGGTTGTCGATGGCACAACTCGCGATGAGCATCGTGCCGTCCGACGCGAGGTGCAAGCCCACCTGCGCACGGTTCGACCCCTCGACCCAGGAGGTCTGAGGCATAACGCCCTGCGGACACACGCTCACGAAGGGCTCGGTGGCATAACGACCGGTATAGAGCGCGTGAATCTCATCGAGCTTGTAGCTGCCCTTGAGCGGGATGTAGACGGTGGAGAGCAGACCACGCACCATCGGCACGAGATGCGGGGTGAAGATGACCTCGATATCGCTGCCGGCTGCGCGCGTAAGCGTCTGCGCGATTTCGGGCGTGTGGCGATGGGGCATGCCGTAGAGGCATACCGACTCGTCGGCGTTGCAGAAGTGCGTCTTGGGCGTTGCCTTGCGGCCCGCACCAGATATGCCGGAGAGCGCCGCGATGGTGACCGGGCCCTCCCCCGTCATGCCCGCCTCGATGACGGGCAGGGCCGCCAGGGCAGATGCCGTGGGATAGCAACCGGGACAGGCGACGACGGGCGTGCCGGCCTTGAGCTCATCGCGCGCGACCTCGGGCAAGCCGTAGACCGCCTGCGCCAGCAAGTCGACGCTCGTATGCTCGACATCGTACCAGGCCTCGTACACCTTGGCGTCTGCCAGGCGATAGTCAGCCGACAGGTCGATGACCTGCACGCCTGCGGCGACGAGCGCCGGCGTCATCGCGAGCGATGCCGTATGGGGCACGGCGAGGAAGGCGACATCTGCCTTCTCGGCGATGCGAGCCGCGTCATGGACCTCGAAGCTCAGGTCGCATATGCCCGAAAGTGCCGGATACAAATCGGCGATGCGTTCGCCCTCGTTGCCCGACGAGGTGATACAGGTGAGCTCGAACTCGGGGTGGCCGAGCAAGATGCGCACCGCCTCGACGCCGGCATATCCCGCTGCACCTACGACTGCTGCCCTTTTCATGTTCTTCCCATCTCGACGCGTGAAATCATAACTAGGCGGTATTGTGAACCGTCTTGAAACAGAA
>CATLBX010000147.1 GCA_949879855.1 uncultured Coriobacteriia bacterium
CGCGTTTCTTCTTCTCGCTGTCCGACTCGGCCTTCTTGCCCGAGCCGCTTCCAGACGACTTGCGTTGCGCCATTAAGAACTCCTGTACGTTGCTTGCAAGTTTTCTCTGTTCATGCACAGGCACGTGGGCGTGCGCAAAGCGCACGTTTCGCACGCGCATGACCTGTCATTCTACAACAGAGTTTGTTGTTCGGCGAGTATGTTGCCGAGGAAGCTCCGACGGTGCACGTCGCTTGCACCCCACTCCTTGAGAGCGGCGATATGCGCTGCCGATCCATAGCCCTTGTTGCTCTCGAATCCATAGGGCGGATACTCCCGCGCGAGCTCGACCATCAGGTTGTCGCGGGCGACCTTGGCGACGATGCTCGCCGCGGCGATACAGGCGAGCTTGCCGTCCCCCTTGACGACGCACACCTCGCGCTCGTGCACGTGCACGGGGTTGCCATCGATGAGCACGCCGGCGATGGCATCGTCGTTTCCCCGCGCGGCGAGGTCGATCCTACAGGCCTCGAGCGCTCGCGACATCGCGACGCGCAGGGATGCCGCCATGCCGCAGGCATCGATTTCCGCTGGTCCGACATGTCCGATGCCGATACCGAGAGCCGTCTCCTCGACCTGCGCGGCCAGCTCGGCACGGCGCTTGGGCGAGAGTTTCTTCGAGTCGTCGAGGCCAATGACCTGCGGCTCGTCCGGCAACGCGACGCAGGCGGTCATGAGCGGGCCGGCAAGCGCTCCCCTGCCCACCTCGTCGATGCCGACGACGATGCCCTCGGGGACGATTTCGCGCATAAACGAATAGAGCTCCGCGGTATGTACCCTGCGGAGCTCTTCGCGTTCTTTCTTGGTGAGGCCGATTTAAAAGCCCTTTTCTCGCAGACGGGCGGCTTTGCCGACCTTGTCGCGCAGGTAGTAGAGCTTGGCGCG
This sequence comes from uncultured Coriobacteriia bacterium, assembly GCA_949879855.1. Classification (GTDB taxonomy): domain Bacteria; phylum Actinomycetota; class Coriobacteriia; order Coriobacteriales; family QAMH01; genus QAMH01. Next base: position 925 of record CATLBX010000147.1, read on the forward strand.
GCGCACGGCACCGTGACGCACGACCTCGATCTTCTCGATCTTGGGGGAATGCACGGGGAAGGTACGCTCGACGCCCACGCCGAAGGAGACCTTGCGGACGGTGAAGGTCTCGCGGTTGGAGGAGCCGTGACGGCGAATCACATCGCCCTCGAACACCTGGATGCGCTCGCGATTGCCCTCTTTGATGCGGTAGTGAACCTTGACGTGAGATCCGGGGAAGAACTCGGGGATCTCCTTGATCTGCTGCTGCTCGATTGCGCGGATGTAGTCCATTGTCTGTTCCTTTTCTTGTCGTGCCATTCGTTTCACGTGCAGGCTTGTCCTCACGGAGGAAACGACGCGAAGAGAAAGGATACAGCAACGCGAAGCGCGGGGCAACGAAAAAATGAGACAAATACACAGGGTATTTGTCTCATTTTCAGAACAGGTTGTCGGGGTCGACGTCGACGGCGATGCGGACATCGTCGCGGGCCTTGCGCGCCCTCAAGACGGGTTCGATGACCGCCGAGACGTCTGCCCCGATAGGCGCCTTGATAAGCGTATGCCAGCGATACAGCCCGCGCAGTCGCGAGAGCAAACACGGTGCCGGGCCGAGCACCTCCCACTCGTGCCCTGCCGAAATCATCGACGAGTTGATGGCGAGCGTGACCTCGGTGATGACCTGACGCACCGCCCGCTCGTCTTGGCCCCAGGCAAGCACGTTCACGAGGCGCACGTAGGGCGGATAGCCGAGTTCGTCACGGGAGGGAAGTTCGGTTTCGAGGAAGAGTCCGCGGTCATGGGCGGCGGCGGCACGTATGGCGGGATGCTCGGGCCAATAGGTCTGCACGATGACGTGGCCGGGCTTTTCGGCACGACCGGCGCGGCCGCTCACCTGCTCGAGCAACTGGAAGGTGCGCTCGGGTGCGCGGAAATCCGGAAGCTTGAGCGTCGTGTCGGCATTGATGACGCCGACGAGCGTGACATCGGGAAAGTCGAGTCCCTTCGCGATCATCTGCGTTCCGAGCAGGATGCCACCACGGGCCGCGGAAAACTCCTCGAGCAGACGCTCGTGAGCGCCCTTGGCCTTGGTCGTGTCGGCGTCCATGCGGATGATGGGCATGTCCCCGGGCACGATCTGGCGCAACTCGGCCTCGACGCGCTCGGTCCCCGCACCAAACTTGCGCAGGTAGGGGCTGTTGCACTGCGGGCAGGTGGCGGGCATGGGCTCGACGTAATCGCAATGATGGCAGACGAGCGTTCCGTTGCGTTCGTGGAAGGTGAGCGAGGTCGAACAATGGGGACACTCGGGCACGAATCCGCATTCACGACAGAGCACGAACGAGGCAAAACCGCGCCTGTTGAGCAGGAGCACGGCCTTCTCGCCACGCTCGTGCACGTCGTGCAGCGCATCGACGAGCGCGCGGGAGAACATGGAGCGTGAGCCGCCCTTGAACTCCGCGGCCATGTCGACGATCTGCACGTCGGGCAAGGGCTGGCCGCTCGGGCGTTCGGGAAGCAGCACGTGTTGCCAAGCCCGCTCGCCGAGCACGCTGCCCTCGCATGAGGCAAGCGTGTCGATGCTCGGCGTGGCGGAACCCAACACGAGCGCCGCATCGCGCATGCGCGTAAGCTCGTAGGCGACGACACGCGCATCGTAGCGCGGCGCGTTATCCTGCTTGTAGGAGGAGTCATGCTCCTCGTCGATGATGACGAGGCCAAGGTCGCGCACGGGAGCGAAGAGCGCACTGCGCGTCCCGACGACGACATGCACCTCGCCTTGACGCACGAGGTCCCATTGGTCGAAGCGCTCGCCCGTCGAAAGCCGCGAGTGCAGGACGGCGACGTCGTCGGGAAAACGCGCTCTGAACCTCCCGACCGTCTGGGGCGTGAGGGCGATTTCGGGAACGAGCACGATGGCGGACTTGCCGGCACGCAGCACGTCCTCGATGGCACGCAGGTACACTTCGGTCTTGCCCGAGCCGGTAATGCCGTCGACCACAACGACATTGGAGGGAGCGTCGCCTGCAATGGTCGTGCGAATGACGTCGAGGGCCTCTCGCTGACCGTGTGTGAGGGCGCCGACGTTCGCACATGCGCCCGTGACCGCGGGCATGGCATCACGTATGCGCCTGCGGTGCTCGATGCGAATGACGCCACGCTTCTCGAGAGCCTTGAGCGTAGGATTCACGTTGCCGAGCATCGCGGCGAGTTCGGCCACGCGCATGCCTCCGCAGGAAAGCGCATCGAGGACGCGCTGCTGCTTGACGGCGTTTTTTGCGGGAACGAACGACGAGGCAGCATCCGTGGGGATGGCCCAGCGGTCGTCGACCGGACCGACGCCGGCGAACACGAGCTCCCACGCGTCATCGACGCGTTTGACCTTGGGAGAACCACCGGGTGGCGTGAACAGATGCAGGGCATCGGATACGGTGCAGAGGTATTCGTGCGAAATCCACGTGGCGAGACGCGCCGCCACGTCATCGAAGTACGGTCGTGACAAGACGCCGAGCAGGGGCTTGAGCTTGGAGAGCTCGCCGACGGACGCCTCGACCTCGTCTTCGTCCATCTGGGAAAGGCCGATGACGTAGCCCACGACCGGACGATTGCCGAAGTCGACGCTTACCGCACAACCCACCTGCACATCCACCGCGAGCTGCGATGGCACGAGATAGAAGAAGGGCCTGTCGACCGCCCGCGCCGCTACATCGACTATGACCGATGCGACGAGCATGGGATGCGCTAGCTCAGGCCGCAGGCAGCCCTGAGCTCGTCGACGCGATTGGTCTGCTCCCAGGGGAATTCGGCACGGCCGAAGTGACCGTACGCGGCCGTCTGGCGATAGATGGGGCGCTGCAGGTCGAGGTCGCGCAAAATGGCGCCGGGACGCAGATCGAAGACCTCTTCGACCGCCTTCTCGATCGTCTCGGCGTCGACGTGCTCGGTGCCGAAGGTCTCGACCATGAGGCTCAGGGGACGTGCGACGCCGATGGCATAGGCCACCTGCACCTCGCACTTGTCGGCAAGGCCGGCTGCGACGACGTTCTTCGCGACCCAGCGCGCCGCGTAGGCACCGCTGCGGTCGACCTTCGTGGGGTCCTTTCCCGAAAACGCGCCACCACCATGGCGTCCCATGCCGCCATAGGTGTCGACGATGATCTTACGGCCGGTGAGGCCCGCATCTCCCATGGGGCCACCGATGACGAAGCGCCCGGTGGGGTTCACGTAAATCTCGGCATCTTCGTAGGCGATGCCCTCCTCGTCGAAGACGGGCTTGATGACGTGCTCGACCATGTCGGCGTAGATCTGCTTCTGGTCGACGTCATCGGAGTGCTGCGTGGAGATGAGGATCTTCTCGACGGCGACGGGTTTGTCGTCGACATAGCGCACCGACACCTGCGTCTTGCCGTCGGGGCGCA
>CATLBX010000148.1 GCA_949879855.1 uncultured Coriobacteriia bacterium
ATGCGCACGCCGTGGTGGATCTCGTACTTCTCCTTGATGCCGCGCAGGATCGAGACCGTCTCCTCGACGGAGGGCTCACTCACCATGACGGGCTGGAACCTACGCTCGAGCGCGGAGTCCTTCTCGATGTACTTGCGGTACTCGTTGAGGGTCGTCGCGCCGATGGCATGCAGCTCGCCGCGCGCCAGCGCCGGCTTGAGCATGTTGCCGGCGTCCAGCGAACCCTCGCTCGCGCCCGCGCCCACGATGGTGTGCAGCTCGTCGATGAACAGGATGATGTTGCCGTTGGACTGCTCGACCTCGCGCAACACCGCCTTGAGACGGTCCTCGAACTCGCCGCGGTACTTCGCGCCGGCCACCATGGAACCCAGGTCGAGCGCGACGATCTCCTTGTTCTGCAACGTCGAGGGGACGTCACCGGAGACGATGCGCTGGGCCAGGCCCTCGACGATGGCGGTCTTGCCAACGCCGGGCTCGCCGATGAGGCACGGGTTGTTCTTGGTACGACGCGCAAGCACCTGGACGGTGTGGCGAATCTCGTCGTTGCGGCCGATGACCGGATCGAGCTTGCCGTCGCGGGCCTTCTGCGTGAGGTTCTCTCCGTACTGCTCGAGCGCCTCGAACTGCGTCTTGGAATCGCGGTCGGTCACGCGCGTGTCGCCACGCAGCTCCTCGTAGACCTGCTCGACGCGCTTGCGCGTCACGCCGGCGAGCGTGAGCTCCTTGCCCGCGTCGCCCTTGTCCTCGGAAAGCGCAATGAGCAGATGCTCGGTCGTGGCGAACGAATCGCCCATCTGCCCGGCGATCTTGACGGCGTTATCGACGACCTCCGCAAGGCGCGGGCTTGCGTTGCCGACCGAGGTCGACCCCGTGACCTTGGGAGCATCTTCAATCTCTTTGGTTATGGCCATGTCAATGGCGTGCGGGTCGGCGCCGACCCTCTCTATGATTGCGGTCAGGTTTCCCTCGTTGGAGTCGAGCAGTGCCTTGAGCAGGTGCTCGGGCTCGACTGCCGCCGCCTGGGCATCGGCCGCGATCGAAATCGCGTTTTGCAGCGCCTCCTGGGCGGTAACCGCTAGCTTGTCTATTCTCATTTCAATTCCTCCAATATTCAGTTATATGTGCATGTCGTGACGGTCCTCGAAAAGGGCCGCACGACAGTGGTTTTCGCTTTTACGTGACACGAGCCCGTCGCGTCAGATGCCATCGAAGCCTTCGCTGAGCAGCCTCGAGTGATCCGGCTTGCTCATGAGCGTCCTGATGGTCTGGCGCATCTCGAGTTCGTGCATCGATTCGTGCAGGCGCTCGATTTCCTCGCGAAGCCTGTCGGCCTCGGCCTGTATCTCGCGCATGCGCTCCCTCTGATCGAGGATGCGCATGACGCCCGCGAGGTTGATGCCCTCGTCCGTGAGCCGGCCGATGAGCTCCAGGCGGTCGACGTCGGCCTGCGAGTACATGCGCGTGTTGCCACTCGTACGCTGGGGCGACACGAGGCCCTTGGCCTCGTAGATGCGCAGCGTCTGCGGATGAAGCCCGGCAAGATCGGCGGCGACGCTAATCATGTAGAGCGGTTTGTTCCTATCTGTCTGTGCCATGACGCGCTCCTGTTCCTATGCCTTGACGGCCTTCATCTGCTCGTTCATCGCGCTGCGCAGCGTGTCCGGCGAGGGAGATGCCGCACGAAAGTCCTCGATGGCCTTCTTCTGCTCGGCGTTGAGGTTCTTGGGCATCTCGACGACCACCTTGATGCGCAGGTCACCCGTGCCCTTCTTGCCCTTCACGTCCTTGGCTCCCTTGCCCTTGACGCGCAGGACCTTGCCGTCTTGCGTGCCCGCGGGGACGCGCAGCTTGACACGCGTGCCGTCCGGGGCGGGAACGACGATGCTCGCACCGAGAATCGCCTCGTCGATGCTGACCGGGAGGTCCATCACGACGTCGGCCTTCTCGCGCCGATAGACGGGGTGCTCGGCGATCTTCGTGACGATGAGCAGGTCGCCCCGCTCGCCACCGTTGGTGCCGAACTCGCCCTTGCCGCGAAAACGCAGCCGGCCGCCATCGACAGCACCCTCGGGCACCTTGACCGTGACCGTCTCGGTATCACCCGTGCTGGGGATCCTGATCGAGACCTTCTTCGTCGTGCCCTTGAAGGCCTCATCGAAGGTGAGCTCGATGGAGGTCTGGAGGTCCTGGCCCTTGTGCGCCCGGTTGACGTTGAAGTCCCAGTCGCTGCCAAATGCCCCGTCACCGCCACGGATGTTGCTGAAGATGTCGGCCCAGTCGAACCCCGCGCCGTCACCTCCCGAGGTGTAGGTATAGGCACGACCGCCACCACCGGGCCATCCCTGGCCCGCGCCACCCCAGGCTCCCGCCTGGTCGGCGAAGTTACCCACGGTGCCGTAGGTGTCGTACTGCTCCTTCTTCTCGGGATCGGAGAGGACCTCGTAGGCCTCGTTTATCTCCTTGAAGGTCTCCTCGTCGCCACCCGCATCGGGATGATGCTTCTGGGCGAGCTTGCGAAACGCCTTCTTAATCTCATCGGCGGAAGCGGACTTCTTCACGCCGAGTATGTCGTAATAGTTCTTTGACATGTGTCTTCCACCTTCCTTTCTACAAGAAGAAACGCGCCCTTGCGAACGCGTTTCCCCGACTATTGCTCGTTAGCTCCGTCTGGCTCCCGTGCGGGGCCTCCGGTGCTCGTCACGACCATCGCAGGACGTATGACGCGCTCGCCCATCCTGTAGCCCTGCTGGAATACCTTGACGACCGTCTCCTCGGGAACGCTTGCGTCCTCCTCGGTGCCGACCGCCTGATGCTGCATCGCATCGAAGGGCTCTCCCAGCGCGGCAATCTGCGTGACCTTGTGCTTCTCCAGAATCTGCAGGAACTTGCTCTGGATCGCGTCGACGCCGTCGGTCAGGCTGCCACCCTCGCCCGTCTCCCTCGCGTGCTTGATGGCACGCTCGAGGTCGTCGAGCAGGGGGAGCAGGTCCATGACGAGGCTCTCCGAAGCGCGAACGCGCTCGGACTCGCGCTCTGCCTGCGTGCGCTTGCGGTAGTTGTCCCACTCCGCCTGCAGCCTCGCATAGCGATCGCGCAGCTCGGTCACCTCGGCCGTGATGGCCTCGAAGAGGTTGGGCGTGTCCTCCTGGACCTCGTCTTGCTCTTCGACGACCTCGGCCTCGATGGCCTCGTCGACCTTCTCGTCTACGGGCTCAGCGCCCTCGGGGCTGCCAGCGGCAGCCCCTTCGAGCGTATCGTCCCTGTGCTCTGCGGCGGTCATGACTAGTTGTCCTTGTCGTCATCGACGACCTCGTAGTCGGCGTCGACGACCTCGTCGCCACCGGCGTTGGTGTCGTAGGAACCGCTCGCGGTGTTGCCCGGCTGGGCGTCACCCTGCTGACCGTTGCCGTAGGCAATCTCGGCGAGCTTGTAGCTTGCCTGCTGCAGGGCCTCGGTCTTGGCCTTGATGTCGTCGACATCGGTGCCCTCGAGCGCTGTCTTGACGGCCGCGATGGCTGCCTCGACCTCGTCCTTGGACGCCTGCGGAACCTTGTCGCCCAGATCCTTCAGAGTCTTCTCGGTCGCGTACACGATCGAGTCGGCCTGGTTGCGGGTCTCGACCTCGGCCTTGCGGGCCTCGTCCTCGGCCGCGTGATCCTGGGCGTCGGCCACCATGCGGTCGACTTCCTCGTCGGACAGGGCCGTGGAACCGGAGATCGTGATCTTCTGCTCCTGACCCGTACCCAGGTCCTTGGCGGACACGTTGACGATGCCATTGGCGTCGATGTCGAACGTGACCTCGATCTGCGGGATGCCACGCGGTGCCGCGGGGATGCCCGTCAGCTGGAAGCGACCCAGCGTCTTGTTGTCACGCGCGAACTCGCGCTCGCCCTGCAGGACGTGAATCTCGACGGAGGTCTGGTTGTCGGCCGCCGTGGAGTACACCTCGGTCTTGCGGGTCGGGATGGTCGTGTTGCGCTCGATCATCTTGGTCATGACGCCGCCCATGGTCTCGACGCCCAGCGAAAGCGGGGTCACGTCGAGCAGGAGGATGCCCTCGACGTCGCCGCCGAGCACGCCGCCCTGGATGGCCGCGCCGATGGAGACGACCTCGTCCGGATTCACGCCCATGTGCGGGTCCTTGCCCGTAATCTTCTTGACCTCGTCCTGGACAGCCGGCATACGCGTGGAGCCACCAACGAGGATGACCTCGTCGATCTCTCCGCTGGAGAGGCCAGCGTCCTTCATCGCAGTCTCGACCGGCGTCTTGCAACGCTCGAGCAGGTCTGCGGTGATGCGCTCGAACTCGGCACGCGTGAG
>CATLBX010000149.1 GCA_949879855.1 uncultured Coriobacteriia bacterium
GCGACAACGTGAAGGGCGTGCCGGGCAGCAACGCGACCCCCGCAGCGGGCAGCATGCCGTCGCACGTGCCGGCCAGCGCAACATCGCCCAGGCAAACCAGTACAGCAGGGACCGCTACGTGAGCCAGCCCGACCAGCAGTTTGGCGCATCCGCGAACCGCCAGGGCTACGACAAGGGCCGACGCGTCAAACCCGTCGACCCGCGCATGATTCTGGGACTCGGCGTCGTTGCCGTCATCCTGCTTGCCGTCATCATCATCCGCTTCGTCGCCTTTGGTGGCATCGCGAGCGAATACGGTGCCGCCAAGGCCGCCATCGATCAGCAGCAGGCGCAGCTCACCGAGCTCCAAACCTCGAACGGCGAGCTTCAGGCCGAGATGGATTCCATGCAAGGTCTCATCGAGCGCTATAACAACTCGGGCAAGAAGTGACTCGCATGTGCCCGATTGAAGGCTAGCTCTCGCACCCAATTCGGCAGAGGCGCAATGCCGCGAAAGAACTCGCGCGCAAAGAACACACGCTCAGACACCTTTCGCTAAGATCGCATTGCACCTCTGCCGAATCTGCTCGAGATGCCTTCAATCGGGCACATGACTTGACTGGAATAACAAGATCAGTCACTTGTGGTAGGGTTCGCCGCGCATGATCTTGAAGGCACGGTATATCTGCTCGAGCAGCACGACGCGGGCAAGATTGTGTGGCAGCGTAATCCTGCCGAATGACAGCGTCTCGTCGGCGCGGTCATAGACCGCCTGGGTCACGCCATCCGAACCGCCGATGCAAAACGCGATGTCGCTCGTGCCGTGGGTCATGAGCTCGTCGAGACGTTGCGCGATTCCCTCGCTCGAACGCTGCTCTCCCCTGATGGCAAGCAAGATAAGATGCGCGTCTCCCGCTGCGCGGATGATCTCGTCGCTCTCGAACTCGATGCCCTTGTCGGGAATCTCCACGATACGCAGCTTGGTGTAACCGCCGAGGCGCTTGACGTATTCCGCCACTGCATCCTTCCAGAAGCGTTCCTTGAGCTTGCCCACGGCTATGACCGTTATTCCCATCTGCGCTCCTACTCTCGCCTAGTTCAATACAGTATAATCATGGGCTGTTACACATTTCGACATCACAGAGGATGCATCATGGCAAACCAGCACTATACCCTGACTTCATACGAACCCGTCTACGTCATCGCGGAGGAAATCAAGATTCCCGAGGAAGCCGTGCGCAAGACGGCGCTGCGCTGGCTCGAGCTCAATGTCTGCAAGGAGGGCGAGACGCCCAAGCTTAACGACCAGTGGGTTGCCAAGCACGTTGAAGACATCAACAACGTCGAGGAACTCCTCATCTTCATCCGTTACAACATGTACAAGGACAACGTCGAGGTGCAGCAGCTCGCCGACCAGAACGTCATCTGCCGCGAACTCGCCACGCGTCTCGTCGAGGACCTGCCGGAAGACCTCGTCGAGGAGGCCCTGTACGCATCGTCCTATCGTCTCGAGGAAATGCTGCGCATGAACGGCCTGCAGAAGAAAGACTACTGCGAGCAGCGCGGCATCTCCGAGGAGCAGCTTGACGCCGAGGTGCGCGAGAACACCATCGAAAGCCTCAAGGAGGACTCGGCACTCGCCGCCTGGGCAGACCATGCCGGCTACACGCTGGAGGCGGAGGACTTCTACGAGATCATTCCGGGCGATTCCGTCCAGGACAAGGCCTACAAGCGTCGCCAGATCGAGCTCGAGGGCAGGATGCCCCAGATGGAGGAGTACGCGCTCAAGGCAAAGGCCCTGCGCGACGTCATGGAAAACGCCATGATCAAGCGTACCGAGAAGGACGAGGAGTGGATGCGCTACGGCGACACCAGCAAGGACGTCCTCGACGCCAACAAGCAGTTCCCCGACAACTTCATCTCGCTGTAACGTCGTCTTGCATTCAAGCACGAAAGAGGCCCGCGTGAGCGGGCCTCTTCTTTAGAACGCAGCTTGTACGAGACGCTTACTCGACGACCGTGATGTCCGCCGTCTTGGCAAGCCAGCGCGCGGCCATAGACTGGCGGCACATCTTGCGCAGGTCCGCCATGCGGTGCGCTTCGGTGAGCTCGGCGATCTGGGCCTCGGCGTCCTCGACACCGGAGAGCTCGCGGGCGATGTCCTCGTCCGTGACCTCCCAGCCCTTCTCCTTGAAGAGGGCCTCGAGCGCCATGTCGCGCTTGGCGCGATCGATAGACTCCTGATTGACCTCTTCCTGCATTCTCTCGGCCTCGACGTTGTTCTTGAGCATCCAGTCCTGCAGGCCCGTGCCCTCCTTCTGGAGGCGCTGCATGAGTTCGCGGCTCACGTTGTCGCGCATGAACTCGACGTAATACTCCGGGACCTCGCCCTCGAAACGCTCGATGAGCGCGTCGACGACCTTCTGCTCGAGCAGCTTGGGAAGCTCCCGGTCCTTCTGCATGTTGATGGTCATCTTCATCTGGTCATGCAGGTCATCGAGACTCGTGGCGCCAATCTTGGCAAGGAACTCCTCGTCGAGTTCCGGCAAGACACGCTTGCGAATCTCCATGATCTCGACGTTGGCATGAAGCTTGCCGTCGCCGAGCTCCGGACGGTCTTCCTGGCCCTGCGCGTCAAAGTCGAAGTCGAGCGTGTAGCCCTTCTTAGTGCCGATGATGTGCTCGTCGAAGCTCTCGGGCATGGAACCGCCGCCGATGCTGAGCATGCGCTCCACGTCATTGAGGCCCGGAATGACGGAGCCATCATTCATGATGGTCATCCTGACAGTGACGAAATCCCCGTCTTCGACCTCGTAGTCCGGGTCGTCGATGATGTCGTAGTTATAGTAGACGCTCAGCAGCTCCTCGATCTGCGTCTCGATCTCTGCCTCGGTTGCCTCGTTGGGAGGCATCTCGATCGAGACCTCGTCGTAGCTCGAGAGCGTACCCTCGGGAGGCACCGGACCCGACACGGTAAACGTGAACGGCTGGTCCCTGGCGGGAATCTTCTCGAGGTTGAATTGCGGGTCGCCGATGAACAGGACATCGGCATCGTCGAGCAGGGCCGGCGCCTCGCCATTCACGATGGCCTCGGCGATGCGGGCAAACACGAGATCGTGTCCACCTGCCTCGCGCTCGATAACCTCGCGCGGGGCCTTGCCCTTGCGAAAGCCCGGAATCTCGTTCTTGGCGAGTTCCTTGAACTGCTCCTCGATATAGGCGTTGACCTCGTCCGCGCTTGCGGTCATGGTCACGACCATTTCCTGCACGGCGTCATCGGACTCGCGTGTGATGTCTGTGATTTCCAACTTGTCTCCCCAAACGTATCTGGAATAGCGCGGACTAGTCGCGGTAGTTGCCCGCGGGATCGACCTTCCTGCGCAGGGAAAGCTCGTCGGAGTGGAGAATGACGTAGCGCATGCCCTTGAGCGTGACGATGAGGTTCACGACCTCGTGAGAGCCGGCGCCGCCATGGTTGTACAGCTGATACGTGAGAACCTCACGGTCGATCATGGGCTGATAGATGGGAGAGCCATCCACCTTCTCGCGCAGCAGAATGGTTGGCTGTCGGCCGAGCTCTTCCTGGCGCAGCGCGATGTTGTACAGGATATCCTCCTGCTCCTCGGTCAGACGACCCATTTCCTCGATCTCAGCGATGATCTCTGCTTCAGTTGACATGTATGTCCTCCTAGAATTGGCGCAATGTCCGTAGTATAGCGTGACAGCGCCCATGAATACTGAAAGGGCCCGATACCGTTACATATCGGGCCCTTACAGGTTTGTGGCGAAATGTTAGATGCCAGCGTAGCCCTTGGAAGGATCGCTGCCACCGACGCCTTCGATGCTGTCGCCAGCCTCGTTGCCGGTGCGCTTCGTGGAGGTGTAGCCACCCCAAGCGCGGGCGATGAACTTGTCCTTAACCCAGAAGATCTGAGCCTTCATGAGATCAGCCTGCGTCACGCCCTCTTCGGCCATGGCCTCGTCCTTGCTCTTGCCATCGGCAACGAGCTTGTTGAGGATCTCAGCGGCCTCGGGAGCGTCGAGAGCCAAAAACTCTTCAGGTGTCATATGGGTTTCCTCCTAATCGTCTGCATGGTAGGCCTGACCGACCGTGGCCGGTCAGGCCCATTCTAGCTTATCCAGGCTCTACTTAGAGCTGGAACAGACACATCGGGCGGTCAAACTCCTTCATCTTGGCAATCATCTCATCGAGAGTGCCGTAATACATGGAGTGCGACTCCTCGACCTGGACTGCCAGGGGACGCTGGCCGGCCTTGTCGCCGCCGGTGCCCCAGTGCTGAGA
>CATLBX010000150.1 GCA_949879855.1 uncultured Coriobacteriia bacterium
ACAACACCATCCTGAGCAAGCAGGTCAAGAAGCGCGTCCAGGAAATCTACGAGGACACGTTCAAGGACCTCATCGCCGATGTCGTGCTCGGTGACGCCGATGCCGTCGGCCCGGCGGGCAAGCTCCACTCCATCGCCGGCTACGCCAAGGTGATTGCCGCCTCGCAGCGCATGAACGAGATTCCCTTCGGCGTCACTTCCTTCAACTTCCAGGCAGAGCCCTTCGCGACCTGGGCGCTCAACGTCGAGTTCTTCCAGAAGTGGATCGGGTGGCGCCTCGATTGGTTCGACGAGAATCTCAACATGCTCGGAAGCGCGGTACTCGGAAAGGACACGCGCACCACGCGATGGCATGACGGCTTCGACTCCGGCTTCGTCTTCGACTACCAGGACTACCTTGACCAGAACCCCGAGCTCAGGAAGAAGTTCGGCGACGACCTGGCCGCCTACTACAGGCACTACTGCACAGATGGCTTCAAGAAGGGCCTCGTCTGCTGGGCCTGACCTGGCTCCAGGAGCGACCGGCGGATTTCGGACTGGCTCTCACACCCGATTCGTCATCTGAGCAACGCCGCGAAAGAACTCGCGTGCAAAGAACGCACGCTCAGACACCTTTCGCGGAACCCATGTTGCACATCTTCCGAATCTGTTCGAGATGCCCGAAATCCGTCGGTCGCTCCTTTGCAGTCATGTAACAAATCGACAGCAAGACTCGGATGATTGGCTATTAGATTGCGCGCTTTCTCGCGTCTCGGATCATGCACACGAGGAAGAACGCGATGGAAGCACCATAGGCGAGCATGATGGCGAAGCTCACGCCGTTCATCTCGAACGCGTGGATCATGGGGTACATGCCCACCAGAATGACCGCGAACGAGATGGCATAGCCCACGAGATTCTCGCGATTGCGCCGCATCGTGATGAGCACGTCGCCCAGAAACCAGACATAGGCGGTCATCACCGTGCACAACACGAGCGGCACGATGAGATACGCATAGGGCGCGATACTCGACCCGAAGATGAGCACGAGCACAGGTTCGCCGACGAGCGCGAAGAGCAGGCCGAAGACGAGGGCGAGGGCGAATATGGCGATGGAGACCTTGAGCACGAGACCCAGGAAACCGCGCATGTCGCCCGCCTTCAGGTATTCGGCAAAGCGCGTCAAAAGCGGCGCGTAGATGTACTGCGCGCACATCTGCACGATGAGCACCGGGGCGGCCACCGACGAGTAGATGCCCAAGAACCACTCCCCCATCACGTCGTTGAGGGCCTGGCGCGGAATGGCGGGGACGGCCCAGCAGAAGAATGACGCGACGACGAGGGGCAGGCACTTCACGAAGAGCGAGCGTATCGCCACGGCGTCGAATTGCGGCTTGAGGGGCTTGCGCGTGACTCGCATGAAAGCCGTGCCGTCGAAGAGCGCGATGACGAGATAGGTGCTCACCGTCATGAGGATGAGTGCGATGTCCAGGGAGTTGAAGAGCACCATGCCGGCGACGAAGGAGACGAGCAGCAGCACGCCGCGCAGGATGAACGAGATGCCGATGACGTCCATGCGCGACTCGCGTTGCTCCTCGCCATGCAAGACATCCACGAACACGGGGCCCAGCGAGAAGAAGCCGTAGAGGATGACCGTCAGCCAGGCGCTTGTGGGGCAGGTCAAAAAGCAGTAGACGAACATGACGCCGATGGCCAGGGCGACCGTGACGATCCTGAACCCGAGGTACTGCGCGAAGCTGAATTCCTCGTCCAGGTCAGACACCTGATAGGTGCGGATCTTGTAGTAGCCGATGGGCGAGAAGATGTTCGAGACGGCCATGCCCAACGCAAGCAGGCCCGCGGCGTCATATCCCGTCGAAAGGCGCACGACGAGGACCGTGATCAACCACTGCGCCGCCATGTAGACCAGCGAGCCCGTGGCGTTCCAAATCATGTTCGCGCGAATCGACAGCGCCTTGTCAGTACCCGTATTCATCAAGCGTACAGACTAGGGCTAGATGCCGTACCAGGCAATCCCCTCATCCTGCCAGCCAAGGGAGATGTTGTGGTCGAACTCGTACTTGCTTGCCGTGTAGTTGTGATTGTTGGCGTAGGCGTTGGGGTTGTACTGGCGATATAGCGGGACGCCCTTGGCGTCGTCGGAATACCAACCGATGCCCTCGTCGTTCCAACCGGCTTCCACAAGCGCATCACGTTCGACGGCGGAAAGCGTGTAGTGATGCTCGCCGCCAATCTCGTTGTAGAGGCGGTACACGGGCGTCTTGCTCTTCTTGGGAGAGTTCCAGCCGATGCCCTCGTAGGTCCAGCCCGCGAAATCGAGGCTCTCACGCTCGACGATGCTCGAGGTGTAGAAGTGCTCGCCCGAATTGGGGTTGTACATGCGGAACATACCACGCGTGTTGGTGTCGGGAACCGTCCAACCCTGGTACAGGGGAAGGACGTAGTTGTAGGTGGGATCGAAACCGGCATGGGCATAGGCCTGGTCCATGAGCTTGGCGATGGACTCGGGCCAGGAGATGCCCGTCGCGTACTGATGCCAGCAATCGCCCGTCGCGTTGGCGCGGCCGTAGTCCCACTTCATGGCATAGAGCGTGGTCTGGGGATAGTTCTTGGCATAGGTGTAGTTCTTGGCGATCCACTGGGCGCCACCCAGCACGGCGGCCTCGGGGGAGTTCCATCCCTGCTGCACGGCCATGGAGCGGCCACCGGAGATGGGGCTGCTGTCATAGGCACCGATGCCGTAGAAGTTGTAGTACATCCCCGCGGGATAGGTCTTGTTATCGGACCCGATGGGAGTGGTGCCGTCGTACTCAAAGCCACTCGCGAGCGTGGAGGTACCCCATCCCGTCTCGAGAATCGCATGGGCGACGAGATAGGCGGCGTTGACGTGGTAGGTCTGCTCGGCCTGGATGAAGGCCGCGCCCGTTCCCACGAGCTTGCCGTTGCGGCCCTTGGCCTGCGAGACGATGAAGGCATCGATCTGCGCGGCACTCAAGCCCGATGCGGTGGTGAGATCGGCAAAGGTGGTGAGATTGCACTTGTTGGGGTCGAGCGCGTTTTGGAACTCGTCGTAGGAGTATCCGTGGTGCACGTCCTGGTCGATCTGCTTTTGCACCATCTGCGCCAAGGTGAGCTTGACGTTGACGATATTGGAACCGCCCTGGGCCTGGGCGATCATATCCCCATCGGCAAACCCGCCCTCACCCTGGGCATAGAGCACGTCATCATCGACATGCTCATATGCCCGCGGGTCAGCGCGAAGCGGCCCCTCCACCCGCTCGGCAAATGCGCTTTGCACGAACAGGGCCGGAAGGGCCGCAATCAGAAGTGCTGTTACGAGCAGTAGGCGAATCGGCAGGGAGACGAGGGTGCGTTTGGTCATTGTTCGTGCCTTCCTGGTCGAATGTCTACCGCACGAGGGGTATCAACGGATGCTACTTCGCATCAGCCTCGGTGTCGCCACCCTCTGCGGCAGCGTACCAGGCGATACCCTCATCCTGCCAGCCAAGCGAGATGTTGTGGTCGAACTCGTACTGGCTGGTGGTGTAGTTGTGGTTGTTGGCATAGGCGTTGGGGTTGTACTGGCGCAGAACCTTTACGGTCTGGTTCTCGTCGGAGTACCAACCGATGCCCTCGTCGTTCCAGCCCTCCTTGACGAGCGCGTCGCGCTCAACAGCGCTCATGGTGAAGTGATGCTCACCGGCGTTGGGGTTGTACAGACGGAAGACCGGTGCGTCGGACTTAACGGGAGCGTACCAGCCGATCTGCTCGTTCTTCCAGCCGAGTTCGATGAGGTGATCACGCTCGAACTCGCTGGCGGTGTAGAAGTGCTCGCCGCTGTTCGGATTGTAGACGCGATACATGGCCTGATGCTCGCCGATCTGGAACTGGGCGACCTTGGTGCCGGTGAAGTTGCCGATGCCCTTGATGATGACGGTGGCGGTACCGATCTGGTCGTTGTCAACGTACTCGAGCGTGTAGTCGACGTCCTTCACGAGCTTGGTGCCGTTGGCCATGGCAATGGTGACCTCGGGCTCGACAGGCTCGCCCATGAAGGTCACGTTCGCGACAGTAGCGGTCGTGGCCTTGTTGATGTCAGCCGCGGCAATGACGACCTCGAAGTTCTGGTCGGTGGTGCCGCCACCCTGCCAGGCGTAGCCCTTATTCAGCGTGACCTTGAGGTTATAGGTGCCGGCATTGGTGGCCAGAACGTTGTCCTTGTCGGTCTCGATGTCGATCTCCT
>CATLBX010000151.1 GCA_949879855.1 uncultured Coriobacteriia bacterium
AGCGGCCCAACCCTCGTAGACGGCACCCATGCACGCATCGACGACGTCGTCCATCTGCTCGGGGGTCGCGTCCTTGAGGAACGGCATGACCTTGTCGCCCAGACCGAGGCGCTTGCCGATCTCCTTCTCGACCCACCACGGATGCATGCACTCGCCGGGAGCGTCGACAACCTTGTTGTAGTACATGAAGTAGTTGCCGAGAGACGGGGCAAGACCGCACATGAACGGGCCGTTGCCGAAGTAGCCGGAAGACGAACCACCCTCGAGACGCCAGTCGGAAAGCGGCAGCAGGACGTCTGCATAGCGGCTCGAGGAGGCTGCCATATCCCAGTGCGAGATGGCAACGAAGTCAAGCTTCTTGACGGCCTCGATGCGCTCGTTGGTGTCCTGGTAGTTGCCGATGAACTGACGCGGGCTCTCGATGAGATAGATGAGCGCCTTGATGTTGGGGATGGGATTGTTCTCGGGGCAACCGATGGCCGCCTTGTACTCGCCCTCGGTGATCTCGCCGTTCTCCAGCTGCTCGTGCATGAGGACGGCACGTGCCCACTGCTCGGCCTCGACGAGCTGCGGGCTCTGGTACTCGGGTGCAGCCGTGCCGAGATAGTGCGTCGGCTTGGTGCGCAGCGTGGGGATGTGCGGGGCGTCGAAGCTCGAACCGCTGCAGCAACCGGACTTGCCGACGTTACCGCCGAGCACGTTGAGGTAGTTGTAGATGCGGGCGGTGTCGACACCGTTGACGATACGGGCGGCAGCCCAGACCTGGCGGAAGTACACCGTATCCTTGGAAGCGTACAGACGTGCGAGCTCGGCAATCGTCTCGGCGGGAATGCCGCAGATCTCGGCGGCCCACTCGGGCGTCTTGGGAACGTCGCCCGGCTCCTCGCCCATGACGTACTGACGGAACAGCTCGAGACCCTTCTGCTCGACCCACTCGTCGCAGAACTTCTTGTCGTACAGGTTTTCGTCGAACATGACGTAGGCCATGGCGAGCATGGCGGCCGCGTCCGTACCCGGACGGATGGGGATGTACTGCGTTGCCATCGTCTGCGCGGTGTTGCTGTAGCGCGGATCGATGTAGATGATGGGGATGTCCTTGTCCTTGGCAAGCTGGAACCAGTACTGGAACTCGGGATAGTTGAGAACGACGTCAACACCCCACAGGATGATGAGGTCGGCGTTCAGGATGGCCGGACCCTCGGTGGTGTTCCAAGCGGTACCCTCCATCCAGGTCTCGAAGTTGACCTGGTAGCCGTAGACGCAGTCGTCAGCGACGTAGTTGGGGTAGAACGAGTCAATACCCGTACCGTTGATGCCGCCACCCGGCAGGAAATCGCAGAACGGATCGTAGTTGTTGCCGCAGATGGTATCCATCCACACGGAATAGGGACCGTACTTCTCGCGGGTATCGCGATAGGCGTTTGCGACGTAATCCAGAGCCTCGTCCCAGGTGATGCGCTCGTACTCGTCCTCGCCACGCAGGTGCCCGTTGGGCTCCTCGGGGCTCCAGTGCTTGCGCTTCATGGGATACAGCAGGCGCGTGGGAGCGTAGATCGACTCTTTCCAAGCACGACCACGCGGGCAAGCGCGATGCTGGACCAGACCGCTGCAAATCCTGTCGAGATCCGTGTAGGAATCCTCGCGACCGGAACCGAGATTGATGGTGTCATCAGTCTCGATGGCGGTAACCTTGCCGTCCTTCTTGTGCACCTTGAGCACGCAAAGGTCAAAGCAGCCATTGGCGGCGCATGACGTATAGACCGTCTCTTCGTTGTCATGGACAGCCATGATGCGATCGCGAACAGCCTCGAGCTGCCCATCCTTGGGTGCCCAGCTGCTCTCGAACTTCACCCTCTCTGCCATAAAAACCTCCTCTTGCCTCTCTTACTTTCGATACGAACTTGTGACCGGAAATCCCGCCTGTCATCACCCCATTTCATCGATGGGAACCGTGCCTTTGAGTATGCCCACCTCGCATTTTTCGTTCTGTGCCTTACGACACGGTTGCGAAGCGGATTTTTGTTGCGATGGCTACATTGCCGAAAGGAAAGGAGGCGCCCCGAGCCGGAACGCCTCCTTGAGGGGCATGTCTATCGCATCCCTAGCCCTGCTGGGCGAGCCTGCGAAGCGGGCCGTAGGTGGGTGCGTGGGCCATCATGCCGCCATCGACGCACAGCTCCTGGGCCGTCACGAACGCGGCCTCGTCACTTGCGAAGAACAGGGCGGCGTAGCCGATGTCCTCCGGGCATCCATAGCGCGTCACGTCAATCTCGTCCAGGTAGATGTCCCTGAACACCTGGGGCACGTTCGCGTCGTTTTGCGGCGTGACGATGAGACCCGGGTGAATGCAGTTGCAGCGGATGTTCTGCTTGCCGTACTGGTAGGCGACGTTCTTTGTGAGGTTGGCGACACCGGCCTTGGCAGGGCCGTAGGCGCTCCAGCCGTCGTTGCCGTTTACGCCGGCGGTCGAGCCGATGTTGATGATGGAGCCGCCACCGTTCTCGATCATGTGGGGGATGCTGTACTTGCAGGTCAAAAAGACGCTACGCAGGTCGGACTCGAGCATCTTGTCCCAATCCTCGACCGTGATGTCGACGATGTTGCCGTCCTGGGCATCGACGCTCGCGGCGTTGTTCACGAGAATGTCGAGGTGGCCATAGTCCTTGACCGTGTCATCGATGAGCGCGATGACCGAGTTCACGTCCATGATGTCGAGCTTGTGGAAGCTCGCGGAGCCGCCCTCGCCGGCAATCTCGTCGACGACGGCCTGGCCGCGCTCCTCACGCCGGCCCGTTACCACGACATGCGCACCCTGGCGTGCCAGCACGCGCGCAATGCCGATGCCGATGCCACTCGTGGAGCCCGTGACAATGGCGACCTTGTCCCCCAAATCAAATGCCTTACCCATGTTCGTACCTTTCCTCTAGATACCTATGTGCTTTCCAGCGCGTGCGATATGCGACGCGCGTCTTGCCTATATGTGCGTGTGAAACGACGGGCCGTGATGCCACTCGATGCCTACTGGAGCTCTGCGACGTCTGCCCACATGGCGTTATGGCTGATGGTGCCACCATCGAGAATGAGGCTCTCGCCCGTCATCCAGCGCGACGCATCCGAGACGAGGAAGCTCACCACCTCGGCGACATCCAGGCCCGAGCCATGGCCCGGCTCGAGCAGCGCATGCTTGTCGATGAGCGCGAATGGCTCGGCAGCCTGCGGGAATTTCTCCGTCATCTTTTGCAGCTGGACATTGAGGACGAGACCGGGGACCACGCAGTTACAGCGAAGGCCCTGGCGTCCGTACTGGGCGGCGATGGAGCGTGTGAGCGACTCGACGCCGGCCTTGGCGGCCGCGTAGGCGGCATAGCCGAACTCGCCGCGATGGGCGGCGGTCGTGCTGATGTTCACGATGACGCTCTTGTCCTGTTCGAGCAGGTAGGGAATCACGTACTTGGAACTCAGGAACACCGACTTGAGGTTGATGTCGATGTGCTTGTTCCAGTCTTCGAGATCGACCTCGTGCAGCGGCGGCTGCGCATCGGCATGCCAGAAGGCGTTGTTGACGAGAACGTCGATACGACCCGTGCCCTCGACCGTCTTGGCGACGGCCTCGCGCACGTGATCTTCCCTAGTCACGTCGCAATGGTAGAACGCGGCGTCCTTGTGCTTCATTTGCAGGGTGTTGAGCGTATCTATCGCGAACTCGTCATTGATATCCCAAATGACGACGTAGTACCCCTGACTTGCGAGTTTATGGGCGATATACGCACCCGAACCGCCGGCGCTTGCGCCCGCACCACCCGTGATAACTGCCGTCTTCTGTGTCATGCCACGCTCCCATCTAACGTCTGACCAGGAGCGGCAATACGTTTGCGTCGCTCCTGGCACCAGTATGGGAAAACGCGCCTACGCACCCTGTAGCGATAGGCAAGATTGAGAAACGGCGTTTTGTGGCAAACGCGACATTTGCCCTAAAACCCGGTTAGCGCTTATCGAAAATCGAGGCGATGCCCTACTCCGCGCTTTCTCCGTATGAAGCGAATCGTCCTATGCGACGGCATATTCGCAGCAGATGCCTTCGTTCGCGCGAAGCCGGGCCGCCATGTCCTTGCGCCGCTGCCACAACCCGAATTCGAGGCCGACCGGATACGCATAGGGATTGAAGATGCGCCTGTTGCTCTCGTCCAAATGGGAAAGCTGCTCGGTCGCCCGATCACGCGCCGC
>CATLBX010000152.1 GCA_949879855.1 uncultured Coriobacteriia bacterium
CGCGTCGCGACAAGCGCGGGCGTATACGCCACGTGCACGTCGCCAACCGGCTCGCTTCCCTCCATGCGCTCGTTTTCGCAGGAGAGCCGGGCACCCATGCGGCGCAGCACCTCGAACGCGCCGCGTCGCGTCGGATTGAGCGCCACCTGCTCCAAGACGACGTCGGAGCCCGGACATAGAGCTGCCGCAACGGCGACGAAGGCGGCCGAGGACGGGTCGCCGGGAACGGACATGTCGTGTGCGCGCAGGGACGCGGGACCCTTGACGCGTGCGGTGAGCCCATCGACCTCGACGTCAACGCCAAAGGCGGGAAGAAGCAGCTCGGTATGGTCACGACTCTTGGAGGGTTCGGTGACCGAGGTAACGCCCTGGGCCTGCATGCCGGCGAGCAAGATGGCTGACTTGACCTGTGCCGACGCCTGCCTCGTCGTGATATGGGCCCCATGTAGGGGACCTGTGGGGATGACACGTGCAGGCAAGTGCCCGTCATCGCTTTCGAAGCGCGCGCCCAGCTCGGATAGCGGTTCGATGACGCGCTGCATCGGGCGCGTGGAAAGCGACGAGTCGCCCGTGAGCGTCGCATCGATTCCCCGACCCGCGAGCACGCCCATGAGCAGACGTGCCGTCGTGCCGGAGTTGCCACAATCAATGACGAGGGGATGTGCCACGGTGCCTGACCCCCTGACACATCCGATACCTTCGATTTCACCCGTAAGACCACAAGGAGCGGATGCAAGATCGACGTGCGCGCCGAGCAGACGCATCGCATCGATGGTCGCATGGACATCGGCACTGGGCAGCACGGCTTCAAGGTGCGAAACGCCCTGCGCCAGGCCGGCGAAGAGCACGGCACGATGCGAGATTGACTTGTCGGAGGGAACGCGGATGGAGCCGACGAAGGCCATGCCTAGAGCTCCTCCTCGAGGCTTCTGATCGAGAAGTCGTAGCCCTTCGTGATGAGCTCTCCGCCGAAGCGGCCCATATCGCCCTCGTCGGTAAGGATGAGCTCGAGCACGGCGGTGTCCTCGTTGATGTGGTCGATCTCGATGGACTGGATGTTGCAGGCGGCATGGCCGGCCATGCCCGTCACCTCGGCGATGATGCCCGGGTGGTCGGTCATGGGAATGCGCACCTGGGTGAGCTTGGCGGAATCGGGAATCCACTTGGCGGGCAGGCTGCGGCGCAAACGCGCGCTATCCTCGAGCATGGTCGTGAGCGTCTCGGCATCGCCTTCGCGGATGGCAGTCTCGAAGCGCTCGATAATCTGCCCCACTTCGTGCAGGCCCTGCGAGAGCGCCTCGCTGTTGTCGAGCGCGATACCGCACCACAGCTCGGGAGATCCGGCGGCGATGCGCGTGGAATCCTTGAATCCGCCGGCCGCCAGGCGCAGCAGCTCCTTGCGCTCGTCAACGTGATTGCCCGCAAGCTCGACGAGCGAGGAGGCGACCATGTGCGGCACGTGGCTCACGATGGCAATGGCGCTATCGTGCTGTTCGCGGCTGATGGAAATGATGCGCGCACCGAGCGCGCTGAAGGTTTCGTAAAGCTTGAGAAAGACCTCGTCCTGCTTGTCGCCCTCGGGGCACAAGATCCAGTAGGCGCCCTGGAAGAGGTCTGCACGCGCGGCGCCAAAGCCGTTGGCCTCCGAGCCCGCCATGGGATGTCCGGGCAGGTAGAGGTCGGGACGCGAGAGCACCTCGTCGGCATACCCGGTGATGACCGCCTTGGTGGAGGCGACATCGGTGATGATGCCATCGTAGCCGCAGGCCTCGAGGCGTTCGAACCACTGACGAGCCGCATGCACGGGCGTGGCGATTATGACGAGGTCGCATGCGCCGCTCGAGAGCCATTCGTCGACACGCGGGTCGTCGACGAGTGCGTACTCGTCAAGTACGCCTTGCGCTTTTGCCCGTTCGAGCGTCTCGGCATTGCAGTCAATGCCGATGGTGACAGGCGCATCATCGCATTCCTTCATGGCCGCGGCGACCGAACCGCCGATGAGGCCCACGCCGATGATGACGACTTTCCTGAAAGGTATTGCCATGGTCGTATCCGCTTAGTCTTCGATGCTGATGTACTCGATGGTGGGCATGTTCTTGGGATTGTTGATTGCACCCATGTCGCCCGTGGCGTACTTGAGATACGCGTTCACGATCGCGTCGACCGTCTGCATGCCGGCATCATCGATCTGGCCGAAAGCCGCATACTGGCCGTTGAGGCTCAGCTCGACGTTCTCGGTCGAGGCGAGCGTGATGAAGAAGGTGGTCTTCGCGCTGTTGTAGATTCCCGTGCGTGCCATGGCCACCGTGCCGCGCTTGAAATCATCGGCAAGGGGGTTATCCACGTCGTTCTCGTAGAACTCGCCGATGATGGGCGGAAGGGCCGCGTCATTTCCCGCGGAGCTATTGCCCTTCGTGCCGCCCTGCAGGCAGAAGCCCTCGACGATGCGATAGAACTTGAGCCCATCGTAGTAGCCGCTCTCGGCGAGGTTGCAGAAGTTGGCGACGGTCACGGGTGCGGAATCGGCGTAGAGCTCGATGGTGAACGGGTCGAAGCCCTCGACCTTGACGACGGCATGATGCGTGCCGGTCGCGTACTTTCCCGAGGCCTTCGTCGTCACGGTGTTGGGATCGGTGTTCTTCGACGCGTCCGAAGAGGAACCGCATGCGGCAAGCGCGCAGCAAAGCAGGGCGCAAAGTCCGGCACAGGCGAAAACGCGGGCGAGTTTCTTCATCTCATACCTCAATCAATCATTGCTATCGTCTTGATGTGGGGATACTGGGCCTCGTCGACGATCCTGCCGTTGTCGTCGACGATGATGCGAAGCTCCCCGTCGGCGGCGGTGGTGCGCTTGGCAATCTCCTCGATCACCTCGTAGTTCTCGACTATCTTGGCGAAACCGGCGTATTTTCCGTCCAGGAAGGAGAGGTCGCTCATGAATATGATGAGGCTCGACGCGTCGCTTTGCTGCCCATCGGCCGCACGGTTCATGGCGATGACGCCGCGCTTGAGCGAATTCGAGTTCTTGACCTCGGACTCCTCGTATTCGCCGGTGATGAGGAAATCGTTGTCCTGCTGCGTGGTGCCGACGCGCAGGTACATCTCGTTCAAGATCCAGAACACGGGCTTGCCGTCGTAGAAGCCGCTGTCGACGAGACGGCAGAACTTCTCGGCGGTGACGGGCGCGGAATGAGAGTAGACCTCGATGGAAAGCGGCGAGCCCTCGTAGCCCTCGAAGACGAGCTCGGCATGGTGAATGCCGCTTGCGTAGTCGATCTCCTCCACGGGAGCGCTCACGAGCACCTCGTCGGAATCCGATTTCTGGGTGTCTGCCGGTGCCGGGTTCGACCCCGCGCAGCCGGCGACGAACAGGCCGGCGAGCATGACGCAGGCCCAGACGGCGATGCATAGGACGCGAATGTTCATCAGGCGTTTCATAGACGAGTCATTCTACTATAAGCGCTGCCGCACCACCTAGTAGACCATCCCCATCGCCTCGTTCACCTCGGCAAGCGTCTCGTTCGCCACTTCGTTGGCCTTGCGATTGCCCTCGTGAAGCACGTCCTTGACGTAGTCCATGTCACCTGCGAGCTCCTCGCGACGCGCGCGTATGGGGGCGAAGTACTCGTTGACGGCGCTCGTGACGAAGGCCTTGAGGGTTCCGCCGCCGCCATCGCCGATCTCGGCGGCGATGTCCTCTTCCGTGCGACCCGAGCACAGTGCGGCGGTGGTGAGCAGCGCGGAGACGCCGGGGCGGTTCTCGCGATCGAAGGTGATGTTGCGGTCGGAATCCGTCGGGGACTTCTTGATGATCTTGGCGGTCTCGTCAGCCGTCATGCACAGCGAGATGCCGTTCTTGTAGCTCTTGGACATCTTGCGCCCATCAAGACCGGGGACCTCGATGACATCGGACAGGACGCCTTCGGGCTCGGGAAAGACCGGAGCATAGCGCTCGTTGAAACGACGCGCGATGGTGCGGGTGATCTCGATATGGGGCAGTTGGTCCTTGCCGACGGGCACGACGTTGCCCTTGCAGAAGAGGATGTCGCAGGCCTGATGCACCGGATAGGTCAAGAGCAGGCCGGTGAGCGCATGACCCGACGCCTCCTGCTCCGCCTTGACCGGGGG
>CATLBX010000153.1 GCA_949879855.1 uncultured Coriobacteriia bacterium
ACCGGTTCCGGTGAGGTCGAGGCGATCGCAGAAGTCCTGCAGGGTATCGGGCACCTTGACCATCGTGTCAAGCCATTTCAGTGAAACGAGCATGGTAATTTCCTATCTCAACGAATCGCGTAACGGGTGTTGGTTAGAACTGGCGCAGGAAGCGCATGTCGCCTTCGAGGAGCATGCGCAGGTCGGGCACGTCGTACTTGAGGCAGGCAAGACGTTCGACGCCCACGCCGAAGGCAAAGCCCGTATAGACCTCGGGGTCGATGCCGACGTTGACGAAGACGTTGGGATCGACCATGCCGCAGCCCAGAATCTCGACCCAGCCCGTGTGCTTGCAGAAACGGCAACCCTCGCCGCCGCAGATGCCGCAGGAGACGTCAGCTTCGGCAGACGGCTCGGTGAAGGGGAAGAAGTGCGCGCGGAAACGCGTCTTGCGCTCCTCGCCGAAGAACGCCTTGATGAAGTAGTCGAGCGTGCCCTTGAGGTCGCCAAAGGTGATGCCCTTGTCCACGACGAGGCCCTCGATCTGATGGAACTGCGGCAGATGCGAGGGGTCGGCAACGTCGTGGCGGTATACCTTGCCCGGGCTGATCATGTAGATGGGCGGTTTCTTCTCCTCCATGACATGCACCTGCGTGCCGGAGGTCTGCGTACGCAGCAGCACGTCGCTTTCGCCGCGCACGTCGCTTACCTCACCGGAGCGGTCCACGATATAGAAGGTGTCCTGCATGGAGCGACTCGGATGGTCCTTGGGAGCGTTGAGCGCCGTAAAATTGTACCAGTCGGTCTCGATCTCGCGGCCGCCCTCGACCTCGTAGCCAATGCCGGCGAAGATGTCGGTGCATTCGCGAATGATGCGATTGATAAGGTGCTCGCTGCCAATGGGCATGGCGCGGCCGGGCAGCGTGATGTCGACGGCACTTGCCTCGAGCTGTGCGGCAAGCTCCGCACCCTTGAGCTCGGCCTTCTTCTCCTCGAGCGCCCCTTCGATGACGTCGCGCACTTCGTTGGAAAGCTTGCCGACGACGGGGCGCTCCTCTGCCGGCACGTCACGCATGCCACGCAGCACCGCGGTGAGCGTTCCCTTCTTGCCGAGCACGCCGATGCGCACCTCTTCGAGCGCATCACTCGTCGCCGCCTGCGCAATCGCGGCAAGCGTCTCGTCGCGCAAGGCTTCCAGCTCTTCTTTCAACGCCATTTCCCTGTCCTTTCGGCCAATCGTCCACACAACATGAGGGCAATAAAAAACGCCCCCGCATGACATGCGAGGACGGATCAAGATAACCCGCGGTACCACCTCGGTTGGCTGCAAATGCAACCCGCTCGTTTCGCCCTGTATCGGGAGCACCCGGCTCGTCTAATGGGCATGGTAGCCGTTCAACGGGCAGCTCCGGAGTGAATTCGCATGCATCTGACGCATCGCGCCCTTCCAGCACATCGGGCGCGTCTCTGGCGTTCCGCCTCATGAAGCCATACGACTGTCTCCATCAACGCAGTGACGCGAAGTATAGCACTTGTGGGAAGCTTGTGAAGAAGCATTGATGGCCGAAAGGCAAACAGACGGCTCCTTGGGCCATTATCAATATCTGGGATATAGTCCTCAACGACTCTACAAGATGTGGGAACAAGACCTTTCATCACAGGGTCTACACAAAACGGCATAAAAAGCAACAAGAGAGTTAAAAAGATGTGGCGAGAATGCGAATTTGCCCCATTTTGAACAGGAAGCGCGTATATTGCTTGTTAGCGGGAAGGTCTCCCCAACTTACCCGCCTGATTCGTCAAATCAAGTAATTTGACTCGGCACACGAATCAGTCGCGACGCTTAGTCGCATCCCTCCTTGTGAGGACCCGCCTTCTCCTCTCATCCATTCAGGCGGGTCCTCTTCTTTTTGCCCAAAAACAGCTCATGGAAATAAAAAGACCCGCTTAAGCGGGTCTCGTTTTTCTTGGTGTCGGAGGGGGGACTTGAACCCCCACGTCCGTAAAGTGGACACTAGCACCTCAAGCTAGCGCGTCTGCCATTCCGCCACTCCGACTTTTCAAATAGCCCCGATGATTATCGAACCGACCCCGTGGGGAAGGAAATCATCAGGAGAAGCAAGGATACCATGAACACGACCGCAAAGATGACCGTCATTCGGTCAAGGTTGCGCTCGACGATACTCGATCCGGTGTCGGTGCCGTAAATGCTGCCGGCGATGACCTCAGAGACGCCCGTACCCTTGCCAGAGTGCATGAGCACGAAAATGACGAGCCCGATTGCCGAAATCGCCCAGAGAACCAGGACGATGTACATAAACGGCGCCGAGTGCATCACATTGAGTATCGCGTCCACGAAATGCCTTTCCTTCTAAACGTCCGTGACGCGCATTGCACATCACAGGTTAGTCATTCTAACAGTTCCTACTCGCGGGTCAACAGTGAATTTCCCGTCCATTGCCCGGGCTTTTCCAGCCCCAGCAGGTCGATGAGCGTGGGGGCGACGTCGGCCAGGCGGGCATCGGCCCTATCGGAAAGTCCAAGCGTCTCGTCGCCGGAGACGAGCACGAGGGGCACGCGCGCCGTCGTGTGGGCCGTGAACGGGCTTTCTCCGTCATCGGCAAGCATCTTGTCGGCATTGCCATGGTCGGCCGTGATGAGCGCTGCGCCACCCTTGGCAAGAATCGCCTCGACCACATGGGACAGGCCGTGGTCAACGGCCTCGACCGCAGCCGTGGCGGCTTCGATCACGCCCGTATGCCCCACCATGTCGCAGTTGGCGTAGTTGACGATGTAGACGTCGGCCGCATCATCGTTGATGGCGGCTTCGAGCGCCTCGGTGACGAGCGGTTCTGACATCTCGGGCTGCAGGTCGTAGGTCGCGACCTTGGGACTGGCGATGAGCTTGCGCTCCTCACCCTCCTTGGGCTGCTCCACGCCGCCGTTGAAGAAGAAGGTAACGTGCGCGTACTTCTCGGTCTCGGCGATGTGGAACTGGCGCAAGCCCTGCGCGGCGAGCAAGTCGGCCAAGGTGTTTTCCGGAAAGACCTTGGGAAAGGCGATGGGCGCGTCGATGGTCGGATCGTACTCGGTCAGGCAGACGAAGTTGACGTCCGGTACGTTGGGACGCACGAAGCCATCGAAGTCCTTGTCCACGAAGGCACGTGTGAGCTCGCGGGCGCGATCGGGACGGAAGTTGAAGAAGATGATGGTGTCGCCATCGTTCACGCCGCGATGGTTGAGCACCGTCGGGATGACGAACTCGTCGGTGATGTCCGCCTTGTACGATGCCTCGACGGCGCCCACGGGACGATTGCGCGCAAAGCCCTTGCCTGCGCCGATGGCGATGGCGTTCCAGGCCTGTTGCACGCGGTCCCAGCGTTTGTCGCGGTCCATCGCGTAGTAGCGACCCGAAATGGTCGCGATTTCCGCGCTCGCGCCCTCGTAGTCGTTGAAGATGTGATCGCAGTAATCGACGATGCGCTGGACGAAGCCCGCTCCGCTCTTGGGATCGACGTCGCGGCCATCCAGAAACGCGTGGATGCGGATGTCACGGCTGCCGCGCTTCGCCGCCATCTCGATGAGTGCCTCGAGATGCTCGATGTTGCTGTGCACGCCCCCATCGGAGAGCAAGCCCATGAGGTGGACGGGATGCCCCGTGCCAATGGCCGCATCCATGGCCTCGATGAGGACCTCGTTCTCCTCGATGCTGCCGTTCTCGCAGGCGTCGTTGATGCGCGTGAGCTCCTGGTGGATGACCCGGCCGGCCCCCATGTTGAGATGCCCGACCTCGGAATTGCCCATCTGCCCGTCGGGAAGACCGACGTCACGGCCTGACGCGCCGAGCGTCGTGCGGGGACGATGTGCCCACAGCTCGTCGAAATAGGGCTTATGCGCAAGAGAGATGGCGTTTCCCGGGCCGTCCTCGGCCAACCCGAAGCCATCCATGATTACCAACAGAACCGGTTTCATATCCCATACGCTCCTCTATGCGAGTCGGGGGCAGAGCAGAATGCCCCGACAAAAAAAACAGGTGTGGTGTGTGGGGTTAGTGGGCGTGGGCGCCCGGT
>CATLBX010000154.1 GCA_949879855.1 uncultured Coriobacteriia bacterium
GTCATCGGCGGCACGGTAGACGGCTACGACACCAACGCCAAGAGCGGTTCGGGCGACTACTACATCGTCGAAGCCGACGAGTCCGACGGTTCCTTCGTGCACCTCTCGCCCCATGTCGCGCTCGTGACCAACGTCGAGCCCGACCACCTGGACCATTACGGGAGCCTCGAGGCCATCTACGAGGCCTTCGCCGACTTCCTCTCGCTGCTTCCCGACGAGGGGGCGGCCGTCGTCTGCGCCGACAACCCCCGCCTTGCGCAAATCGCGCATGAGGTGGGCAAGCGCACCGTCGTGTACGGCGAGAAGGGGAGCGCCGATTGCGACGTGTGCTTCGAGGTCACGGGCAGGCGCGGCCTTGGCTATGCCTTCACCGTGAGCTTTCCCGACGGCACGAGCGTCGAGACGGAGATCACCAAGAACCCGGGACGTCACAACGTGCTCAACGCCACGGGCGTGCTCGGCGTCGTGTGGGCCTGCGGTCTCGACGTGCGGCAGGCGGCCCGGGCGCTTTCCACCTTCTCGGGCGTGCGTCGACGCTTCGACCTTGTGGGCGAGGCGGCCGGCGTCACCGTCGTCGATGACTACGCCCACCATCCCACCGAGATCCAGGCGACCATCCAGGCGGCGTCGAAGCTCGATTTCGACCACGTGCACGTCCTGTTCCAGCCACACCGCTACTCCCGCACCGAATCGCTCGCGCGCGAGTTCGGCCCGGCGTTCGACGAGGCGGATTCCATCATCGTCATGGACGTCTATCCGGCTGGAGAGGCACCCATCCCGGGTGTCAACGGAAAGACGGTCATCGACTCGATCCTGCGACACAACCCCCGCCAGCAGGTCGCATGGCTCCCGCATCGCCCCGAGATCATTCCCTTCCTGCGGCATAAGCTGTCGTCGGGCGATCTCATCATCACGATGGGCGCCGGCGACGTGACCGTCATGGCTCCCTTGCTCACGCGGGCGCTGGCCGAAGAATAGGGGCGTCGCTTGAGTACCGGCCGGATAGACAACCGCATAACGAGGTAGTGTCATGGCATCAGGGTCTCGCCCGAGGTCGAATTCCTCGGGTTCCCGTTCCAGGCGGGGCAGAAAGCAGAATACGGGTGCGAACTCGCGGGCGAGGCGCTCGTCCGTCAAGGCGCGCCAGAACAAGGGCTCGGCTCGGATCCAGCGAACCAACAAGGCCCGTCAGTCGTCCGAGAACGCCCAGAAGCAGGCACGTGAGTCCAAGAGGCGTGCGGTCGACAAGGGCAAGCGTGCCGGCGACATTCGCGCCGAGCAACGCGCCAAGCGCCAACGCTGGCAGTACCTGCGCTACATCGCCCGCATCGCCATCGTCATTGCCGTCATACTCCTCATCATCTTCGGGAGCATCTTCATCTACCGGTCGGACCTTTTCCACGTCAACAACGTGCAGGTCAACGGATCGGCCCATCTGACGAGCCAAGAAATCACGAGCATCGCCGCCGTGTCCGACGACTCGACGCTGCTGCGCCTCGACTCCAAGGGCATCAAGGAGCGCCTCGAGGATAACGCCTGGGTGCAGAGCGCGGCCATTCACCGCGTCTTTCCCGATACCATCGTGATTGACATCACGGAGCGCGAACCCGGCGCCGTCGTCAAGATCAACGACAAGTCGAACTGGGTCATCTCCACCGATGGCGCATGGCTATCGGCCGCCACGACCGACGACTGGGAAAACGCGATGAAGATCATCGACGTGTCGCCGTCCATGCCCGCTCCCATCTCGGGTAGCATGTGCGCCGACGGCGGCATCAACAACGCCCTGGACATCCTCAACAACATCAGCGACGACCTACGCTCGCGCATCGTGAGCATCTCGGCCGAGTCCTCCATCAAGACCTCGCTCAACCTGGTAGACGGCGTGACGGTCGCCTTCGGCGATTCCAGCGACATCGAGGTCAAGGAGGCGGTCATCAACTCGCTGCTCAACGAGTACGAGGGCAAGATCTCCTACATCAACGTTCGCGTCCCCACGCGCCCCACCTATCGCATGCTCGAAGGGGAGTAGGGACCGCTCGCGCGAGTATGCTAGACAGTTTATCCCCAAAGGGCTTTGTTGAGGTAAGTGATTCAAATCGCATGATTTGACTAAGATAACTGACCGAAAACATGCAAAATTCACCTAAAAAATGTTGGATATCGTGGCGTTATCTAACTCGAAGTGTATACTTGTCTGGACTGATTTTTCTACCATTTGGCAGACTAAACGGAGCATAAAAAGGAATTCCCACTGATGACGAGGATTCCTTAAACGTAGGAAGGACTGACATGCCCGAGTACACAGGATCTGACCATCTCGCTGTAATCAAGGTGGTCGGCGTTGGCGGCGGCGGCACGAATGCCGTCAACCGCATGGTGGAGGCCGGCGTCAAGGGTGTCGAGTTCATCGCCATCAATACCGACAGGCAGGCATTGCTCATGTCCGACGCGGACCGCACGGTCCACATCGGCGAGGAGCTCACCCGTGGTCTCGGTGCCGGCGCTAATCCCGAGATCGGCGCCCAGGCGGCCGAGGAATCCCGCGCCGACATCCGCGATGCGCTTGCCGGTGCGGACATGGTCTTCGTGACCGCCGGCGAGGGCGGCGGAACGGGTACGGGCGCTGCTCCCGTCGTGGCTGAGATTGCCATGGAGGAGATTGGCGCGCTTACCGTCGGCGTCGTCACCAAGCCCTTCGGCTTCGAGGGTCGCAAGCGCATGAACCAGGCCGAGGAGGGCGTCGCCCTGCTCGCCCAGAAGGTCGACACGCTCATCGTCGTCCCCAACGACCGCCTTCTCCAGGTCATCGAGAAGCGCACCTCCATGCTCGATGCCTTCCGCATTGCGGACGATATCCTGCGTCAGGGCACCCAGGGCATCACCGACCTCATCACGATTCCCGGTCTCATCAACCTGGACTTCGCAGACGTTCGCGCCATCATGAAGGACGCCGGTTCGGCCATGATGGGCATCGGCATCGCCTCGGGCGAGAACCGCGCGGCGGACGCCGCCAAGGAGGCCATCTCCTCCAAGCTCCTCGAGTCCTCCATCGTGGGTGCCGACCGCATCCTGTACTCCATCACGGGCGGCAGCGACATGAGCCTGCAGGAGATCGACGAGGCCTCCCAGATCATCAACTCCGCGGCCGACGAGGACGCGAACATCATCTTCGGTACCGTCATCGACGAGTCCATGGGCGACCAGATTCGCGTCACGGTCATCGCCACGGGCTTCGACGGCACCGAGCAGCAGGCGAGCATGGACCTCGGCGGCACGCCGAGCGTCAGCCAGACCTTCGCCGCCTCCGCTCCCGAGGACAGCCTCACGCCCGCCTTCGACGACGACATCCCCGACTTCCTCAAGCGCAGCCGCTACTAATGCCTGCAGGGGTTATCGCGTCCCATATGCCATTGGAAGAAAATCTCCGCCTGCCGTTACCGCGGTTGGCGGAGATTCCCTTTTCCGCGGACGATTCCGCCATACGCGTCCTCACGGATGAGGCGCTCTTCGAGGCATGTGGCACGCGCATCGCGTTCACCGCACGAGACGGGGGAGTGAGCGAGGGGGTCTACGCCGGTCTGAACCTCTCCCATGCCGTGGGCGATGATGACGATGCCGTCGATGCCAACAAGGCCCTGCTCTGCGATGCTCTTGGCACGGATAATTGTATAGAACGTCTAGTTACTCCCCTTCAAGTCCACGGCACGGATATCATAGAAATTAGACATGTTGTCGAATCACAACGACGCGCCTCCGAAGGGGCGGATGGCGTCGTGTGCGCGCAAGCAGACATCCCCGTGCTGCTGTGCTTCGCCGATTGCGTCCCGGTGGTCCTCGTGGCGCCGGGTGGCTCGTTTGCCGTCATCCACTCCGGCTGGCGTGGTTCCATCGCCTCCATCGCCGGTCTGGGGCTCCGGAGGCTGCAGGTAGTTGCGGACTGCCCTGCATCCGAAGTTAACTGCTACGTCGGTCCCCATATCGGTCCGTGCTGCTACGAGGTTTCCGGCGAGCTCATCGAACGTTTCGTCGCCGAATTCG
>CATLBX010000155.1 GCA_949879855.1 uncultured Coriobacteriia bacterium
TGCTTGAACGGGGTGCAGACGTAGTCGGTCGAGAGACGTTCGCCCAGCTCGATGGTCTGCCTCGTCGCCGTGGGTAGTGGCAGGAACTCGGCGTCGAGCACGCGTTCGGTGAAGAACCTGAACGCGGGTTCGTAGTAGCCGTACCTGAAGAACGCCACCTTGGTCATCTTGTGGCGCTGCTTCTTGAGGGCCTTGCGTTGGCGCTTCTCGCGTGACTTGTCCGCGATGAGCTGGGAGGGACGCGATGGGTCGGTGTCGATAGCGACTTTGGAGCGCACGCCCCCGTGTTCGGCGTTAGTCACGGATGTAGCCTCCCCTGCGCTGGAACTGCAGTATGTCGATGAAGCTCTCGAGGCGCGTCTGGACGCCGGCCGTGCCCGTCTGGGCGTCAATCATGAGGTTCAGGATGGGTACGCCCTGAATGCAGCGCATGATTGCGTCGTCGGTCATGGAGTCGGGGCCGCAGGGAAACGCGCTGATCAAGACGATGCCATCAAGTTGGTCCTTGAGCATGAGGATGGACCCGATAAGCTCCCGGTTGATGATCCAGGGCATGGTGGAGGAGAAGTCGAGGCTCGCCTTGTACGCCTTGGCGTGGTCCGTGTCGCAGGCATAGACGACGGTGCAGCCCAGTTGCCTGAGCGAGCGGATGATATCTCCGGCCATGTATTGGTCAAACACGATGTATGGATGCGCGACGACGAGGATGGAAAGCGGCGCCTGCTCGTTCTTGCTCGGGTCGCTCTCCACGACGCGCCGAAACTCCTCCATGAGCTTCAGGACTTCCTCCTGGTTGCGGGCGCGCTGCTCGTCCGCGTTTCTCTGGGCGCGCAACGCGTCCTTGTAGGCGCGCTTGGCCTCCTTGTGCGATGCCCCCAGGCGCTGCCCCAATTCGACATAGGCCGCTTGCGACTCCTTGGCATCACCGGCATTTTCCACGAGTAGCGATATGACACGTGTTTCGGTGCGAAAGGTATTACGCACGAGGTCGGTCATGGACTGGAACTTCGTGCAGAAGCCACGACGCATGTCGCAGCTGGCATAGCAGGGGACGAACACGGCGTCGCAGCGTCCGATGAGGCTGACCACATGGCCCATGAAGATCTTCGACGCCAGACAGGTCTCGTCCACCGAGCGCGCGATGCCAGCATCGACCACGCCCTTGTCGGTCTCGCCGCTGTAGACGACGCTTTTGCCGATCTGCTCGAAGAAGGTCTGCCACAGCACGCCGTAGCGGTACTGCAGAAGCGCCCGTGGAATGCCGATGACATGCACGTCGGTCAGGTCGGCGTAGACTGAGGTTTTCATGACGACTCCTTGTAGCTTGTCAGGAGATATTAGGCCATCGGGCCTCGTGGGGCAACGAATCGCATGGGGCGTCGCTCCCTCCCCATGTTTGGCCATTCGTTCTTTTAAGAATATAATAGAGCGCCATATACGGTATGAACTGGGGAAACGGAGGGGCCGTATGGCAGAGATCAACGATGCGTTGGTGGCCTTCACGGGAACCATCGACGATTTCAGGTAGACCTACATCCTGGTGATCTTGCTGGTGGCAACGGGTATCTGGTTCACCATCCGCACGCGTTTCGTGCAGATTCGCTACATCAAGGACATGTTCACCAATCTCGTGGGCAAGAGCGTCACGGCCGATACGCAGTTTTCCGATGACGTCGAGAACAGCGTCGACACGGGCAAGCTCCCCAAGGCGCCCGGTGCCGCCAACGAGCACGGCAGCACGGCCTACGCCGACATTTCGAAGCCCAAGAAGAAGCGTCGCATATCGTCGTTCCAGGCCCTCATGGTCTCGACGGCCTCGCGCGTGGGTACGGGCAACATCGTCGGCATCGCGACGGCCATTGCCATAGGCGGCCCCGGTGCCGTCTTCTGGATGTGGCTCATGGCCATCATCGGTGCGGCGTCGGCGTTCGTCGAGTCGACGCTCGCCCAGATCTGGAAGGTGCGCAATCCCGACGGCACGTTTCGTGGCGGACCCGCCTACTACATCCAGCTCGCCCTTGGAAAGCGCTGGCTCGGCATCGTCTTTGCCGTGGCGCTCATTCTCTGCTTCGGTCTGGGATTCAACGGCCTGCAGACGTACAACATGGCCTCGGCCATCGACTACTACGTGATAGAGGGGCACGAGACCGTGGTCAATGCAATCATCGGCCTCCTTGTCGTCGTGGCGGTCGCCCTCGTGATCTTTGGCGGCGTGCATCGCATCTCGATCATCACCTCCTGGATGGTCCCCATCATGGCGGGTGCCTATATCCTCATCTCCATCTGGACCTGCGTCTCCAACCTGGGCGATGTCCCCGCGGCTCTGGGGCTCGTCTTCGGCCAGGCATTCGACTTCTCGTCGCTTGCCGGCGGGTTCACGGGCTCGATGATCATGTGGGGCATCAAGCGTGGCCTCTTCTCGAACGAGGCGGGCATGGGCTCGGCTCCCAACGCCGCGGCGACCGCGGATGTGTCGCATCCCGTCAAGCAGGGCCTCGTCCAGAGCCTCTCCGTCTACATCGACACCCTCGTGATCTGCACGTGCTCGGCGCTCATGATGCTCATCTTCTGCGTGCAGCAACCCGAGACAGTCGCCGCCCTCGTTGCCTCCGATAGCTTCAACGGCATCGATTTCGTGCAGATGGCCATGGCCAATTCGATCGGGCCGCTCGGCATTCACTTCATGACCGCGTGCATCATCTTGTTCGCGTTTTCCTCGCTCGTGGGCAACTACTTCTACGCCGAGGGCAATATCCTGTTCATCAAGGACAGCAAGACCGTGCTCGTCGTGTTCCGCCTCTTCTGCCTCGCGGCGATCTTCTTCGGCGCCGTGAACAACTTCAGCTTGGCAT
The DNA here is from genome assembly GCA_949879855.1 of uncultured Coriobacteriia bacterium. Classification (GTDB taxonomy): domain Bacteria; phylum Actinomycetota; class Coriobacteriia; order Coriobacteriales; family QAMH01; genus QAMH01. The sequence continues at coordinate 2,853 of CATLBX010000155.1, forward strand.
GGAACCTCGCCGATATCTTCATGGGCTTCATGGCCATCATCAACCTGGTGGCGATTCTGCTGCTGGGCAAGTGGGCCCTCAAGGCGCTTGACGATTACGCCGCCCAGCGCAAACGGGGAGTGAATCCCGTGTTCTGCGCACAGAACATTCCGGGCATGCCCAAGACCATCTGGTGGACCCACGACACGAACTGCTGCTGTGTCGATGCGGAGCAGGAGAAGAAGGAGCCGGAACCATCGAGCTAGGAGCGCGGGGCTCGCGTCCCTTTGCACCCTGTGTATCGTGGCAGCGAAGGGGACGGTCCTAACGTGACGCTTGGAGCGTCACGTTAGGACCGTCCCCTCGCGTGTTTGCAAAAGTTAGCGTTATTTAATCTCTTGCCAGAATAAAAAATCGGCCAGATGTCTTGAAACTCACTTCGAGGCGGAGTATTTTATGTCGTGTCAAGAAAAATCTGTGAACGGTATCAGATTCTTGGTGAAAGGACTTCGACGATCATGTGCTCGTGATGAGGCACGTTCCGGCCGGGATGATTGCCGAAAGGCCCGTAAGGGGAGACCGGAGTAAAGGAGGGATTGAAATGTTTGTTTGACGTTTACGGTCCAAATGCCGCCTTTCAATGGTCAGGACTTTTCATGGTGCTCATTGCACTCATCCTGCTCAACGAGGTGGCGCGTCGCTGGAAAGCCGGAGGAATTTTCTTCTTCTTCGGCGTATGCGGTGCCATGACCATCTATTGCATTTCCGTCGAGGTAGGCGCCGCCATGGGCGCCGAATGGGCGCTCAACAACCCCACCTACCAGACCATGGGCGGCTGGTTCCACTACGCCAAGGTGTACGCGGCCACCGCCGGCTGCATCGGCTTCATGATGCTCAAGTACTCCTGGGGCAAGGTCGGTAGGTCCCACTGGTTCAAGGCGTTCCCGTTCGTGATCGTGGCCATCAACATCCTGATCGCGGTCGCGAGCGACTTCGAGAGCGCCATCGTGGCCTGGGACTCCAGCTTCGTCACCGACGAGGGCGTGCTGCTCAACGGCGGCATCTTCAACGTCCTCAACGGCTGCGCGGGCCTGCTCAACATCCTGTGCATGACCGGCTGGTTCGGCATCTACATCTCCAAGAAGCGCCAGGACATGCTGTGGCCCGACATGACGTGGGTGTTCATCATCGCCTACGACCTCT
>CATLBX010000156.1 GCA_949879855.1 uncultured Coriobacteriia bacterium
CACCGTGATGTTTCTGTTGGCCCCGAGTAATAACGTTACCTACGACTTATTCGCGGGCCCCGAAGAAAGGGGTCCTCTTGAGCGTAATCAAGAATCCTACCGTCATCGATGCAACCGAGATCTCCGACGAGGAGATGAACGCCCTCATCGATGGCACGATCAATCCCTTCGAGGAAGGCGACCTGGTCACCGGTACCATCGTCAAGCTCGACCGCGACGAGGTCCTGCTCGACATCGGCTTCAAGTCCGAGGGCGTCATCCCCGTGCGCGAGCTCTCCATCCGCCGCGACGTCGACCCGTCCGAGGTCGTCAATCTGGGCGACCAGATCGAGGCCCTCGTGCTCCAGAAGGAGGACAAGGACGGCCGTCTCATCCTCTCCAAGAAGCGTGCCGAGTACGAGCGCGCCTGGATTTCCGTCGAGGAGAAGTTCAACAACGGCGAGAACGTCGAGGGCGAGGTCATCGAGGTCGTCAAGGGCGGTCTTATTCTCGACATCGGCCTGCGCGGCTTCCTGCCGGCATCCCTCGTCGACCTGCGCCGCGTGAAGGATCTCTCCACGTACATCCACTCCACGCTCGAGGCCCGCGTCATCGAGATGGACCGCAACCGCAACAACGTCGTGCTTTCCCGCCGCGTCGTCCTCGAAGAGGGCCGCAAGGCCGAGCGCGCCGAGGTTCTGGCCAAGCTCGCCAAGGGCATGCACCTCAAGGGCGTCGTTTCCAGCATCGTCGACTTCGGTGCCTTCGTTGACCTGGGTGGCATCGACGGTCTGGTCCACATTTCCGAGCTCTCCTGGAGCCACGTCAATCATCCCTCCGAGGTCGTCAAGGTCGGCCAGGAGGTCGAGGTCGAGGTTCTCGATGTCGATATGAGCCGCGAGCGCATCTCGCTCGGTCTCAAGCAGACCACCGAGGATCCGTGGCGCACGCTCGTCAAGAACTATCCCGTCGGCTCCATCGTCGAGGGTACGGTCACCAAGCTCGTTCCGTTCGGCGCGTTTGTCGAGCTGGGCGACGGCATCGAGGGTCTGGTGCACATCTCCGAGATGGCATCCCGTCACGTCGACGTCCCGAGCCAGGTCTCCAACGTCGGTGATCCCGTCCAGGTCAAGGTCATGGACATCGACATGGACCGTCGCCGCATCTCGCTGTCGATGAAGGCCGCCGCCGAGACGCTCGGCGTCGAGATCGAGGTCGCCGAGCTCGAGAAGCCCGAGACCGATGACGAGCCCGCTGGTGATGTCGAAGAGGTCGTGGCCGAGGAAGTCGTGACCGAAGAGCCCACGGAAGAGTAGAAAAGGCAAAGCTTGTCTAAGATTCTTCTTGGCATGAGCGGTGGCATAGATTCGTCTGTTGCCGCCTGGATTTTGAAGCGTGACGCTCACGAGGTGGTGGGCGTCACGCTTCGCTTTCACGACAGTCCGCAGAGGACTGCCGCAATCGAGCGCGCGCAAAACTGCGCCCAGGCACTCGGTATCGAGCATCTGGTGATCGACATGCGCGAGCAATTCGCGCAAACGGTCAAGGAGGAGACGGCCCGCCAGTTCGCGCAGGGGCTCTTTCCCAATCCCTGCACCATCTGCACGCGCGATATCAAGATGGCCGCACTCTTCGAACAGGCAGATGCCCTTGGCTGCGAGCAAGTCGCGACGGGCCATTACGCGCGCGTCACGAGTGACACGGCGGGCTTCCAGCTGCTGCCCTATCAGCTGCGCAAGCCCCTCGACAAGTCCAAGGACCAGACCTTCCTGCTCTACACACTTTCCCAAGAGCAGCTCGCGCGTCTCGTCTTCCCACTTGAGGACCTGCACAAGGGCGTCGTGCGTCGCATGGCGATGCGTGCCGGTCTCATGCGCATCGCTCCGGTCAACGACGGGCAGGGCGAACCGTGCTTCTACGATGACGAGGGCTTCGTCGCGTGGCTCGAAGGCGAGGGCGGCCTGGAGCGCGACGCAGGTGACATCGTCTATCTCGGCGATAACTCCGTCATCGATGGCTACGAGGGTCAATACCGTTATGGGCCGGACGAAAGCCTGGGCCCCTACACCGTCGCGCGCGAAGTGGAAGAAGCGCAAGACGATGCGGCTTCGGCACCCATTATGGAGAACGAGGAGCTTTTCGCCGTGTACAAGGACGTGGCGGCTCATCGCGTGTATGCCGCGACGCGCGCTGTCGCGGGCGCCGAGATGTGCCTGTTGCGTGACGTGCGCTGGACCTCCATTGAGCCCCCCGAGGGCAAGCGTTCGTGTCGCGCGCGCATCGCCTATGACCGCAAGCCCGTGCCCGCCCAGGTCATTTGCAAGGAGGAGGGCGTCGTCGTTGCCTTCAGCGAGCGCGTAGGGGGCGTTCGGTCCGGGCAACCCATCGTTTTGTATTCGGATGACCTCGTCTTAGGTGGCGGTATCGTCGCCGGCTAGACGCGTGCGAGAATCGAGTCGCCCATGGTAGACCTGGAGCATATGTCGGCGGCGGGACGTGCGGCGGCCGAGCGTGCCGCGCGACGCCGGGCGCAGGCAGAGGATGCCGCCATGCGCGCTGGCCTGCGTGCGGAAAACGAGGACGACGACGGATACGACCCGTATTCAGATTACATGGACATGCTCGCGCGCAGCTCCCACGAGGAGCCCGAAGCCGATCCGTGGAGGTAGCGTCATGTATACGGTCATGGTGACGGGGGGCATTGGATCGGGCAAGTCCAAGCTTGTCGAGCTTCTGTGCGAGCGGGGGGCTGTCTCCATCGACCTCGACGAGATAAACCGCATGCTCATCTCCAGCAATGCCATGCTCATCTCCGAGCTCGTCGACCGGTTCGGCTCCGGCATACTCGACGAGGATGGCGCCATCGTCACGTCGCGTCTGGCCCGTCTGGCCTTCGCAAGTGAGCAGGCCACGCACGACCTCAATGCCATCTCGTTTCCCTACATCACCGAAGTGGCCACCAATTACATCCTCAACGTCGAGTGCGTGCCCCGGACGGATGCGAAGATCCTCGTCGTCGAGGTGCCGTTGCTTACTGAAGCCCCTGAATTCGCCCGCCTTGCCGACGAAGTGATTGCCGTGGTGGCACCGAGCGACCTGCGCTTGGCCCGTGCCGTCGCGCGGGGCATGGACGCGTCGGACGTGCTGGCGCGCATGCGCGTGCAGGCCACCGATGCCGAACGCACCTTGATTGCCGATACCGTATGTGAGAACATATGTTCGATTGAAGAGCTTGGGTGCTGGGCAGACGCTTGGTACGGCGAACGTATGGATATGCTCGAGAAGCAGGGGAGCTAGACATGGATAGCGCGCAAAGTGCACGTATCAATGGCCGGCGCGAGCAGGGAAACCCCTTCAAATGCGTAGCGCCCTACGAGCTTTCGGGTGACCAGCCGCAGGCGGTCGAGCGCCTGGTGAGTGGCGTGAAAGACGACATGCGCTACCAGACGCTCCTGGGCGTCACCGGTTCGGGCAAGACGTTCACGATGGCCAAGGTCATCGAGCGCCTGCAAATGCCCACGCTCGTCCTTGCGCCCAACAAGACGCTTGCCGCCCAGCTCGCAAGCGAGCTGCGGGAATTCTTTCCCGACAACGCGGTCAATTACTTCGTGAGCTACTACGATTACTACCAGCCCGAGGCCTACGTTCCGCAAACCGACACCTACATCGAGAAGGACTCGTCCATCAACGAGGAAGTCGAGAAGATGCGCCATGCGGCGACCTCGGCCTTGCTCACGCGCAAGGACGTCATCGTCGTCGCATCCGTGAGCTGCATCTACGGTATCGGCTCGCCCGAGAACTACGCCGAGATGGCCGTCTTCGTCGACCGTGACGTGCCGCTCGACCGGGACGATTTCATCCATCGCCTCATCGACATGCAGTACGATCGCAACGATTACGAGCTCGAGCGCGGATCGTTCAGAGTACGTGGCGATAGCGTGGACGTGTTCCCGCCCTATATGGACAACATGCTGCATTTCGAGTTCTTCGGTGACGAGGTCGAGGAAATCATCGAGCTCGACCGTATCACCGGCGAGGAGGTCATG
>CATLBX010000157.1 GCA_949879855.1 uncultured Coriobacteriia bacterium
TCAACGCGTCAACGGCGACCATGTCGGACTTGTGGAAGGCGCGCAGGACCCGGTCACGCCAGGCGGCGTCGTCGCAGGCCGCGCCCACGAGCGCGTTGAGCACGCCCACGGTACCGATGGCCACGGGGTAGTCACGCACGCCAGCCGCGCCCAGCGCCTCCATGCACACGCAGAGCACCTCGGCGTCGGCGATGTAGCCACCGCGCCCGATGAACTCGATGCCGAGCTGCGTGAACTGGCGCTCCTGGCCATAGGTGGACGCGCGCTCGGTGAAGACCGGCTCGCGGTAGTAGAAACGGAAGGGGCCGGGCTTGTCGCGCAAGCGCGTCGCCGCAAGACGCGCCACCGGAATGGTCACGTCCGGACGCAGCACCACGAGGTTGCTATCGCTGTCAAAGAATCGAAACGGTGCCTCGGCACTCGTCGTGAACTGGGCCGCCGTGTTATCGAGGCTCCGCGCCTCGTCGAGCACTGCCGCAAGCTCCACGGCCGGCGTCTCGATGGGCTCGTAGCCCCACAGCTCGAATTGCCTGCACACGGCATCGCTCGTCGAGCGTCGCCATGCCGCCTCGGTGGGCAGCACGTCGCGAAAGCCGCGCGGCGTCTTCGGAATCATCGTACGTTCTCTCCTTCGAATCGCGTGATTGCACACTATAGCGCAACACGGGATGCTCTACCACAGTAGAGTGATAAAGTGCTCTTCTTTTTTCGCGGAAGAGTGCCTCTTTACACCTCGACGATATGGCACGAGGACACGATGCGGCAGAGCTCGTCTTCGGCCATCTCGCTCAGCAAGATGGCGCTCGCACCTTCAATTGCGGCATCAGGCACGCGATGCGTCCTGTCGCGCAACTCAGACGGTACCTCGACCTCGATGTCACCCGAGACAAGCGTGCGCTCGACGTGTTCGTACTCGGCCTGGCACACCTCGAGCAGGCGTCTCATGGCCTCCTTGGCGCTGACGCCATCGGGTACGGCGCACACCGAAAGCTTGTCGCGGTTGCCATACACGAGCACGATGCCGGATGTGTCATGCGAGCCGGTGTTGATGAAGAGCTGCGGTTTCTCGGCGCCAAGAATGTCGATGGCAAGCAGATTGCAAAAGACGTCGCCGCCCACATTCGTATTGAGGCAGGGCACGAAGTACGCCTGCCCAACGGCAATGGCGTTCGTGCCGGCCATGATGAACTCGACGTCACGACCAAACTCCACGAGCTCTGCTTCCAAATCGCAGAGCAGATCGGACTCCTCGAGGTTGGATGCCTTGCTTTCCATGGCCGTCGTGCCACTCACGACGGCGACGTTGACCTTCGAAAGCGGAACGTCCGCCTCTAGAGCAAGCCTGTCGAGGATGACGTCAAGCGCATGCTTGAGCTCAGAGCACGAGAGCGTCGCATATTCTCCCGGCAGTTCCAGCGTGCCGCATAGCTCGTTGTTCTCGAGATTGTAGATGCGACAGGTCGCAAGCCTCGCGCTCACGTATGTGGCGACGCCATATCCGGACCCACCGCCCTCGTCGGACGAAAGAAAGCGCTCGAGAGCGTCCGAGTGCTCGCTCGGTTGCAGCGTATTCTCTGTCCTCCCTGCTACATCCATGTCTATCAGTTTAATAATTAGTGTGTTAGCAAGCGCAAATACTCAAAAGAAATCGGTGTGCGTTTATTATCTTTTGCCGAATGACAAACGACGTTTCTAGCGCTTTTTCGCTAGCTCCTTGAGCTCGTCGAAGTGCTCCATCACAAGCCGCGTACCGGCGTCTTTTTCGTGTGGAAGCGTGCATGCCGAGCAATCCTTGACGCCATCTTCGGTGTAACTGAAATCGCCTCCGCAGCACGGCCCGAGCGCATAGAGTGGGCAGTAGCAGAACAAGCAGTTGAACTCGTTCGTGTCAACCCCCTCATGACACGGAAAGTACGCGCATGCCCGGTGCGAAAAGAACGGGTACTCGTATGTCGCCTCGTCTTCCATACCTTCATCTTACCCCACCCGTCACAACTCTTCCCTGTCATTTCGACCGGAGCGGCCGCCAGGCCGCGTAGTGGAGAAATCTCGCCCTTCAGCCGCGGTGCAAGACCGAGATTTCTCGACTGCGCTCACTTCGTTCGCTGCGCTCGAAATGACAGGACCTTCGTGCTCTCCTGCGCCCCCGTCACGTGCGCTACAATGAAGCTCCACGTTCCCACGCAGACAGGATCTCCCCATGGCACCCATCGACCAGCTCCGAGACGACATCGCCGCGGCCGTGCGCACGGCACGCGAGACGACGCCCCTGGCCGGTTCCATCACGAACTTCGTGACCATCGACTTCGTCGCCAACGCGCAGCTCGCCGCGGGCGGTTCGGCCGCCATGGTCTACCTGCCCGACGAGGGCGAGGCCCTTGCCGCCATGTCCGGTTCGTTCTACGTCAACCTCGGGACCATGCTCCCCTCCCACGGGGAGGCGATGGGCCATGCCGCATCGGTCCTATGCGAGCAGGGCACGCCCTGGGTGCTCGACCCGGTGGGCATCGGCCTGGGTGCGCTGCGCACGCGCGTCATCGAATCCATGCGCTCCATGACGCCGACCATCGTCCGTTGCAATTCCTCCGAGGCCATCGCCCTCGCAACCGCCTGGGGCCTCGTCGATGATTATGCAACAAGTGGCGTTAAGGGCGTCGACTCGACCGATGACGTCGAATCCGCCCGTCAGGCGGCCATCGCGCTCGCACGTCACATTCAAGGCGCCGTTGCCGTGTCCGGCCCCATTGATCTCGTCACAGATGGACAACTCGTTGCATATTCGCGGGGAGGGTCGCCCCTCATGGAGAAGGTGACCGGCTTCGGCTGCGCCCTCGGTGGCGTCATCGCGGTCTACGCCGCCGGTGCCTCGCCCCTCGTCGCCGCCCTTGCCGGCAGCGCCGCCTTCAACTGCGCCGCGACCCGGGCCGCATCGACAACGGACGCACCCGGCAGCTTCAAGGTCGCCTTCCTCGACGAGCTCTACCGCGCCACGCCGAAAAGCATCGCCGCCAATCCGCTCGTCATCGAGGAGGCCTAGCATGAACACGCTCGTGGCCGTCGCCATCGCGCCCTTCGGCGAGGGCGAGGAGCTGGCCGAATACGTCGCCGAGGTCGTGCGCGTCATCCGCGCATCGGGCCTCCCCTGCCGCACCACCTCCATGTTCACCGAAATCGAAGGCGAATACGACGAGGTCATGCAAGTCGTGAAGGACGCGACCTTCGTGCTGGCCGATCGCGGCATCCGCACCGAAGTCGTCCTCAAGGCCGACATCCGTCCCGGCCACACGGACACGATAACCGCCAAGGTCGCCAAGATCGACGCGTTGCTCGACTAGGGAGCCCTCCATGCCGCAAGCCGAAGTCCCCATAGAACGCCGATTTCACGGATCGGTCAACCTCGTGATACTGCACCTGCGCCGCGTCGCGCAATCCAACGACATCGACGCCGGCCTCGAAGCCGCACGGCGCCTGCGCATGTTCGATGCGAACAACGAGGCGTTCGTGCGTCGCATGCTCGCCCTCGACGAGGCCCTGCAGGCGGGCGAGGAGCTTTCCGAACCCATCACGGCGGCGCTGGCCGACGAGCTCCAGGCCTGCGCCCTGCGCCTCAATTCCGCCGATCCGGCATAAAACGAGACAAATACACAGGGTATTTGTCTTATTCTGGTTCCATGACGAACACACGCAGCGACATTCCATCCCGCATCCAGGGCGACAGGCTCGCAAACTACCTCACGATGGTCGGCCACCTCTGCGCCGACATAAACCAGGGCGCGCTCTCGGCCATCCTCCCCTTCCTCGTCGTCGGAGCCGGCTACAGCTATCTCGAGGCGACGATGCTGCTCTTCGCCTCCAACATCGCCTCCGGCATCATCCAGCCGCTCTTCGGCTGGCTCGGGGACCGCTTTCCCTGCCCCTGGTTCATGGCGCTCGGCGTGTTTCTTGGCGGCGTCGGCATGGCGGCGATCGGGCTCGTCAGACCACG
>CATLBX010000158.1 GCA_949879855.1 uncultured Coriobacteriia bacterium
GACGGCGACCTGTACTTCAACACCTGGCACATCCACAACAGCCTGCTGCACGTCGCCGTCGAGCTGGGCATCGTCGCCGCGCTCATGCTGCTGGTCATCGTCGTGCGCTTCTTCGTCAAGCGCCGCGACCCCGCGCAACGGGGCGCGTTCGTGGCCTTCATCGTTCACAACATGCTTGATACGAGCTTCTTCTTCCCGGTGACCGCGTCGTTTCTGATGGTGACGGCGGGTTCTCCGCGCACGACGGGCGCGCTGCTCTACGGCGTGCCGGTCAAGCTGCTGGCCGTCATGGGCGCACTTGCCTTCGGGGCACTCGCTGCATGCATCGCGATGGGATTCTAGGGGAGGGACGAGGCCATGGGCGATACGCATAGCGACACCAACGAACGAGCCGCTTCCAAGCGCATGGGCTTCGTGGCGCCCGCCTTGCTCGCGGGTTTTCTCGTGCTCGTGGTCGCGGTGGGCGTGCTGTGTCTCGTGGAATACCGCTCGCTGCCCGATAACGTGGGCCGGGTGCTCACGGCCGAGGAGCAGGCGGACGTCATCGCCGAGAACAGCTCGCTGACGGACTACGTTTTCCTCAGCCCCAATGCCGACTTTCCGCGCGAGGAGCCAATCACCAGGATTACCGTTCACCATATGGCTGGCGACCTTTCGCTCGAGGAACTTGGAAACAGGTTTGCCAATCGTGACAGGAGAGCGTCCTCTCATTACGCCATCGACAGCGCGGGCAACGTCGCCCTCTACGTCGAGGAGAAGAATCGCGCCTGGACATCGAGCAACCGCGACAACGACGAGCGTGCCGTCACCATCGAGGTGGCGAATGACCAGGTGGGCGGTGATTGGCACGTGAGCGACGCGGCCTTCGATAAGCTCGTCGAGCTCATCGTCGACATCTGCGAGCGCAACGGCATCACGGAGTTCACCTACACGGGCGATGATAACGGGACGCTGACGACCCACAACATGTTCAACGACCAGACGATTTGCCCCGGTCCGTACCTCAGTGGCAGGCTCGGCGAACTTGCCAACGCGGTTAACTCTCGCTTATAATATTTATCTTGGAATTACTGTCGTTATCTTTGCCCTGAGCGGGGATAATGGCATGGTGTTGGAACGAACCTGGATGGCAGGGGCGCTCAAAACGCGCAACTCTCCATCCGCTCCTTCGGAAAGCGAGAAGGTGGTGGCGTATGGGTAATACGAGCAGCGGTGCGGTGGCACCCACCAAGAAGCGGGCACTTCCCCTGGTCATAGTGCTGGTCATGGCCGTATTGGCTGGCCTGGTCATGCTCTATGCCACGGTGGCAAACGGCTACGAGGACAGTAGCTACAGCCCCATGCAAAAGCCGGTTTCCGTCGAGAAGCAGCTCGAGCCGGGAACAGAGCCCTCTGGCGACACGCTGTTCGAGTACGAGCTCATCGTCTCACCCCAGTACGCCAACGACAGGCACAACCAGATCGACAAGGGCAGCTCCGCGGTGACTTCCGTCACGGGCACCGTCTATGACGTCACCTATGACGCGGACGGCAAGGCGACTCTCGCGCTCGCGCAGGCCGTGAAGGGCGAGAGCGACAAGTACTTCATCAATGGCATGGCCGCCGCGACGGAATGGGACGGCATCCCCACCCCCGGCAAGGTCAACGTCGCGATACAGGACCACAAGGTCAACTTCTCGCTCAAGGCCGGTCAGCGCATCGTGTTCGAGAACATGCCCTTCGCCCACAAAGACGCGGACTGCGGCTTCGTCGTCAACGAGCTTATCGGCGATGACAGCGCTGCCGCACAGGCCGGTTACGGCTTCTCCAAGGTGCTGGTCACCGACGGCGCGCAGTATGAGACCACGGACAAGGCCTATACCGATGTCGTTACCAACACCGGCACGCTCGCCAAGGCGCTGTACGATTCATACAAGGAATACCTCTACACGTATCATGATGCAGACGGCAATGAGGTCGATGCCGAAGACGCGTATTCCTCGAAGCCTGTCTATGTCTATTACGATGCAGACGACAACGTTGTGACCAATCCCAATGTTCGCGCCGATGAGCGCGTGTATGTCTATTTCAATAGGGACGCCAACGCAGACACCGCGAACTGGTATTTCTACTATTGGGATAGCAATAAGGGCAACGTATGGTATGACCGCGCCGGAAACATAGTTGAGGATCCCCAGAACAAGTGGAACACCGGTAATTCGGGTTACTATGGCGTAGAGAACGGCAAGGTCATCACGCCCAATTGGGCCGAGTATGAGCAGGCATACGTGAATCACGCCACCGAGGTGCTCTTCCTCAACAAGATGACGCCCTCCTTCAAGTCGCTGGCCATTGCCAAGGCCCTTGAGGGCGATGACGCCGTGGCCGACAACACCGACTTCGAGTTCGAGCTCATCATTTCGCCAGAGCAAATTGGCACGAAGTTCGCGGTTGCCGATACGGTGGTCGATGGCATCACCTACGATGCCGATGGCACGCAGGCTCTTAATACCTACACCATGGAGAACCAGAGGATCACCTTCAAGCTCAAGGCCGGCCAGCGCATCGAGTTCCCGAAGATGCCCTTCTCCCGTGCCGATGGCGATGCGGGCAAGTTCATCGTCAACGAGCTCGAGGGCGAGGCCCTGACCGAATATGGCTACAGCTATTCGAAGGCCGACCTGGTCGAGGGGGCCGCATGGAGTGGCGCGGCTGTTGCGGGTCTCGTCGGCAAGGGAACGGCAGGGCAGACCATCCCCGAGGGCATGACCCTCGCGACGGTCTACAACAAGCAGAAGGATCCCGTGCCGGACGAGCCGCTGCCGCCTGCCGGTGGCGTGGACTACGCCGCGATTACCGTCTCCAAGGCACTCGAGGATGCGGTTCAGCCGGATGGCACCATCTTCAACTTCGAGCTGATCAGCTCGCCTTCCTTCAAGGGCACACCCAATACCCTCGAGGAGGGCACGGAGGTCGAGGGCATCACCTACGGCGCCAACGGCAGCGTCCAGTCCGCGACGTACAAGGTCGCCGACAACACGATCAAGTTCTCGCTCAAGGCGGGCGAGAGCATCAGCTTCCCCAAGCTGCCCTACGTTGACCTCGACACGCCGTCCGGCAAGTTCATCGTCAACGAGCTCGGGGCGGTCGACGCCAAGGGCAACCCCGTCGAGGGCTACGAGTTCAAGTACGTCGAGCTTGCCAAGGACACGCGTCTCGATGCCACCGAGGACAAGGTCGCCGATATGCTGAAGCCCGCGGGCACCTACGGCCAGCTGACCGCCGACGGCGACACGCGCGTCAAGTTCGTGAACGCCAGGATTCCCGAGGAGCCCGCGTATCCCGTCGAGCCCGAGGACATCACGAAGAGCTTTAGCGTGACCAAGAGCCTCGTGCAGGACACCACGTACAATGGCGAGCGCTTCCCCTTCGAGGCCATCATCTCGCCCGAGACCATTGGCGCCGAGGGTGATTTGATCAGCGGCTCCGTCATCACGGGCACGGTCACCACCTACGAGGGCAAGGTCGTTTCCACGACCGAGTACATCGTGGGCGATGACCATGCGGTGTACTTCACGCTCAAGGATGACGAGACCATGACCTTCACGGGTATCCCGTCGACGTCGATGGATGCCGACGAGCTCATCGTCGTCAACGAGCTTGCCCTGGACGAGGAGCTGAGCAAGAAGTTCTACCTCGCCCACGTGGCCTATGCGAACATCTACTCCGCCACCACGGCCCAGGAGCAGCAGTTCGACGCCCTGATCCAGAAGGGCACGACGGGCAAGAACGCCGGCGCGCTTCTCAAGTTTGACGACGGCAACGCCGCGGTGACCTTCTTCAACGCGAATCCCCAGCCGCCCAGGGACGAAGATCCCGAGGAGCCGGGCCCCACGCCTCCGCCGAGCGATCCGCAGGATCCCGGCACGCCCGGTGATCCGGACCAGCCGCTGACGCCGCAGGCTCCGGTTGACCCGACGCCGTCGAACCCCACGAC
>CATLBX010000159.1 GCA_949879855.1 uncultured Coriobacteriia bacterium
GAGCAGGCCGTCGCCTGCCGGCGTGGACTCGTCGATGAAGCGCTGTTCCTGCGCGGACAAGCCGAGCAGCTGGGCCCACTTCTCGCGGTCGACGGGGGACTGCTTGAGCAGCATGATGTGGTCCGAGTTGTGGATGAGGGTCGCCGCGTCCGGATGCACGAGCATGCGCGTCGAGTTCTGCGTGATGCCCGTCGCGATCAGGCCGAACTTGCGGCCCTCGGCCCAGAACTTGCTGAAGTAGGTGATGATGGCTGGATGGGAGAACATGGACTGGACCTCGTCGATGAAGATCCAGGTCGTGATGCCCCGCTCGAAGTTATGGTACATCCTGTTGCGGACGGCCTCGAGTGCCGAGATCATGCCGAAGGCGCGGGCGGACTCGGAGAGCCCGAGGAAGCCGATGTTGACGATTCGCTTGTCAAGGCTGATGTTGGACTTGTTGTTGAAGAAGCCCATCGCGCCGGTCACGTAGCGCTCGAAGCGCAGCGCGACGTCCCTTGCCTCGGGCTCCGGCTGCCTGAGCATGATCTCGTAGAATGTCCCGAGCGTTGGGTCGCTGCCGGCGGGGGATTGCTCGTAGGCGAGCTGTACGACGCGGCTGATGATGCTCTTCTCCGCTTCGGAGAGTCCCTCGTTTCCCTCGCCCATGGTGGCCGCCATCATGGCGAGGATGGCATCGATCTTGAAGGCGAGCTGCGATTGGCTTCCCATGTCGCCGACATCGCTTCGGTCGAACACGTTGAGGTAGGTCGAGGTGTCGGGCGCCATCTCGAAGAAGACGCCGCCGAAGGCATTTGTGAGCGGGGAGTACTCGCATGCCGGGTCGATGATGAAGATCTGGTCGCTGTATAGCGGCTCGGAACAGTGCGGGCACGCCTCGGTGGCGCCTGCCAGTGGACGGCGGCACGACGGGCAGGTGGATGCCGCCCTGGAGCGGCTCGTGAGCATCATGATGCCCGCCATCTCCTGCTTGACGATGAACGACTTGCCGCTGCCCGGCTTGCCCGCGATGAATCCCATGGGGGAGGAGAGCCCCTTGCGGTCCTCGATGACGAGGTTGTTAGATAGCTTGTTCTGGCCCATGAAGATGCCGCCCTCGTCGTTGAGCTCCTGGGTGGCGAACGGGACCTGGATCGCGCATTGCGCGGTGGTGAGCGTGCGCTTGAGGTCGATGTGGTTGTTCGCGAGGGGAAGGACGCTGTTTATGCCCTCCTTCTGCCTGAAGGGGAGCTTCTTGATGACAAGCGAGCTCTGGCGTGCCGTCCTGATTACCTGCATGGCCGCGTCCAGGATCTCGTCCCGGCTCTTCGCGTAGACGTAGACCAGCCCCGTGTACTCGTAGATGCGCTGGTTGTTGTTCAGTATCTGGTCGAGGACCTCCTCGGTCTCGTCTTTCCTGTGGCGAAGAGATGGGGTGACGAGCGACGAGTCGATGCCGCGCTTTGCGTTCTTCTGCTGCTCGGTCATGATCTCCTTGTCGATCCACGCGTCCGCGTTGCGCACCTTGCGAATCGACTCGGACTTGTCCCAGCCATGAATGTGCCACGTCATCACCATGGGGATGGGGAGGTCCACGATCGACGAGATCGCGTTGTCGGACAACTCGCTGCCAAAGCTCTGGATGGCGAGAACCTGACCCCACCAGCCCGAATCGAGAACGAAGTCGGCTCCTGGATGCAGGAGGCCGTCGAGAAACGTCTGCTCCTCGGGCTTGAAGTCGATGGCCATGGGTGCGACGAGGTCCTTGTCCGTCATCATCCCATCGCCCAGCGTGATGTCGCGGACCAGATCGAACTCCGGCTCCTCGCCGGGATGCAGGATCGACCAGATGAGCTCGAGGCGCTCCTGGCCACCCAGCTTGTGGGCCTTCGAGCCGATTGAGTTGAACGAGGAGATCACCTGGTTGCGGATGTGGGCGAGCGACTGCACGGCGCGCGCCATGTCGGATTCCTCGACCGAGTACGTGATGTAGAGGCCGCGGCGGATGTTGCTCACGCCCTCCTGGATCTTGGCGTTGAGTATGTGGTTGTACTCTTCCGCATAGGGATGCATGGGGTTGTCTTCGGCGACGTCCACGAACTGGCGGCGTCCGACCTCTGCGTCGGGAAGGGGGGTGTTTACCACCATGTACTGCACGTGCACGTCCGGGCCGAAGAAGTTCACGAGCGCGCTGAGCACGTTGAAGATCGCATCCTGGCGATCTGCTCGTGCGCTCTGGTAGCTCACGTCGGTGAACTCGACCGTCTCGGAATACAGCCCGTCCTCGACGAGGCAGATGCCGTCGACGTACATCTTCTTCCATCCGAGAAGCGAGTAGATGTCCTTGGCCTTGCGCCTGGCGAGCTTTTCCGCCTTGCGTCGGCTCTTCGTGCTCTTGTCATTCGCGGCGATGCGGCTCTCTAGAGTCGCCGGCGCCTTCTCGGTCTTATTCGCGACCTCGCGCGAGCGCTTCTTGATGCGCTTCTTCTCGGCTTTCAGCGCCTTCTTCTCGGCCTTCTTATCTGCGCTTTTCGATGGCATGTTCGGGTCCTCCGATCACGATCTTCGTTGGGCTCAAGAGCTCGCAGGAAGGCCACAGCCACTCCTCCGAGTCCTTGCGCGATGCTTTCTTTGTCATTGCCTTGCGTTCGAGGGTTTCCTTGGGTTCGTCGCGATCCATCAATGCAACGGAGCTCGAGTAGCAGACCTTCTGGTCCTCTGTCTCGAACGAGAGCCAGCGCGGGAAGAACTGCTCGAACTTCATGCCGTAGGGGCGGACGAATCCGATGAGCGCAGTGGGGATTGCGACGAGGTAGATGAGCCAGTTCATGGACGAGACCGGAATCCCGAGCACGAACCATGTCCAGACGCCGATGCCGACGGCAAGGCCGAGGCCGATGACGATGGTGATGATCTGGCGGGCGGTGAACGGTCCGAACTTCGGCTCGATGTCGAGCACGTTTTCCTGGATTGGCACACTTAGCATGCTTGCTCTCCTTTCGCGATGGCATCGGTCCGGCATATATGGGGAAGCTCGGCAACCATGGGACTTTCTGGATTGCCGATGACGCGCGTGATGTAGTCGAGCTGGAGCTCGACGTAGGCCTCCGCGAAGCTCACGCGCTTGCGCGAACCGCCCTCGCGTCGCGCGCGGGTCATCTGGTGTCGCTTGGCGCTGACCTCGCGATGCAGGTCTAGGAGATGCGCCAGCCTCTGCCTCAAGGTCGCTTTCGGGATTTCCTCGTCGACGAGAAGGGACTCTTTGCCCAGCACGGATTGGACATGTACGCTCAGCACGTCTGCCTCCTAACCCGCGTAGCCGACGATGCCCTTGAAGGCGATCATCAGAACGCCCAGGATCATCATTCCGATGGCCGCCATGAGCTGACCACCGCTGGCGTTATCGAATCTGAGCTGCACGGCGAGCATGATTAGTCCTAGCCCGAGCATGATCGCGCCGCCGAACGACAGCGCCCCGCCGAGCAAGCTCATCACGCCCTGGAGCAAGTCGCCCGCATAGGCGCGGGGGACGAACGCCTGCGAGAGGACCGTGGCGCCGAGCGCGGCCATGGCCGCGCTCGCCGACAGCTGGCGCTTCCTCGATCTGGTATGGGCCGTCGTCATGGCAGCCCCTAACCGATCGTCTGGTCAGCCCAGTTGGTGTCCAGGCCGCCCCAGTAGGTGCCGACGACGAAGAGCGCCGCGCCGATGACCATCATGGAGATGGCGCCGATGAGCGGGGCGCCGCCGGGGGAGTCGCCGCGGATGTTGACCGCGAGGATGATCAGTCCGATTCCGAACACGATCGCGCCGCCGAACTGCAGACCGCCTTGAACCAGCGCCATCATGGAGCCCAGGATCGACCCGGCCCCCTGTGCTGCATATGCCTGCTGCGTGGCGGCACATAGCGCGGTGGTGCCGCCGCCTGCGGCGACGATCGCGCAGCCGACGGCCTCGATCGCCCTTGCCGCCTTCTTCCG
>CATLBX010000160.1 GCA_949879855.1 uncultured Coriobacteriia bacterium
GTCGGAGGGGCGCTCCCCACGTGTCGCAAAAATGACCCATGGGGACCGTCTCCCTGTCGCATCCCCCGATTCCGGGGTCTGTCCCCCGATTCCCGTCCTCACATCTTCTTTCATGTCACGCCTCTCATGTATGATGGGGGAAACGCTCGAGGAGAAGGGTTGTATGGCATGCGCGTAGGGTTCGATAACGATATGTACATCGAAATGCAGGCTGTCCGCATTAGGGAACGCATTGCTCAATTTGGCGGCAAGCTCTACCTCGAATTCGGCGGCAAGCTCTTCGATGATTACCATGCCTCGCGCGTGCTTCCCGGTTTCGAGCCCGATTCCAAGGTTCGCATGCTCATGACCCTGGCCGATGACGCAGAGGTCATCATCGCGATCAACGCGAACCATATAGAGGGCAACAAGCATCGCTCGGACATCGGCATCGCCTATTCCGAGGATGTCTTGCGTCTCATGGACGTATATCGCGAAATGGGGCTTCTCGTGGGTGGCGTCGTCATCACCCACTTCACCGGCCAGCCCCACGCAGAGGCCTACCAGCGCCGTCTAGAGTCCATGGGCATCAAATGCTACCGCCACTACGTCATCGACCGTTATCCGTCAGATATAGACCATATAGTTAGTGATGAGGGCTTTGGGAAGAACGACTACATCATGACCGAGCGCCCGCTCGTGGTCGTCACGGCCCCCGGTCCTGGCTCCGGCAAGCTCGCCACCTGCCTGTCGCAGCTCTACCATGAAAACATGCATGGCGTGACCTGCGGATATGCCAAGTTCGAGACCTTCCCCGTCTGGAATCTCCCGCTCAAGCACCCGGTCAACATCGCCTACGAGGCTGCCACGGCCGATCTTGAGGACAACAACATCATCGACCCCTTCCATCTCGAGGCCTATGGAGACATCGCCATCAACTACAACCGCGACGTCGAGACGTTTCCCGTACTCAAGGCCATGATGGAGAGCATCCTGGGCGAAAGTCCCTACCAATCCCCCACCGATATGGGCGTGAACATGGTGGGCAACTGCATCTGCGATGATGAAGTCTGCAGCGATGCCGCCCGTAACGAGGTCGTGCGGCGCTACTTCCGCGCACGTGAACAGCTCGCACGGGCCGGCACGGGCAAGGAAGAAGTCGGCAAGCTCGAGCTCCTCATGAAGGACGCGGGCGTCGACGTCAACCTCTCCCCCGCCCACCAGGCCGCCCTCGAGAAGGCGGACGCATCAGGGCTGCCTGCAGGCGCCATGGTGCTTCCCGACGGCACGCTCGTGACCGGGAAGACCTCGGAGCTCCTTGGAGCCGCGTCCTCGCTCCTGCTCAATGCACTCAAGGTCGTGGCCGGCATCGATGACAGCACCTACATCGTGAGCGACGCGGCGCTCGAGCCCATCTGCCACCTCAAGACCGAGCATCTGCACAGCATCAACCCGCGTCTCCACTCAGATGAGACACTTATTGCCCTTTCCATCAGCTCGGCCACAGACCCCCTGGCCCAGAAGGCCATAGACGCAACGGAGGCCCTGCGCGGCTGCGACGCCTACTTCTCGGTCATCATCTCGTCCATCGACGAGAAGACCTACTCGAAGCTCGGCATCAACGTCTGCTGCGAGCCGGTGTTCGAACGCCGCGCCTACTATCATAGGTAGAAAACGGCCGGTCATATGTATATGACCGGCCGTTTGCTATTCCCCCTCCCTCATTGGAAAGGTCGGGGGAGGTTAATCAATACTCAATGGGTTGCCTAATAGTGCCGTCCTCGTTATGTTCGGACCCGCTGCGACAACGCAAAAGCGACGAGGGACCCGACAATTCCGACTAAGGTCTTGGAGGAATTGCGGGTGCCCTCGTCGCTTGAATCAAAGCCAAAGGCTAGCGATTACTTATTGTCGCTTTCCTCAACGACCACGACGTCGACCTCGGCATCTCCGATGGCCACCGCTTCGGCCGTGCCCACGGGCGTGCCGTCGACATCGTCATCGAAGCCGTCGTGCTCCTCGACCTTGGCGACCTTGATCATCGACGCATCATAGCCAAGCTCCTCGAGGGAGTTGAGCGCCTTCTCGGCGTGCACCTCGTTGATGGGCTTGCGACCGAAGATGGCGTTGTAGATCCAGAAGGTGAAGAGCGCGGTGAGCGCCAGGCCGCACACGGCCAGGGCGAAGGAGCCCAGGTGGACCAGGCCGGCGATGGCGTGCTCGCCACCGAGGAACAGGTCCATGCCGATGTTGTAGGTGTTGTAGCCACCAACGGTGATCATGACCGAGAAGCCCTGGCCGGCGAAGTTCGCGAGCGCGCCGGAGATGCCGAAGGGTGCGAGAATCGCACCCACCATCCATGCCGTCATCAGGATGTGGAGCGGCTTGACCTTGGGGCTAATGGACTTGCAAACGATGTAGAGGACCTGGAAGGCCGCGGCAAGCAGACCGCCGACCCACAACGCGTTGAAGAAGAGCATGCCGCCCTCCGTCTTGGCAACGCCAAGGTTCTGGCCGGGCTGGACGCCCATCATGCCGCACACGTAGCCGATGATGACGCATACGAGCATGAACACGACGTTGAACCAGATGACGAACCACACGCAATTCCAGATGCACTTGCCCATGGAGGCGTTCTCCTTGGTCCACGGACCAACGCCCTTCATGCCCACCGCCATGGCAAAGCCGGAGAAAGGCAACAGGGCGCCAAACGTCGCCCACTCCTCGACGTACTGATAGCATGCGAAGCCGCCGAGCACGCAGCCGATGAGGCCCATGGACACGAGCGTGGCGCCGCCCGTGAAGAACTCCATGGGCGTGCCGGTCAGCGCGAACTGCCAGAACGACAGAATTGCCTGTGCGATGAGCGCAAGAACGCCGCCCACGCAGAAGCTGTAAAACACGGTCTTGTACGGTTTCATGTAACTCCCCCTGTTCGTGCGGGTCAACCCTCCAGAAGACCCGCGCCTATACGAGAGAAGCCGCGTAGCCCGCGGCTCCCCTGCCCACCCGTGAACGGGGCGGACATCTTCGCATCCCTCCCAGGCGCGAACTCGTACAGTATATCGGCACTTCCCACGCCACGCCACCCTGCGATGGCCCTATAATCGCCAATGGAAAAACCGTCGATTTGGATGTGACGCCCCATGAACAACCAGTCCTTGCAAAGCGCCCTGCGCGCCTTCGAGCGTACCGAGGAAAACTACGTCGCCGCCCTGCGCGAAAAGGGCCTTGCCTTTGCCGAGGCCCACGCCCGGGACGCCGTCATCGCCGAACTGCGCACCGAGCTCGCCAAACGGGGAGCCGAGATGCGCAACGCGGGCGCCAGCATACGCGTGGGGTGGCTGTCGCCGGCCTGCGTCGAATGTACCGGCGCAAACGGCAGCGAGACCTTCTCGACCACCTTCAAGTGCCACCGCGACTGCTACTTCTGTTTCAATTACAACCTCGCCGACTACGACACCTTCGTCGAGGAGGGCTGTCCGTGGGAAGAGGTCATGCAACAAGCTGCCCAAAAGACGGGCGGAAAGATGGCCGTCGTGGGCCTGACCGGCGGGGAACCGCTCCTCAACTTCGATGACACGCTCGCCTTCCTCGCCCGTGCCCACGAGCTCTTCGGGGGCGCCCACAAGCGCATGTACACCTCGGGAGACCTGCTCACGGAAGAAATGGCCACCCGGCTCCGTGACGCGGGCCTTGACGAAATCCGTTTCTCCATCAAGCAGGACGACACCGACGAACAACGCGAGCGCGTGCTCGCCAACATGGCCATGGCAACCGAGTACATCCCCTCCGTCATGGTCGAGATGCCCATCATCCCCGGTACCGAAGACGCGATGCGCGAATGGATGCGCCGTTTCGACGAGGCGGGCATCGACGGCATGAACCTGCTCGAGTTCTGCTTCCCCTTCCATAGCTGGGAGGAGTTCGCCAAGCGTAGCTTTGAGCTGCGCAACCCGCCCTTCGAC
>CATLBX010000161.1 GCA_949879855.1 uncultured Coriobacteriia bacterium
CAGCAGTTCGGCATGATGCTCATGATGCAGATACGCGAGGTGCTCGTGCAGGGCTTCGCCCTCGACGCCGTGTTCCGTCACGAGAACCTGAGCCTGAACGACGATGACATACTGGCGGCTTGCTCGGCCATGAACCCAGGCGCCGACCCGCGCCAGACGCGCCAGCAGTTCGAGCCGAGCGGGCGCGGCTTCGCCCTGCGCGAGACGGCCGAGCGCATGAAGGCCAACCGCTTCGCCCTCGACCAGGCCACCGTCCATGTGGCCGACGAGGCAGCAGCTGCTGGTGCCGGGCAGTAGCGTGCCGGACGCCACCGCCTTCCTTCCCATGAGCCGCGCCGCCGCGAAGGCGCGCGGCTGGGATGAGGTGGACTTCGTCTACGTGAGCGGCGACGCCTACGTAGACCATCCCTCGTTCGGCACGGCCATCATCAGCCGCGTGCTGGAATCGCAGGGGTACAAGGTGGGCATCATCGCCCAGCCCGATTGGCGCGACCCGGCATCGGTCACCGTCCTCGGCGAGCCGCGCCTCGGCTTCCTCGTCTCGGCCGGCAATATGGACTCCATGGTCAACCACTACACGGTCGCCAAGAAGCGCCGCCGTTCGGACGCGTACTCCCCCGGCGGGGTCGCGGGCCTGCGCCCCGATCACGCCTGCGTCGTCTACGGCAACCTCATCCGCCGCACGTACAAGAAGACGCCCATCATCCTGGGCGGCATCGAGGCGAGCCTGCGCCGCCTGGCCCATTACGACTACTGGTCGGATTCCCTCAAACGCTCCATCCTGCTCGATTCGGGCGCCGACCTCATCTCCTACGGCATGGGCGAGCGCTCCATCATCGAGATTGCGGACGCCCTGGCCAGCGGCCTATCGGTGCACGATTTGAGCTTCATTGACGGCACCGTGTACAAGGCGCGTTCCATCGCGCATCTGCCCGATGACGCCATCATTCTGCCAAGTTTCGAGGCGATGCAAGCCAACCCACGGGAATACGCAACGAGTTTCGCGAAGCAATGCGAGAACCTCGATCCCTTTTCCGCGCACATCCTCGTCGAGGAATATCCCCATGACGTCTTCGTCGTGGAAAACCCGCCGTCCAAGCCCCTGTCCATGGCCGAAATGGACGCCGTCTACGCGCTGCCCTACGCCCGTGACGCGCACCCGTCCTACGCGCGTGCCGGTGGCGTGCCCGCCCTTGCCGAGGTTAGGTTCTCGCTCACGAGCAACCGCGGTTGCATGGGCGACTGCTCGTTTTGCGCGCTCAACTTCCACCAGGGCCGCATCATCCAGGCGCGCAGCCACGACTCCATCCTCGCCGAGGCCCGGCTCATGACCGAAGACCCCGCCTTCAAAGGCTACATCCACGACGTGGGCGGTCCCACGGCCAACTTCCGCGTGCCCGCCTGCGCCAAGCAGCTCAAGAGCGGTGCCTGCGTGGGCAAACGCTGCCTATCGCCCACGCCCTGCAAGAGCCTGCGGGTCACCCACGAGGATTACCTCACCCTGCTACGCAAGCTGCGGGGCCTGCCCGGTGTCAAGAAGGTCTTTATACGCAGTGGGTTGCGTTTTGACTACATGATGCTCGACGATGACCCGAGCTTCATGCACGAACTCGTCAGGCACCATGTGAGCGGGCAGCTCAGGGTCGCGCCCGAGCATGCGTCAGACGCGGTGCTCGAGGTCATGGGCAAGCCGCCCATCGGCGTCTTCAAGCGCTTCGACGCCGAATTCAAGCGACTCACCAAGAAGTTCGGCCTCAAACAGTATCTCGTTGCCTATCTCATGTCCTCGCACCCCGGCGCGACGCTCGAAGATGCCGTCGAGCTCGCCGAATTCGTGCGTGACATGGGCTATAACCCCGAGCAGGTCCAGGACTTCTATCCCACGCCCTCGACGGTCTCGACCTGCATGTACTTCACGGGGCTCGATCCGCGCACCATGGAGCCCGTCTACGTCGCCAAGTCCCCGCATGAAAAGGCGATGCAGCGCGCGCTCATCCAGTACCGCAACCCCAAGAACCGCAAGCTCGTGCGCGAGGCGCTCGTCAAGGCCGGTCGCACCGACCTCATCGGCCCCGGTCCTCGATGCCTCATCCGGAAGTGACCCGTCGCGTCCTGTCATTTCGACCGGAGTCGCCGTGGTAGCCGCCCCCTGTCATTTCGACCGGAGGCGCGCAGCGCCGAAGTGGAGAAATCTCGTCCTTCTGCCGCACGCTAAATCGAGATTTCTCGACTCCGCTCACTTCGTTCGCTACGCTCGAAATGACAGCGGGGTGCCACTTCGTTCGCTTCGCCCAGCCGCCCCTAGTCGTGGGTGCCGTGGTCCTGGTAGTTGGCCAGGTACTCCGCGAACGCGGGGCTCGTGTCCGAGTTGCCCGTGCGCCAGGCCTTGTGGTCGATGATGCGGCTCTCGAAGCCGTAGTAGGCGTTGATGTAGGCGATGAGCCCGTCGACGGCCTCGAGCTGCGCTGCCGGGTAGTCCTGGCCGGCCGCATGGGCCATCTCGATGCCGATGGAGTGCGAGTTCATCCCGTAGTCGGCCATGGCATCGCCGATGGGCACCGTCCCCACCCTGTCATCGCGCGACTCGTCCGTCACGCCATAGAGCGCGTTATGGCCCGTATCGCCAAAACCCGCGTGATGCGCGATGCGGTCAAGCGGCACGCACTGCACGATGCTGCCGTCGCGATTGACGATGAAGTGCGCGGCCACGCCCGTGTTCGCCTGGTCCCAGTACTCGACTATGGACGCGGCATCCGCCTCGCTTTCGGTGTCGTGCAAGACGATGTAGCGCTGATGCTGCGCGCCCTTCTCGCCATGGTCGAACTCGTCGCGAAGGTCCTGCACGATCTGCAGGCGGTCGAGCTGCGCTTCGGCGATCCCGGCGGCCCGTGACGCCTTGCCGGTCGCACCCGCAGCTTCCCGGCCGGCTCCGTCGCTGCCGGCCATGGTGCAGCCCGCAAGCGCACAGGCGCCCGCGAGGGCGAGGACGAGGACGTATGTCACGGGTGTTCTCATGAGCGCCATTCTGCCACAACTACGACGATGGTGCCGCCTCCCCTGCCGTCCCGACCGAAAGGCGTGTGGCCCGTCTCCCCTGTCATTTCGACCGAAGCCGCCGCCATCCCTTGTCATTTCGACTGGAGGGGCGAAGCCCCGGAATGGAGAAATCTCGTCCTTCTGCCGCACGCCAAGATTGAGATTTCTCGACTCCGCTCACTTCGTTCGCTTCGCTCGAAATGACACAAGGCAACCGGACAGACCCCCGTCCTTCGTTGTACACTTACGGATTACGTTTCAGCACCCTCACGAAAGGACGCCTCGTGGCCACAGTCAACGAGAATTACCAGAAACTTCCCGGTAGCTACCTGTTTGCCGAAATCGCCCGCCGCACGAACGAGTTCGCTGCAGCCCATCCGGAGGTCGACCTCATCCGCATGGGCATCGGCGACGTGACGCGTCCGCTCGTGCCCGCCGTCATCGAGGCCATGCACGAGGCCGTCGACGACCTCGCATGCGCCGAGCGCTTCCACGGCTACGGCCCCGAGCAGGGCTACGACTTCCTCCGCGAGGCCATCGTGGCCGGCGACTTCACCTCCCGCGGCGTCGACATCGCCGTCGACGAGATCTTCATCTCCGACGGCGCCAAGAGCGATTGCGGCAACATCGGCGACATCTTCGCCATGGACAACCGCGTGGCCGTGTGCGACCCGGTCTATCCCGTCTACGTCGACACCAACGCCATGGCCGGCCGTGCGGGCTATTACGACGAGGATGCCCAGGGCTGGACCGACATCATCTACATGCCCACCACGGCTGCCAACGACTTCTGCCCGGCCCTGCCCGAGCAGGCGGCCGACCTCATCTACCTGTGCTCGCCCAACAATCCCACGGGCACGG
>CATLBX010000162.1 GCA_949879855.1 uncultured Coriobacteriia bacterium
GAGCACGCTCGTCATCATGGCGAGTCTGCCGAAGGCGCTCGACACCATGTCGCTCATCACGTCGCCGTCATAGTTCTTGCAGGCCCAGATGAAGCCACCCTCGGACTTCATGACGCGGGCGACCGCGTCGTCGATGAGCGTGTAGAAGTACTCGATGCCGGTCTGCTCGAAGCGTGTGCGGTATTCAGCCTCGAAGACCTCGGCGAAGATGTCCTTGAAGCGGTGGTCGTAGATCTTCGAGATCGTGTCCTTCGTCGAAAACCATAGGTCCTGGTGGGTGGACAGCGCGTACTCGAAGCAGCTGCGCGCGAAGCTCTCGATGGAGGCGTCGAGGTTGTGCTGGCCCTGCACGACGCCGGGGCCGGCGAATTCATGCACCAGGGTGCGTATTTCCTCGCCACCAGCGGCGGGCGTGAAGACGAGCTCGACGCTACCGGGGCCGTCGATGCGCATCTCGGCGTTCTTGTATACGTCACCGTAGGCATGGCGGGCGAGCGTGATGGGCTTCTTCCAGCAGCTCACGCAGGGCTCGATGCCCTTGACGACGATGGGCGCGCGAAAGACCGTGCCATCGAGCAGGGCGCGGATGGTGCCGTTGGGGCTCTTCCACATCTGCTTGAGGCCGTATTCCTCGACACGCGCGGCATTAGGGGTAATGGTTGCGCATTTTACGGCGACGCCCAGACGTTTGGTTGCCTCGGCGGCATCCACGGTGACCTGGTCGTCGGTCGCGTCACGGTGCTCGAGGCCCAGGTCGTAGTATTCGGTCTTGAGGTCGATGTGCGGAGTGAGCAACTCGGATTTGATCAACGACCAGATGATGCGGGTCATCTCGTCGCCGTCCATCTCGACAAGCGGGGTCTTCATCTCGATCTTGCTCATGGGTCCTCCGATAATTGGTTACGTGATGTGCCAGGGGTCAGGCACCGTGGCACATCGATAGATTTCAGTTCGCCATTGTAGCGGTAATGGGCGCGGCGTGCGGGACAGATGGATTATGATTAACGACATGGAAATCTTCGGCGACACCCTCATGTTCGGCAGCGTGCGATCCGCCCCCGACGACCTGGACCTCGGCGATCTGGAGGTCAGGACGGGGCAGGACGCCATCATCGCCATCGCGGAGGTCATGGACCGGCAGCGCCGCGAGGTCGCCGAGCGCCGTGCCCGTGAGGACGGGCGCTGCTCCGAGTCGCGGCACGAGACGATTGATGGCACGGCCTGGGAGTACGTCATCGTGGACGGGGAGTTTGTCCGTATCACGGGCTGTGAGCCGCCCGATGGCGGCGTGGTCGTGCTTGCGGTGCCGGGCGAACTGGGCGGTATGCAAGTGCTCGAGCTGGGGCCCGGTGCCTGCGAATCGCTTGGGGGCGTGGAGGAGGTCATCTGCGCCCCAAGCATCGAGGAGATCGGCCCTTCGGCTTTCAGGATGTGCCGCGACCTGCGACGCCTCGTCTTGCCCCATGCAACGACGCGTTTCGACTCGAGCTGGGTGAACCAGTGCCGCAAGCTCGAGGAACTCGTGTTGCCCGCCATGCTCGAGCGTCTGGGCCCCGAGGTCTTCGAGGTCGACGGGCTCAAGTGTCTTTCCATCGGCGTGGGGACGAGGGTCATCGAGCCCGGTGCGTTCGCGAGCAGCAAGCTCGTGGAAGTGCGTGTCGATGCGCGTAACCCGTTTTTGGCAACGGATCGCATAGGCGTCTACGAACGTGCCGTTGCAGGCGAGCACGATGCCGACATGCGCCTGGCCGCCGTCGCCGTGCCGGTCGAGGAGTACGAAGTTCCCGCTGGCTGCGTCGAGATTGGCGCCAAGGCCTTCGCGTGCTGTTCCGATCTGCGCCGTGTCGTGCTTGCTGAAGGCGTGCGGACAATCGGCGCGCACGCGTTCTCGCGCACGAAGCTCCAGGAGTTCATAGCACCTGCGAGCTTGCGCCGCATCGAGAAGCGCGCGTTCTTCCGCTGCCGCGAGCTCGCAAACGTCGCCCTCAACGAAGGGCTTGTCGAGGTTGGTGACGAGGCATTCGCGGAAAGCGTCATCGCCGAGCTGCGCGTGCCCGCAAGCGTGCGGCAGCTGGCATGCGATTGCGTGCGTGGCACGGGCGTGAGGTGCGGTGGCGACGATGCGACGATCGTCATCGAGGATGGTGGGACGCTGTGGCTCGATGGCTGTGGCATGCTGTACGCGAACGGGACGCAGGTGCTCATGGGGGCGATGGAACCCGAGCTCGTAGAGTACGAGGTTGCGAACGGCTGCGAGGTCATCTGCGCCCGCGCGTTCGCATCTATGGCGCGCTTGCAGCAGGTGACGCTGCCCGAGGGGCTTGCCGAGATTGGCGATGGGGCCTTCCGTGGCTGCCGCAGCCTTCGACGCGTGCGCTTCCCGGAGTCACTTCGCTCCGTGGGTGATGAGGCGTTTTTCGATACGGCGCTCGAGAGCGTCTATCTGCCCGCCGGCTTTGCCCACCTGGGCAAGCTCGCCCTCGTCACGGCCGGTGCCCGCGCCATCGGGGGTAGACCTTCCCTCACGAACGTGCAGGTCAGCCCCAATTGCGCGCGCTTCTATCATACGGGCGGCCTGCTGTGCGAGCGCACGGACGCGGGTGCCTCGCGTGTCGTGCTCTACGACGAGAGCCGGCCCGACGTCACCATTCCGCGCGAGGTCGATACCCTCGCGCCGTTCGCCTTTGGCAACGCGACGCAGCTCTCCTCCCTCGTCATCGGCACGAACGTGCGCCACATCCAGGACCGCGCCCTCAACGTGAACTGCCTCATCGAGCACGTCCACGTCGACTTCGTCGAGCCCATCCAGGGACATGACGGCATCGACCTGCACTTCCCCGTCACCTTCCGCAGCCTCAACGAAATAGTGCGCGGCTTTAACTCGATGACCTACCTCAACCCCGAGGCGCTGCTCGCGCGCTACGACGCGTGCGTCGTCAACATGCACGATTACGACGTGAAGTCCATGGCGCCCATCGACCTGTACGGCCAGCTCACGCGCATCATCGGGCGACTGCGCGACCCGTTGTTCCTGAGCGACAACACGCGGCGCATGTACGGGCAGATCCTGCGCGACAACCTCGTCGAGATGTGCGTCGCAGCCGCGCGCCACGACGACCGCGCCAGCATCGACGGGCTCGTCGAGCTCGGCTACCTCGACCGCGAAACCTTGCTGCCGGTCATCGACGCGGTGAGCGCATTGCAGGATGCGGCCATGACGGGCTACCTGCTCGAGCTGCAGCGCGCGCTCGCGGGTCGCGGCCTCGACTTCGAGCTGTGAGCGGGGGAATGTCATTTCGACCGAAAGGCGCGCAGCGCCGGAGTGGAGAAATCTCGCCCTTTTGCCGCGGATCAAGACCGAGATTTCTCGACTCCGCTCACTTTGTTCGCTCCGCTCGAAATGACAGTGGGCGTCACTACGTTCGCTTCGCTCGAAATGACAGTGGGATGCCGCTTCGTTCGCTTCGCTCGAAATGACATGGGCAGCAAGGACAAAACGTGCCTGGCATCTTTTGTCTGGCTGCTACAATGGGCGAAACGACCACGGACGGCTCACGAGACAAGCGAGGAATCAGGTGTACGACAATCTGGAAAGCCCCGGACGCAACGACGAATGCTGGTGCGGCAGCGGCAAGAAGTACAAGAAGTGCCACCTCGAGTTTGACCACCACCTGCAGGAACTCCATGACGCGGGCGAGATCGTCCTGGGGCGCGACCTGCTCAAGACGCCCGAGGAGATCGAGGGCATCAAGGCATCGGCCAAGGTCAACGTCGGCGCCCTCGACTACGTTGCCGAGCGCATCGACGTGGGCACGAGCACCGAGGAGATCGACCGCTGGGTGCACGATTAC
>CATLBX010000163.1 GCA_949879855.1 uncultured Coriobacteriia bacterium
ATTCCCGCCGACCTCGACTACGAGGGCTTCCCCAAGAGCGTGTGCACGTCGATCAACGAGGTCGTCTGCCACGGCATTCCGAGCGAGAACGAGGTGCTGAAGAGCGGCGACATCGTCAACGTCGACATGTCGACGATCCTCGACGGTTACTTCTCGGACTCGTCGCGCATGTTCTGCATCGGCGAGGTGGACGAGGAGAAGAGGCGCCTCGTCGACGTCACCTACGACGCGGTGCAGGCGGGGCTTGCGGCCGTGAGGCCGTGGGCGCATCTGGGCGACGTGAGCGCGGCGGTCAACAAGGTCGCGACGGATGCGGGCTACTCCGTCGTCGCCGAATTCGGCGGTCACGGCATCGGGCTCGAGTTCCACGAGGATCCGTTCGTGAGCTTCGTGGCGGCCGCGGGGACGGGCCCCGTGCTCGTGCCCGGCATGTGCTTCACCATCGAGCCCATGGTCAACATGGGCAAGGCGAAGATCGACATGAACGATCCGAACGGCTGGACCGTGCGCACGGCCGATGGCTCGCCCTCGGCCCAGTGGGAGGTGCAGATCGTCGTCACCGACGACGGCTACGAGCTGCTGTGCTGGTAAAATGAGACAAATACCCTGTGTATTTGTCTCATAACGAAAAGGGACCCCGGAGGGTCCCTTTTTCATGCTATGTGGGCCGTGCCTATGCGCCGATGGCGGCGATGAGGAAGAAACAGGCGATGACGGCGATCGAGGCGATGTAGCCGGCGGTCGTGGTGAGGATGATTTCCTTGAAGCCACGCTTCTTGGGAGTGACGGGAGAGCCGTACTTTGCCTGCATGGCGGAGGTTTCCAGAGCCTTTTCGGGGTTGAGTAGCATTGTCTCATCCTTCTCTCTAAGCGGTCGCATCGACGGCCGGATTTCACACTTCCTGCGATGATAAGGGTTCGCGTCGGGGCGCGCAAGAGCGCATCACGCAAGGAGCTGCTGGGCGATGCGAACGGAGGCGGCGGCATCGGCGGCATAGTGGTCCGCTCCCAATGACAAGGCATAGTCCTCGGTGAGCACGGCCCCACCCACCATGATCGTGGCTTGGGGTGCCTGCGCGCGCAGCAGGGCGATGGTGCGTTCCATGGCGGGCAGCGTCGTGGTCATGAGCGCGGAGAGGCCCACGAGCGGGGCGTTGGCGTCGAGCGCTGCGTCCACCACGGCCTGGGGCGCCACGTCGCGGCCGAGGTCGATGACCGTGAACCCGTAGTTCTCGAGCAGCATCTTCACGATGTTCTTCCCGATGTCGTGAATGTCGCCCTCGACGGTGGCGAGCACGATGGGCAATGAGTTGCGTTGCGTCGCGTCGGAGGGACCGCTTGCCTCGGCGAGCACGTCGAAGGCCGACTTGGCGGCTTCGGCTGCGGCCATGAGCTGGGGAAGGAAGTAGCTGCCCTCGTCGTAGCGCAGGCCGACCTCGTCGAGGGCGGGGGCCAGGACGTCGCCTGCGATGGTGATGGCGTCGTGGGCGGCGAGCAGCTGGCGCGTCGCCTCGGCGGCCGTATCGCGCTGGCCGGTGAGAATGGCGTCATGGAGGACGGCGGCGGGCTCGTCGCTCACGTTCGCTTCGCCCGAGGGGGAGCCGCTTGCGTTAGCGCTGACGGCGTCCTGCATCGACTCGACGTAGCCCAGGCAGCCCGCATCCTGGCCGTTGATGATCTTGAAGGCGGCGATGGCGTCGCGATAGCGCCCGTCGAGCGGGTTGATGATGGGCAGGTCGAGCCCGCAGGCCAGCGCGGCCGTGAGGAAGCTCGCGTTGAGCACCGGACGGGCGGGTAGCCCGAAGCTCACGTTCGAGACGCCGAGCACGGTGCGCACGCCAAGGCGCTCCTTGCACAGACGCACGGCTTCGAGGATCTCGGGGATTTCGGGCTGGTTGGTCGCGGCGGCCATGACGAGGCAGTCGATGGCGATGTCCTCGAGGCGCAGCCCCGCCCCGAGTGCGGCGTCGATGATGCGCTCGGCGATGGCGAGGCGAGCTTCCGCCGTCGGCGGGATGCCGGCTTCGTCAAGGGTGAGGCCGACGATCGTCGCGCCATAGCGTGCGGCGAGGGGGAGCACGGTGGCGAGGCTTTCGGCCTTGCCGGTGACGGAGTTCACAAGCGGCCGTCCCGCGTAGCTGCGGCAGGCGGCCTCGAGTGCGTCGGAGTTGGATGAGTCGAGCTGCAGCGGCGCCGATACGGTGGCTTGCAGGCGCTCGGTCAGTTCGCGCAGCACACGGGACTCGTCGATGCCCGGCACGCCGGCGTTGACGTCGAGGATGTCGGCGCCGGCCTCGATCTGCGCGACCGCCTCGGATACGGCGAGGTCGTAGGCACCGCTGGCCAGCGCCTCCTTCAGCCGCGGCTTGCCCGTGGGGTTGATGCGCTCGCCGACGACCGCGAGCCTGGATTCGCCGGGCGCGAGCTCGACGAGCCCCTGGGCGCTCGTCACGACGAAGGAAGGACGGTATCCCGGTCCCGATTCCTGCAACCAGTTGCCTTCATCGAGGAGGCGACGCAGCGCGGCGATGTGCTCGGGCGTCGTGCCGCAACAGCCGCCGACAATGCGCGCATCGGCCTGGAGGATGTCTGCCATGGAACGGGCGAACGTTTCCGCATCGACGTCGTAGACGGTCGTTCCGTCCTCGGCGATGCGCGGCAGGCCCGCGTTGGGCTGCGCCATGAGGGGACAACGGGCAAAGGAGGCCATCTGCGTGACGAGGGGCGCGATTTCGGCGGGGCCGAGCGAGCAGTTGATGCCGACGGCCGAGGCGCCGAGCGCCGAAAGCGTCGTTGCGGCTATGGCCGGCGTCGTGCCCATGAAGGTGCGGCCGTCTTCGCCGAAGGTCATCGTCGCGAAGACCGGCAGGGACGTGTTCTCGAGGCAGGCGAGGAGCGCCGCCTTGGCTTCGAGCAGGTCGGCGAAGGTCTCGAGGAAGATGAGGTCGCAGCCGGCGGCGTACGCGGCGCGCGCCTGCTCGGCGAAGACGTCGTAGGCATCCTCGAAGGAGAGCTGCCCGAGCGGGGCGAGCAGGGAGCCCGTGGGGCCGATGTCGCCGGCGACGAGCGGTGTGCCCGCCTCGCGGGCGATGCCCACGGCCGCGATGTAGAGCTCTTCGACGTTCGCGTCCGTATCCGCGAGCTTGAGGCGGTTGGAGCTGAAGGTGTTGGTGGCGATACAGTCGCTGCCGGCCTCGACATAACGGTGCTGTAGGTCACGTATCTCGTGTGCATGGGTGAGGTTGAGCAGGTCGGGCACGTCGTGGACGTGCGCGAGGCCGGCCTGTTGGATGAGGGTCCCCATGCCGCCATCGGCCAGCATGAGCCCCTGG
This sequence comes from uncultured Coriobacteriia bacterium, assembly GCA_949879855.1. Lineage (GTDB taxonomy): Bacteria > Actinomycetota > Coriobacteriia > Coriobacteriales > QAMH01 > QAMH01. Next base: position 3,333 of record CATLBX010000163.1, read on the forward strand.
CCGTGCAGGACGCGATCGAGAAATTCGGATGCGCAGGTGTTCGCCATGGTTGCTCCCCAATGAGACAAATACACTGTGTATTTGTCTCATTCTAACCTAGCGGGGCTTGAGTCCGACGATGGCCGTGACGCTCTTCGCGGGCGTCATGAGGTGGGAGGGACCAGCGTGGATGCCGAGCTGCTTGCCGGCGTCGATCGTCTGCAGGAAGGGGCCCTGCAGGTCGAGGGGCAAATCGCCGAAGCCGGGACTGAAGCGCTTGGTCGGCACGAGACCGGCCTGACTGGCCAGCTCGGCGATGCGTCGCGACGCGGCCTGGGCAGCCTCTTCGGCCATGGAAGACGCGCAGGCGTCGAAGAGCAGCGCGTCAAGCGGGTTCGTCGCCTGCAGGCGCGCGATGGTGCGCTCGGTGTCCATGCCGAGCGTGATGGCGAT
>CATLBX010000164.1 GCA_949879855.1 uncultured Coriobacteriia bacterium
CGAAATGACAGAGGGGTGCATCGCTTCGTTCGCTGCGCTCGAAATGACAGAGGGGTGCATCGCTTCGTTCGCTGCGCTTGAAATGACAGGGGGACGCACCGGCTCGGCCACATCGCCCTCTTCCTCCACGATGAGCTTTTCGCAGGTCTCGTCGGCCGCCTTGCGGATGCGGTCGAGCTGCGAGAAGTCGATATGCACGGCACGCTGCTCGCGCAGGCGCGCTTCCTCGGCCATCTGCGCGGCCTGGTCCTCGACGGCCTTCATGAGGTACTTGGTGGTGAGCGTGCGTTCGAGCGTGTTGGGGTATGCATAGGCATCGCGTAGCGCGCACTCGCAGGTTTCGAGCAGATGCGTGACCCAGGCAAGCGGATACTCGAGATTTTCGTAGCGCGTCCTGAACCAGGCGCCGTTGCGGCAGTACACCGTGTCATGGGCACTGATTTGGTATTCGGCGCCTTCGATGGCAAGCGGGTTGGCGAAGACGGCCCGATCGAAGAGCCAGATGCGCTCGTTTTTCATGCGACCGGAAAGCTTGGCGGGAAGCGTGGTCTTGAGTTTGGCGTGATGTTCGTGGGCCCGGCGATAGCCATGGGCCACGAGCTGCCTGAGCTCAGGCTCGTGTTCGAGGAAGAAGGGAGACTCGCCGATGGCGTAGCCCCCAAGCGTGACGAGGGCATCGAAGAGAACGCCGTCCGAATGGCCTTCGTGATGGAGCAGCACGTCGAAGGCATCGTCACGCTGGGCGAAGGCGCGTGTGCGCAGCAGGCCCGCATCCAGGCCATAGTAGATGACGAAGTCATCGAGCCAGGCGTCAAAGAGCTTGCCGAATCGCGTGTCGAAGCGGCGATACTCGGCACCGAAGGCGAGCATCGCATCGTAGGCGTCTTGCGCGCTGGACGCCCCCACGAGGTTGATGAGCTCGTAGAGGTAGACGTAGGCAAAGGAGAGCGAGCCCTCCTCGATTTGCCCATGACGCACCTTGGTGCGCCAGGCGAAGTAGCCACGCAGTTGCTCATTGCTCATGTCTTCGTAGGTGGGGAAGTAGCGTGAGAAGCTGCCGGTGAACTCGAAGTCGTCTTCGTAGCCGGCAAGCAGGCGCGCCTGCTCGTAGAAGACGTCGGCGACGCTGTGATTTTGCGCGTATTGGCGACGCGCGATTTGACGGGCCTCGCGTATGGCGTCCGGCACGAAGCTCTTGAGCTGACTGCCCGTCATGATGATGGGCTGCTCCTGGTAGACGGTCTGGGAAAAGGCGGCGTTGGAGCGTAGGCGCTGGGAGAGCTGCGTGCGCAGCTCGTCGACGCTGAGCTGCCGTGTTGAGCTTGCCACCGAGCCTCGCCTCCTTGCCGGTCCTAGATGCCGCAGCCGTTCGCAAGAGTATACACGATATCGAACATGTGTTCTATGGATGACCATCATTTCGAGAGAGGGAGGCTGCCAAAACGGCGGAAAGGGCCGGGAGCCATCGGGACTCCCAACCCTTTCCTTTGCCGGTGCAACTCAATGCCCCTAGAGGATACCAACCACGTCTTACAACGGGATGACGGCGGGGATACTGGCGCGTGGCAATCGACGATGCACCTCTACGAGTCCTACATAAACGGGAACGAAATGTGGGCTATGCAGGGGATATGGGGAATGAGGCGTCTTTCAAAAGGTATAATGTATGCATGTCCTGCAGAAGAGGCGAATCATGCGCTTCGAGCCAATCTTGAAGGTATGGCATGACCGATGAACCCATGAAGTCCTGGGCATTCGAGCTCGAGGAATACATTCGCGAAGGCGAGCCTGATCGCGTCCAGAAGAGCAAGAACTGGGCGACGGCCATTGGCTTGCAGGCAGTCGACGGGCTCAGCCCATCGCAATATCTGCTCGACACCGCGAAGGAGCACATCGAAGGCCGCCTCACTATTGGCGAAGCCCAGGAGCTCATCGGGTCCTACTACCAGAGAAGCGGCGAGCGCACCGAGGAAGAGCTGCGAAGCGAGGAGGCCGACATCGTGTCCTCACGCATCGCGGAGCTTCTTGGCGAGCGCTCGTTCACGTTTTCCGCGGCGGGGCTCAGGTCCATACACGGTCGATTGTTCAAGGGCCTGATAAAGGATGCCGGGTCGTTCAGGAAGTTCAACATCTCCAAGAACGAATGGGTCCTTAAAGGGGACACCGTTCTCTATGCTCCTTGGGAGCTCATCGGGGAGTCGCTTGACTATGATTTGAACCGAGAAGCTAGCTTCTCATACAAGGGGATGGCAAAGAACGAAGTCCCGCAGCATATTGCCGAGTTCACGTCGGGCATCTGGCAGGTTCATCCGTTTTGCGAGGGCAACACGCGCACGACGGCGGTGTTCATCATCAAGTACTTGAACTCGCTTGGAATGGACGTGGGTAACAAGCCCTTCGAGGAGAACTCCTGGTACTTCAGGAACGCGCTTGTGCGTGCAAACTATAATGACCTGCCCAATGGCGTTCATGAGACGACGGAATTTCTCGAGCGTTTTTTCGAGAACGCGCTGTTGGGGAGCAATCGTCAGCTCAAGAATCGATACATGCATGTCGATTGGGTCGATGAGGCCACGACGCGGCAAGTTACTGAACAGGTCAATAGTGCAACGACCCAGCAAGTCACCCAGCAAGTCACCCAGCAAGTCGAGAGGTTCCTCGATGTGCTGGGCGAAGATGAGATGAGCCTGAGGGAAATCATGGAACAGCTCGGGCTTTCAGATCGCAACAACGTAATGAAGAACTATGTCAACCCGGCTCTCGAATTTGGGCTTATCGAACGCACGGTGCCAGATAAGCCGAATAGCAGGCTGCAAAAGTATCGACGGGTAAAGCAACGCTAGGATCTGGCCTGAGCGGGTTTCCCATTGGACAAAAAAGGGGCGGGTGCGATTGCGCATCCGCCCCCTTTTTGTCCAATGTGCCTCGCTCGCTACACGATCATGGCGTGGATGTCCTGCAACGACTTGACGTTGGGGGAGGTCTCGTTCTTGACCGCCTGGATTCCTAAGGCGCTTGCCTTGGCAGCTGCGAGCGTGGTCATGTAGGGCACGTGGGCCTTGATGGCCGTCTTGCGGATGTAGCTGTCGTCGACGGCGCTCTCCTTGCTCGAGCTGGGCGTGTTCACGACGAAGTCGATCTCTCCGTTGGTGATGGCGTCCACGATGTCGGGACGGCCCTCGCCCTGCTTGTTGATGGCGCCGCAGGAGATGCCGTGCTCCTTGAGCACCGCGCCCGTGCCCGCCGTGGCGATGATGGTGAAGCCCGCCTCCTTGAAGGCGCTCGCGACCTCGACGGCCTCCTCCTTGTCGCGCTCGTTCACCGTGATGAGCACGGTGCCGCTGAGGGGCAGCACGGTCTGGGTGGCTTCCTGCGCCTTGAAGAACGCCTCGCCGAAGTTGTTCGCCAGGCCCAGGACCTCGCCGGTGGAGCGCATCTCGGGACCGAGGACGGGGTCGACCTCGGGGAACATGTTGAAGGGGAAGACGGCTTCCTTGACGCCGTAATGCGCGAACTGGCGCTCGCGCAGCTCGGGCACGGGGCTGGGACGGCCCGTGATCTGCCCGGTGATGACGTCGGTGGCCACCTGCACCATCTGGATGCCGCAGACCTTGGAGACGAGCGGCACGGTGCGGCTCGCACGCGGGTTGGCCTCGAGCACGTAGACGGTGTCGCCCTCGATGGCGTACTGCATGTTCATGAGGCCGCAGACGTGCATGGCCTCGGCGATCTTGCGCGTGTAGTCCT
>CATLBX010000165.1 GCA_949879855.1 uncultured Coriobacteriia bacterium
GGATGTCCTTCGTTGAGCCATTCCTCCACGCGTTTTGCAATCTCGTTCTTGGGAAGGTTCGCCTTGTCGCGCTTGGCCTCCTTATCGAGTCGCACGAGTGCCTTCTCGAGCGTTGCGAGATCGGCTAAGACCAGCTCAGTGCGTATGGTCTCGATATCCGAGACAGGGTCCTGGCTGCTCTCGTGGCGGATGACGTCGGGGTCGCTGAAGTAGCGCACCACTTCGCAAATCGCGTCAGTTTCACGGATATTGGCCAAGAACTGGTTGCCCAGTCCCTCGCCCTCGCTTGCCCCCTTCACGAGGCCGGCGATATCGACGAACTCGACCGTCGCCGGAACGATACGTCCGGGATGGGCGATCTGGGCCAACTTGTCGAGACGTTCGTCGGGCACCGGGACGATACCGACGTTGGGGTCGATGGTTGCGAACGGATAATTGGCCGCAAGACCGGTCTGGTCGGTCAAAGCCGTGAATAACGTCGACTTTCCCACGTTGGGAAGACCGACGATGCCAATGGAGAGGGCCATGCTGTTCCTACGCTCCTATTCTGTTTCCTCGTCAGTTTTTATATCTTTGTCTAAGGTGACAGTATCTACGTCAGGACTATCGACGTCCTCCTGGTCACCTGTGACCGGCATAAAGATGTCATCCACCGTAGTATCAGAGCCACCTTGAGGGGGAACAGGATACTCGGCATCGTTTACAGCGTCTATGTCTTGACCTGCGTTTATATCATCTTGGTCATACTGGGTAGTATCGTATTCGCCCTGTTTGTTCTGCTCACCCGTGTTGTAGGTCACGAGATTGTCGGTCTGGAAGGCGTCCACGATGTCGGCCAGGCTCACCACGTAGGCCTCATGGGGCGCACGCTCGTGCTCGCGCGTCCAGGCGGCGGGGGGCACGGGCAGCATCTCGGACATGTCCTCGATGACAGGGGTCTCGGCCACGCTTTCGAGCTTGGCCTGGGCCGCGTTCTCGTCGCCTCCCCTGACGAGTACCTCCTCGCTGCCCTGGGCGAAGACCTGCTTTTGCTGGCCGGTGATGTTGATGCAGATGGCGCCGATGATGAACGGAATCCAGAAGATGAGCCCGCGGTAGGCAAGCGCGATGGCGGCGGCCTGGGCGGGCGTGGCCCCGTAGGCGCTCAGGACGAGGGCGAGCAGGATCTCGACGGCGCCGATCGTCTGCAGGATGAAGGTCGCGATGATGAAACCGGCCACGTAGGAGGCCATGAGGAACGGGATGTAGGTGTAGCCGAAGGCGAAGCCCACGAAGATGAAGCACATGCAGTCGCAGGCGTGCAGCAGCACCATGCGGCAGAACATAACGATGAGCGCGCGCGGCTTGTCGACCGCGATGCTGGCCGCCTCGTGAAACGACGCCGCGATACGGCCCGCCCAAGGCTCCGCGGGCTTGCGCTTGAAGACGACGAGGGCGCGGTTGACCAGGTTCTCGATCCAGGCGAAGAGCTTCTGCTCAGTCTCGACGTGACTATATCCGAGCCACATCACGAAGCCGAAGGTAAAAATCATAAGTAGGACAGCTAGGCCTCCAAGGGCAAGATACCAAACCATCTGCCCGGTGAAGATGAGGATGGCAAAACCGACCAACATAACGACGGCGAAGCCCCCGAAGAAGCCGATCTTCTCGAGGAAGACGACGGTGACCGACTTGCCCATGTCGAGGCCCTGCTTGTGGGACCAGGCGGCGATGAGCACCGAGCCGGCCGTGCCGGCCGTGGGCGCGCAGTCGTTCGCAAAGGTCACGGAGAAGACGAGGGGCACGATATGCAGGTACTTCACGTCCTCGTCCACGCAGCGGAACACCGCCTTGTACGCGAAGGCGTGGCTGAAGTAACGGCCGAACAGGCAGCACGCGGCGAGCGCGAAGGGAATGACGGAGACGTCCTTGATGGTCTCGACGAAGGATCCCAGATCATCGCGCTTGATGAAGACGATGACACCCACGATGATAACCACCACGATGGGTAGGATAATATTCCATCGCTTGGCCAATTACTTCACCTGCGAATAGCCGGACTCGTCAAGGGCCGGGTCGAACTCGGCGCCGTCGCCCGCGAGCGTGGCCGAGTAGCCGTTGAGCGCCTCGATGGCCGAGGCGGCGGCATCGCCGACGAGCGGCATGGGCTGGTAGTCGTTCGCGCTCGACGAGCTGCTCACCCGACAGGGCACGACGCGCGTCTGCGTGCGCATGGCTTCGCCGGGCACGAGCTGCCCGTTTTTGACGGGGAAGGTCTGCTGGTAGATCACCGTGCGGTAGTCCATGGGGTTGGTGTTGCCGCCGTAGCAGAAGTTGCCGAGGCTGTAGCAGATGTAGCGCTGCTTGTAGTACTCGATGCCCTGCAGTACGTGGGGATGGGAGCCCAAGACGAGGTCACAACCCGCGTCGATAGCCTGGTGGGCCAGGGACACCTGGGTCTCCGTCACCGTGTACTCGCCCTCGACGCCCCAGTGGAAGACGCCGATGATGATGGCGCACCCGTCCTTCTGCAGGCGGTCGATGTCCTGGAGCATGAGGCTCTTGGCCTTCTCGACGCCGTCGAGCTCGTTGACGCCGAAGAGGCCGATCTTGACGCCGGAGACGTCGTAAGTGGCCGTGCGGTCGTAGCCGAAGCTCGTGATGCCGGCATCTTGCAGGGCTGCCTTCGTGTCGTTGTAGCCAGAATTACCATAGTCAAAAGAGTGGTTATTGGCCAAGTTCACGGCCTCGACGCTTCCGTCGACAAAGACCTGGGCGTACTCGGCGGGACCCTTGAAGTTGAAGGCGCGCTGCTGGATGTCGTCCCCACTCGTGAACGTCCCCTCGCAGTTGGCGATGGTGAGGTTGTCGGCAGAGGTGAACGGCAGCACGTCGGCGAAGAAGTAACCCGGCCCGTTGGCGTTGTAGAAGGCGTTGAAGCTCGAATCGTCCGGGAAGTCCGGGTCCTTGCCGAAGGTGCAATCCCCCACCGCCGAGATGGTGATCTGGGCATCGAGACCCGCCTGGACGCTGCCGTTGAGACCAGCGAGCCCCGCCTTCTGACGGGCGACGTCGACGTTTTGGCTCACGACGGCCAGCACGCCCGAATTGGCGGGCTTCTCCTCGGCCTTAAGGAAGGGCAGGCCACCGCAGGCGAACTGCCAGACGCAGGCGACGAAGATGACGACGAGGGCGACGATGAGGGCGATGCGCGGCCAGCGGCGCGGAGCCTTGCTGTAGATGCGCATCTGGGAGCCCATGCGACGACGGCCGCTGCTTCCGAAGATGCCGCGCTTGTCGCCACCGTAGATGATGCGCCCCTTATGAGGGCCACCGCCTACGTATGTCTCCCTGTGTCGTGCCACGTGATCGCTCCCGCAAACCGTAAAAGTGCCTGTATTCTACCATTACGCGCACATACTTTTTACCCTTACAAAGACCGGAAACGTTCAGCATCAGCTCTCATCGCGCCCCGCTCGTCAGACTCGCCAGTCGATCGCACCCGAAGCGAAGAAAACGCTCAGCTGCTGCGGACCTCGCGCGCACGATCGGCGCGCTCAAACAGTCCGCGCAAAACCGCTGAGCGTTTTCTTCGCTTCTGCAATCGGGGCGTCGCCTGACGAGCGGGACGGATGGGAGCAGGAGAATGCGAAAACGGACGAAGGATGCACAAAGCGAGTTCTTTGCGAAAG
>CATLBX010000166.1 GCA_949879855.1 uncultured Coriobacteriia bacterium
AAGAGCAGCAGGTCGCGCTGGGGAAAGACGGCGCCCGAGGCGACGGTGAAGGGTATGGTCGAGGCAATGGAGAGCGACACGGCTCCCTTGGGACCGCAGAGCGTGGTCACCATTGCCTTGCGCACGGACGAGCGTCCGAGCTTGAGGCGCTGACCCGTCTCGGGATGGTTCGAGAGCAGGTCGGCGATGAGGATCCAGGCGAAGCGCACGCCGACGAGCACGGCAGTGAGTATGAACACGAGGCCGAAGATCCAGGCGAGGTCGCCGGAATTCTCCTGGAGTGCGGGTGCGAGCGTGGAGGACAGCACGATACCGAGGTTGGTGAATATGACGCCGTTGAGCACGAACGAGAAGAGGCTCCAGACGTTCTGGGACGCGATGGACAGGCGTGAGGAAAAGGTCGAGAACGAACGGGAGCGTGGCGTCATGAGCTGCGAGGCGTAGGAGAGGAACAGACCCGCGGCGACGACCGCGAGGATGCCGCTCACATGGACCTGCGTCGCGACCAGGTATATGAAGAAGGGGAGGAAGAGCTCGAAGCACACGTGGACGGTGGCGCTCTCGACGCCCGTGCGCCTCAGGTGGCGCATGATGAAGAAGGCGACCACGGCAAGCGCGAGGCCGAGGACAATACCACCGAAGAACTCGACGAAGAAGGTCCAGCCGGCATCGGCGATCGAGAAGTAGCCGGTGACGGCAGCGGCGATGGCGAACTGGAACGAGACGATGCCCGAGGCGTCGTTGAGCAGCGCCTCGCCTAGGAGCGAGGCCTTCTGGCGGGTGCCAAGCTTGATGGTCTTGCCGAGCGAGGCGACCGCGACGGCGTCGGTGGGACCGAGAGCGGCACCGAGGGCGAATGCGGCGGCAAGCGAGATGGACGGGACGAGCCAATGCAGCACGAAGCCGACGATGAGGACGGAGACGACGACGAGACCGATGGCGAGCGAAAGGACCGTGTTGCGGTTCTCCCACAGTATGCGGTTGCTGATGTTGCGCGACTCGTCGAAGAGCAACGGCGCGATGAACATGACGAGGAACAGCTCGGAGTTGATGGTGACGTCGATGGGAAGGTCGACGAAGAAGTAGATGGCGACGCCGACGGCCATCTGTACGAGCGGCAGCGACACCCCGCGCAGGAACTGGTCGAGAACGGACGACACGAGAACGGCGCCGATGTAGAGCAACGCAATGACCAGATATTCCATGAGGTCTTTCGGATCCTTTCAGTCAACGGATTCTCGTACGTTAAGATAACTTTAAGGTACCGTATATCGTTCGTCTATGGATACGCGGACGTGAAAATTCCCCCATATTCCCGTTAAACGTCGCTTGTATTACAATGTCGCATTTACATGTAGGAAAGCGAGCGAGGATTTAGCACATGTTCATCGAGGCACTCAAGGCGTTTCTCATCGGTCTTGTCGAGGGTCTGACCGAATGGCTGCCCATTTCGTCGACCGGCCACATGATTCTCGTCGACGAGTTCGTCAAGCTCGACGTCTCCGACACCTTCCTCGAGCTCTTCCTCGTCGTGATCCAGATCGGCGCCATCATGGCCGTCATCATCTTGTACTTCACCAAGCTCAACCCCTTCTCGCGCAAGAAGACGCCCGTGCAACGCAAGGAGACCTGGCGCCTGTGGGGCATGGTGGTCATCGGATGCATACCGGCCGCCATCGTCGGCCTGCTCTTCGATGACTGGGTGACGGAGCATCTTCACAATGCCTGGGTCGTGGCTGCCATGCTCATACTCTACGGTATCGTCTTCATCGTGCTCGAACGTCGCAATCGTCATCGCTACGTGCAGTTCGTCCACGATTCCGGTCAGCTCGAACACAAGCCGAGCCCCGACGAGATGTTCCCCATCAAGACCGTCGACGAAATCGGCCCCGCTGCCGCCATCAAGATCGGCCTGTTCCAGTGCCTGGCGATCATTCCCGGCACGAGCCGCAGCGGCGCGACCATCATCGGCGGCATGCTCACCGGCTGCTCGCGCACGGCATCGGCCGAGTTCACCTTCTTCCTCGCCATCCCCATCATGTTCGGCTGGGGCATCGTCAAGGCCTTCAAGGCCTTCGTCACGGCGGGGCTCGTCATGACGGCGACCGAGGTCGTCGTGCTCGTTGTCGGCATCGTCACGGCATTCGTCGTCTCGGTTCTCTCGATCAAGTTCCTCATGGGCTACATCAAGAACAACGACTTCACCGCGTTCGGCGTCTATCGCATCATCATCGGCATCGTCGTCCTGGGCTACTTCGGCGTCAAGCTGATGCTCGCCTAGGGACAGGGGAGAAGGGCCACAGATGGAAGCGACCATACTCCTCGCCTTGCAATCGTTGCGCCTGCCCGTGCTCACGCAGCTTGCCGCGCTCGTCTCGGCCCTCGGCAACTACGGCTTCATCTGGATCGTGCTCGGCATCGTGCTTATCATCTTCGTCGGCAGAAACGACGTCGGTGTTACGCTGCTCTTCACGGTGGTGCTTGCCGGCATCCTCGTCGGCTTCATACTCCAGCCCATCTTCGCCCACGTGCGTCCCTACGACGCGGGCATAGGTGTGAGTGCGGTCATGGGCGTGAGTCGTACCGGCTACTCGTTCCCGAGCTTTCACGCGGCCACGTCCTTTGCGGCGGCGACCGTCATCGCCATGATCGCCGGGCGCCGCTGGGGAACTTGGGCCTTCGTCGGGGCGGTTCTCATTTCCCTGTCCCGCATCTACCTTGGCGTCGAGTGGCCCTCCGATATCGTCATCGGCGCCCTTGTCGGCGTTCTCGTCGGCGTTGTCTCAGCATGGGTTTACAATCAGTTCCTACACGATCTCATCCGGGATTATCCCGGCATGAACCGTGCGAAGGGCGGACGCAAGTCCGTCAGCACCACATCCGCATCCCGTCGCAGGAAGTAGTGTCCGTTTGCGTTACCCAAGATGAAGGGAAGAAACATGACAGAGGACCAGAATGCCGAAATCGAGATCGGGAAGCATCGTGCCGTGATCGACTCGCTCGACGAGCAGATCGTCGCGCTCCTCAACAAGCGTGCCACCGAGTCGCTTGCCATCCGCATGCTCAAGCCGCAGGCGCAGATGGGTCTCTACGACCCCAAGCGCGAGGAGGAAATCTTCACCCGCCTCGAGGCCCTCAACGATGGCCCCATGTACAACGACGACGTTCGCGAAATCTACGCGACCATCCTCAAGGTCATGAAGGAGATCCGCGCATGAGCAAGGCATACGTTCCCAACCGCAAAGCCGACGAGGTCGTCATCTTCGCCGGTCCGTGCTCGGTGGAGAGTGCCGAGCAATTCGACACGGTCGCAGAGGGCCTGAGCAAGATGGGCCTTTCCTGGATTCGCGGCGGTGCATTCAAGCCGCGCACGAGCCCCTATTCCTTCCAAGGGCTCGGCCTCGAGGGCGTCAAGATCATGGAAGATGCCGGCAAGAGGTACGGTCTCAAGACCATCACCGAAGTCGTCGACACCACGCACGTGGTCGAGGTGCTCGAGCACGTGAACGGCATCCAGATCGGCACGCGCAACATGGCGAACTTCGAGCTTCTCAAGGTCATCGGCAAGGCGACGGAAGAGTCGCACCAGCCCGTGCTCTTCAAGCGCGGCATGGCGGCGACCATCGACGAGTGGCTCTCCGCCGTCGAGTACATCACGCAGTTCGGC
>CATLBX010000167.1 GCA_949879855.1 uncultured Coriobacteriia bacterium
CACCGCCATGGCCTCCGCCTCTCGCACGAATCGACCGACCCGCACCGCTGCGTGCGAAGCCCGCCGCGCCCCAATCTGCTGCCCTCATTCTAGCCGCATGCCCCGCGGTTCTGCTAGGCTTGCAGAAAAGCTGCGCCATCGAAGGAGGCCCTCGTGAACGGAAAAGCCATCCACCGCTGCCTGCACGTGCTCGACCTAGACAGGTCGCTCGACTTCTACGAGAGGGCGCTCGGCATGACCGAGATCCGCCGCATGGGCCCCGAGGACGGTTCGTGGACCAACGTGTTCATCGGCAACGACGCGTCCGGGTTCCAGCTCGAGCTCACGTGGAACCGGGGACGCACGGAACCCTACGATAACGGCGGGCGCGACTCGCACCTCGCGTTCACGGTGCCCGACCTCGATGCCGCCCACGCGATCCACGAGCAGATGGGCTGCATCTGCCACGAGAACGCGAAGATGGGGCTCTACTTCATCGAAGACCCCGACGGCTGCTGGCTCGAGATTCTGCCGAGGAAGGCCGAGTTCGCGCCCCAAGGCGGCGTGGACGTGCTGGCCGCGCTGGACGAGCGGCGCAGCGTGCGCCACTATTCGGGAAAGCCCATCCCATCCGAGCTGTTGGAACGCATCATCCGCGCAGGGTTGTGCTCCGCATCGGGACGAGGCCGCCGACCCTGGGAGCTCATCGTCGTGCGCGACCGCGAGACGCTGGAAAAGCTCGCTACCTGCCGCGAAGCCGGTGCGGCCATGCTCGCCGATGCAGACGCCGCCATCGTCGTGGTGGCCGACCCGGAAGTGTCCGACACCTGGATCGAGGACTGCGCCATCGTCATGGCGAACATGCATCTCGAGGCGTCGGCCTCGGGCGTGGGAAGCTGCTGGATCCAGGGTCGCATGCGTCAAGCGGCCGATGGCAGGTCGACCGGCGACTTCGTCGCCGAGCTGCTGGAGATTCCGAAAGCATACGAACTCGAGAGCATCCTGTCGCTCGGGATGCCTCAGGAGGCTGCGGTGACGCGCGAGTTTGACGAAGGGCTGCGGGCGAAGGTGCACGCGGAGAGGTTTTAGGGAGAAGCGAGCATGAAACTGACCAGGTTTTACAACTAAGTGGCCTCGTCTATCTGCTTGATAAACGAGTTTGCCCAATCGATTGCTTCCTCCACACTTTGAAGAACAGGCAGACCGGACGACTGCTCCGTATAAAGGCCGCTCCAACCTGTTTGCTTAACGACTGTGGGAGGCCACTCCTGCGCTTTTCTGTATACGAATAGACGCACGCAGGTATTCCTGACAGTTTGTAAGTCAACCTCGCAGTTACGCACAATGAGCTGCAAGTCGACAAGATCACGCGCTCTGTCTCCTCCATTGGTAACCGCGTGGAGCTTCTGCGCGATTTGATGATCTATCAACATAAGAGGAGCCTTGCCTGGAGAAGGCAGGCCCACGCCCTCAAACAATGCCGCCACATCCGAAGAATACGCCCAATCGGCGACATCGGCATCGCCAATCTCGTTGTGACCAACCTCGAGCGGAATGGTGCACCACGGCTTGCCCGCATAGGTGAGTTTAACATCATAGGGTTTCATGACGTATTCGGCTGGAACTCCGTCGGGCGAGGCGGGGTCCCCGGCCACAACCCGACCACTGAATCCCTCCCATCCGGCCTTTAGGGTGCGGTCGAGCTCCTCAATATATAACGTCGGATCCATTGCAGTCGCAGTGTCGAGATCGGTTGTGAAGCGGCTCTTCTCATTACCAAAGCGCATCTTGAGAGCGCTACCGCCTTTTATCACTCCATCGGGCAAAAGGTGGGCAACGATGGCATTCGCCATCATCGTACGAGCATGTATATAGCTTTCGGGCAAGCTGTCGCACATCCGCCTTATCGCATCATCGAGATGACGCATGCTGTTGGGCCTTTTCATTGCCCCTCGCAACTCTTCGTAATCATGGCCTTGTCAGCTTCGGATATAAGCCCCTGCCGCAATGCCTCTTTCGCCGCCTGCACAGCGCGTTTCCAGCCCATGGTAGAAACCGCGCTGATGATTGCCTCGGCAATTGGCTGACAGGGAATTCCGTCAAGCAAGACAGAAGTAAAGTCTCTAGTCTGAACGAGTCTCGTCCCATTACCCAAGTTTCTCCGAGTCCTCTTCGGAACAGCAATCCACATTTTTGTTGGATCGGTAGGCGCCAGCTCCAGAAGCGCCACAACGGATTCGCCGTACAGGAAAGCCCCATCCCCAGCTGATTTCACCGCGATTGCGTACGGAGCTTCTTTTTGGAAAGGCCATACGGGCATTCGATAGACCCCGCGACCTACTCGCACGAGTTTGCCTGCCGCTGCCTGTTGAACCATCTCGGCATTAGACATGCCGAGGGCGGCCGCCTCCGCAGAGGTAATGAGACCATAGTCATCGACTGCATCGTATATGTCATCAATCTTAGACATGTCAAAACTATAGCATATTTACTATAGTATTGACATATTTTAGTTGAATGCCATCAAATCAAAGGCGAGAGAATACATATCCTTCGAGCATCGCTGCAGCTCGGCTTCTCCCCTAGTTCACGCGATTAACCAGCGCTTCGCCCTCTGCCAGACGTGCGATGTTCTCCCACACCGCACGGTGCGCACGGTAGAACATGCCCTCGGTGACCCCGCCGATGTGCGGCGAGAGCACGAGACGCCGGGATGCCTCGGGGCTGAGCTGGAGCAACGGGTTGTCCGGCTGCACTGGCTCCGGGCTCAAGACGTCGAGACCCGCCATGCCGAGGCGGCCCTCCTCAAGCGCCACGGCAAGTGCCTCTTGGTCGACTACTTCCCCACGCGCGGTGTTGATGAGAATGGCGTCGGACTTCATGGCATCGAGGAATGCCTCGTCCACCATACCTTCGGTCTGCGGCGTCACTGGCACGTGGATGCTCACGATGTCGCAACGACGCACGATCTCGTCCTGCGTCGCGAACGTGACGTTGAGCCGCGTTTCCTCGTCCTCGGAAAGCCGATGACGCTTGTTGTAGAGCATGGTGCAGCCCCAGTTCGTCAGGCGAAGCGCCGTGGCCTGGGCGATGGCGCCGAAGCCGATGAAACCGACCGTGCAATCCCCCAGTTCGCGGATGCCGCTCACCATGAGGGATTCCTTTGCCTGGATTTGTCGCCCTTCGCGCACCGCCACGTCGCCCTCGACGAAGTCACGCAGACACGCGAGCATGAGCAGGATGGTCTGCTCCGCCACTGCCGAAGCGTTCACGCCGGCGTTGTTGCAGACGGCAATGCCACGCTCGGTCGCCGCGACCACGTCGATGGCGTTGTAGGCGACGCCCTCGGAGTGGACGAGGCACAAGTTCGGCATGCCGGTGATGAGTCGAGCGCTCACCGGGCTGATGGCATCGGCCATAATGACGTCAGCATCGCCCGCCAAGGTGAGGATGTCCTCATCACTCGTGCCACGCGGGGCGACGATGCGCTCGGTTGCCTCGACGATGGGAAGGCGCGGCAGGTACTTCTCGACGCGCTGAGCATCGCCGATGATGAGCAGTTTCATGAGGTG
>CATLBX010000168.1 GCA_949879855.1 uncultured Coriobacteriia bacterium
TGCCCGTGAATTCCCTGAGCGCCGCGAGATCGCCCGCCGCACCACCCTCGTGGGTGATGCCGACGGCGGCCTCGGTGAAGACGGGGAGGTCGCTGAAGCTCACGCCCCGCATGCGGTCTTGCGGGTCGGACGCCCCCTCGCGTTCTGCGGCCGTGCGAAAATCCACCACACGCGCAAGTCCATGGCCGTCACGTAGCAGCTCGATGTCCTCGTCCGTGGCCTTGTGGAGGTCTCCCGAGCGAATGAGCCTACCCGGCGCGATGGCCTTGCCATCCGCCGTGGGCAACCCGCCCAAATCGCGCGCATTGCGTACGCCACGCAAGGTGATGTGTCCGAAGTTCGCGAAACCGGGAATCTCGTCGGGAAGCACGGGCCCCGCCTGAGCCCTGCCATCCATATCGTTCATATCAAAACGTCTCCCTTCTCCTTCTCTCAATCACCACCCAAGCAGACGATGGGCGCCGGGCGAAGCCCCGATTGCAGAAGCGCTGAAAACGCGAGGCGGTCTTGCGAGGACTGTCTGAGCGCGCCGGTCTTGCGCGCGAGTTTCCCTAAAGGGACTAGCTTCGCGTCGCCGCACGCAGCCGAGCATTTTCGAGCTTCGGGTGCAATCGACTGGCAAGCCCGGCGCCCATCGTCTGCTCATTCCTTCATCTGCTGTTCGAGCCATTCCTTGAGGATGACCGCTTGGTTAAGCTTGGGGTCACGGGCCGCGTAGAGTAGCGTAATCGTGTCATCTCCCGCCTTGGTCGCATCCTCCTCGAGCTTCTGTGCACAGGCCTTGGCGGTATCGCTGGCGTTGAGTTCGTCCAAATAGCGCGTCTTGAAGGCGTTGAAGTTCTCGGCCTTGTGGCCGAAGGCCTCGCGAGCCGCCGTGGAAGGAGCGAGCTCCTTGGCCCAGTAATCGTAGTCGACCTCGGCCTTGGTCATGCCGCGCGGCCACAGCCTGTCGACGAGGACGCGATAACCATCGCTTGCCTCGGGTTTCTCGTACACGCGCTTGATCTTGATGTCCATGAGGTGCCTCCTCGTCTTCACGTGCCGTCATCAAATGAGACAAAACCCGCCAGACGTACTTTTGTCTCACTGTCTCGCGAATGGCCGTACATTTCCTCACTCAGGAATCGCATAGTGTATTGACTTATATAGTCTAACTCAGAATAATAGGGAAAAACCGAAAAGTGGCAAAAAACGACCGTTTGTCTAAACAATCATTGACACGGACAAACATTTAAGGAGGGGCGAAGGGAATTCAAGAGCACGTCCGTATGTGAAATCTGCGAGAGAGGAGCTGGAATGGTAATGAAGAGCCCAGAGCTTTCGAGACGAAGCTTCGTCAAGGCCGGTAGCGCATTGGCCATGGTGGCGGCGGCAGGCGGCGCCGTCTCGACGGCAGAGAACCTGTTCGGCGACGTCGAACCGGCCCATGCAGGCGGCGAGGACAAGATCGTCTGGAGCCAATGCAACGTCAACTGCGGCGGAAGGTGCGTCTTCCAGTGGCACGTGAAGGACGGCAAGATCGCCTACATGCTCACCGACGACACGGGAAACGATGACTTCCAGGCCCGCGCGTGCCTGCGCGGCCGCGTCATGCGCCAGTGGATCAACCACCCCGACCGTCTGCAGTACCCCATGAAGCGCACGGGGCCCCGTGGCACGGGCCAGTTCGAGCGCATCAGCTGGGACGAGGCCATCGACACCATCGCCGACAAGCTCAAGTACACGATCGAGACCTATGGCAACGACTCGATCTACATCAACTACGCCACCGGCATGTACTCGGCCACGGGCCGCACGACCGAGCGCCTCATGAACTGCCTCGGTGGCTACCTGCCCATGTACGGCGACTACTCCACCGGCATGCACCAGTACGTCATGCCCTTCATGTACGGCGTGGGCGTCTCCCCCTATGAGAACGTGAGTGCCTCGTCGGTCGACCAGGCCGGCAAGGCCGACCTCGTCTTGATGTTCGGCAACTCGCCGGCGGACAACCGCATGGGCGGCGCCAACGTGGTCTGGGACTACGCGCGCGTACGCGAGGAGGGCCCGGAGATCATCCACATCGACTACCGCTACAACGAGACGGCAGCCGGTCATCCCGAGGAATGGCTCCCCATTCGCACGGGAACGGACGCCGCGCTCGTGGCCGGCGTGGCCCACGAGCTCATCGAGAAGGGATGGGTCGACCTCGAGTTCCTGCACAAGTACTGCCAGGGCTATGACGAGGAGACCCTGCCCGCATCGGCCAGGGGCCAGAACAAGTCGTACCACGACTACATCATGGGCACCGGCTACGACAAGGTCGAGAAGACGCCCGAATGGGCCGCCGAAATCACGCTCGTCCCCGCCAAGACGATTCGCGAGCTGGCCCGCAAGCTGCACGAGGCCAACAACGTCTACGTCGTCCAGGGCTGGGGCCTGCAACGCCATAGCAACGGCGAGTCGGCGACGCGCGCCGTGTGCATGCTCGCGCTTCTGACCGGCAACCTCGGTCGCGAGGGCACGAACTCCGGTATGCGCGAAGCCGAGCCGCCGGGAGCACCCGTCGGGTCCATCCCGTCTTCCGACGACGACCCCAACGGCGTGCCCGAGAACATGGTCAACGCCAAGATCTCGTGCTATTCGTGGCTCAAGTGCATCGCGGAGGGGTCGGACTTCAAGAAGGAGCTCGACGCCACCGACGAGCTCGCCTTGTTCATGGGGGCGCAAGACCCCGAGGCGGCGGCCGCGGCGGCCAAGATCGAGGCGCCCAAGAACGGCATCAAGTTCCTCTGGAACTACGCCGGCAACTGCATCACCAACCAGCACGGCGACGTCAACCTCGTTTTCGACACGCTCTCCGATGAGAAGAAGTGCGAGTTCATCGTCGTGTGCGACACCTTCATGACCGACTCGGCCAAGTACGCCGACATCCTGCTTCCCGACGCCATGCGCGCCGAGCAGCTCAACATGTCGACCAACGGCTATTCCGAGTACTACTGGGGCGTCACCGTGGGCGGCCCGGCGCAGGAGCCTCCCTTCGAGTGCCGTCCCATCTACGACGTGCATGCCGAAATCGCCGATCGCTTTGGCGTGAAGGACAAGTTCACCGCCGGCATGACCCAGGACGAGTGGGTCCGCTCCATATACGAGAAGGGCATGGCGAAAGATCCCGAGATGCCCACCTGGGACCAGATCCTCGAGCAGGGCGTGTGGAAGCGCGAGCTGCCCACGGCCATCGCCTTCGAGAAGAACGTCGCCGACCCGGTAGCCAACCCCTGGAAGACCCCGTCGGGCAAGATCGAGATCTACTCGGAGGTGCTCGAGAAGATCGCCGGCGAGCGCGAGCTTTCCGAGGGTCAGGTCATCTCCCCCATCCCGATCTTCGACCCGGGCGTCGAGGGCTACGGTGCCGTCACGAGCGAGTATCCGCTCTACATGTCCGGCTGGCATGACACGGCGCGCACGCACTCGTCGTTCGGCGCCCTCGAGGTGCGGCGCGACTACAACCGCCACCGCCTGTGGATCAACCCCATCGACGCCGAGCCGCGCAA
>CATLBX010000169.1 GCA_949879855.1 uncultured Coriobacteriia bacterium
CCTCCTTCTCATGAGACAAATACACAGGGTATTTGTCTCATTCTTCCTTCTTGCTGACAGGCGGGTAATTCATGTCCTTGAAACGGTCGGGGTCACCCTGCTCGCCGACCTCGACGGGATCGCCCTGTTCGGTGAACTCGTCGTAATCGACGGGGTCGGTCGGCGCATCCAGGTCGCGTTCGTCGATGGCCCCGTAATCCCTGTTCCTGAAGACGTCCTTGTCGAGCATGCCGACGAGGTTGGCCATGACGGTCGTGACCACGGCGTCTCCGGTGATGTTGATGGCGGTACGGCCCATGTCGAGCAGGCGGTCGATGCCCATGATCATCGCGACGCCCTCGGCGGGAAGGCCGATGGAATCGAAGACCATGGCAAGCATGATGGTGCCCACGCCGGGTACGCCCGCCGTGCCGATGGAGGCCGTGACGGCCGTGAGCACGACGGTGACGAGCGCGGCAATCGTGAGGTCGATGCCGAAGGCCTGGGCGATGAAGACGACGGCCGCGCCCTGCATGATGGCGGTGCCGTCCATGTTGATGGTCGCGCCGAGCGGGATGGTGAACGACGCGACGCGGTTGTCGACGCCGACCTTCTTCTCGAGCGTCTCCATGTTGAGCGGGATGGTCGCGTTGCTCGAGCTCGTCGAGAACGCAAACGCCATGACCGGCCAGAACTTATGCAGGAAGTGGAAGGGGTTGAGGCGCGTGCCGATGAAGAGGATGAGCATGTAGACGACGAGCAGCTGCACGGCCAGGCCCAGGTACACCGTGCCGATGAACTTGACCATGGGCAGCACGCCCTCGATGCCGAGGTTGCAGAAGGTGCGCGTGATGAGGCAGAAGATGCCGATGGGAGCGACGCGCAGGATGACGCCGATCATCTTCATCATGATGGCGTTGAACTGCGTGAAGAAGCGGTTGACCGTGGCGACCTTCTTGCCCAGGCGACCCAGGATGAAGCCGAGCATGAGCGCGAAGAAGATGATGGGGAGCATGTCGCCATTGTTCATCGCGGCAACGACGTTTTTCGGGATGATGTTGATGAGCATGTCGGCGAAGGTCTGCTCGGTCGTCGTCACGGATGGGTCGACGGCGACGACCGCCGCCATGTCAAGGCCGACGCCCGGCTTGCATAGCTCGGCGAGCATGATGGCGATGATGACGGCAAGGGCGGTGGTGAGCAGGTAGATGGCGATGGTGCCGATGCCGACCTTGCCGAGCATCTTCGGGTCGCTCATGGAGGCTGCGCCGCAGACGATGGAGCAGAAGACGAGCGGCACGACGAGCATCTGCATGAGACGGACGAACCACTGTCCGAAGACGTAGCAAACGCCCTCGATGAAGACGTCGTCGTCAATCGAGCCCGCGGGAATGATATAGCTGCACTCGAGGCCGTCGATGATGCCCGCGACGAGCGATATGAGTATCCAGGTGGTCAGGTTGAAGCGGCGCGCTTTCTTCTCGGTCATCTCATCCTCTTCCCAAGATGTGTCAGAAAATGTAACAGGTGCCTGGCACCCGTCACATTTTTCTATCGGCTGCAATCCTCGCGTATGCGCAGGGCGAGCATGGCGCCTAGGTCGTAGGCGTCGCCGCCCGGCTCGTCGACATCGCAGGTGATGTTGAAGCCGATGAGACGCTGCTTATCACCCTCGCCCTCGAAGATGCGCACGACGGTCATGGCATCGTCATCTTCCGCCTCGACATGGCTGTTGTCGGTGAGCTGGATGGTGCCAGCCGAGATGAAGAGCGTGTCGCGCACGGAGATGGTGTTCATCGCGAGCGACTCGGCGCACGGGCGCGTGGGTTCCATGCCTGCGAGCTCGGCGGCAATCGTTCTACCTGCGCAGGCTCCCTGCATTGCGGCATTCTTCCAGATGCCGACGATGCGCTTGTCGCCGCTAATGAGCTCGGTGCCCTGCACGACATCGCCCGCCGCGTACACGTCCGGGTCGCTCGAGCGCATGAACCCGTCGACGATGACGCCGCGGTCGACGACGATGGAGTCCTCCTCGACGAACTCGAGGTTATTGCGCATGCCGTGCGCGACGAAGATTTCGTCGTAGCTCTCGACATCGCCATTGGCGAAGGTGACCTCGAGGTGTCGTCCGAGCGGGTGGGTGGCATCTTCGATGACCTCGACGCCCTTGATGGGATTGGCGAGTTTGAGCGCAACGCCCTGGGCCGCAAGGCCCTTCTCGAAGCGTGCCGCTGCCTCGGGCAGCGCGTTCATGTCGAGGACGTGGTCCATGATGCCGACGAGCGTGACCTCGACACCGCGGTTGAGGCAGGCCTCGACGGTCTTGAGGGAGACCATCGAGGTGCCGCTCACGAGCATGCGCGTGCAACCGGGGTTGGTGATGGCGTCCTTCAGGCGCTCGGCGTCGTCCATCGTGCGCAGCATGAGCGGGTCGTAGCCGCAGTCGCGCGGAAAGCCGACGGGCGTGGGAACGGAGCCCGAGGCGATGACGCATTTGGAGTACGGGTCGCTGCCCTTTTCCGTGTAGATGAGGTGGGCGTCCGCATCGAGTCTGGTAACGGGGCCCTCATGCACGATGTCGAGCTCGAGCTCGTCGACTTCGGCCTGGCTCCAGGGGAAGCACTCCTCGTAGCCCAGCTCACCGCCGGCGTAGTAGGAGGTGAGGATGGGGCTGTACGGGAGCGTGTCGATATCCGAGAACACGCGTATGGGGCCGGTGTATCCGCCCGTGCGCAGGCCGATGGCCGCGTTGAAGCCGGCCGCGCCAAAGCCGATGATGGCAACGGGTGCGTCGTTCGTCATCTCGTGGACGTTCATGTTCGTCACCTTTCCCTACGCGAAGACCTGCGAGAGCCACGGACCGTACTCGCCCGTCCACATGCCCTGAAGTTGCGCGAAGACGAGATCCCAGTCGATTTGGGTATCGAAGAGCAGTTCGGCATAGTGCTTGTTGCCAAGTTCGCGCGGATGGCCCATAAGGTAGAAGGCATAGGTATAGGTGCACGTGGGACACATGGTCACGACGGTCGAGCCGTCCGGGGCAAACGAGAGCTTGGTCTCGGTCTGCGCGTCCATGCGGTCAGGCTCGAACGAGTTGACCGCACCGCCGGCACCGCAGCAACCGTGGAAGATTTCGACGGTGTCCTCGTCCAGACCAAGGACCTCCAGGGTGGCCGCAAGGCAGCTGCCGTCGCGGTCCTGGCATGCCTTCGACATGCAGTAGCTGCCTTCGGGCAACGGATGCTTGGGCGTGAAGTCATGCTCGAGGAGGAACGCCGACAAGCTTATGGCGCGCACGTCCATGCCGTTGCGGTCGAGCGCGGCCTGCATGGCGTTCTTGCAACCCGGGCACACGCAGATGAGCGTATGGGCACCCGATGAGGCGATTTCGTCGCAGCAATGGTCGCACAGCGCTTCGGCGCGGTCGAAGAAGCCGGCGCTCTTGAGCGGCGAGCCGCAGCAATGGTCGATCATCGTCGCCTTGCCGCCCAGTTCGTCGAGGGTCTCGAAGATCTC
>CATLBX010000170.1 GCA_949879855.1 uncultured Coriobacteriia bacterium
TCTCGCGCACCGTCGGGTCGAGCACGAGCTCTTCGATGGAGAGGGTCGAGCGTATGACCTGCGTTTCCTGCGTACCGGCGGTTGCCGTGACCGCGAGGACGAGGGGGTTGCCGAGCGTGGCGAGCGTGATGTCAAGGCTCGCGTAGGCACTGCGGTTACCCGCGCGGGCCAAGGCGACATGGTGCGCCTCGTCCACGACGACGAACCCGACGCGCCCGGACCGCGCAAAGCGCTCCGCGTGGATGGAGAGGAACTCCGGCGTGGTGAGCACGCAATTGACGCTGCCGTCCGCCAGGCCGTCGTAAACTTCCCTGCGTGTCTCCTCCGAACTCTCGCCCGTCAAGACGGAGACGACAAGGCCAAATTGCGCGAAGGTTTCCTGCAGATGAAAGGCTTGGTCGGCGACGAGGGCGCGCAGCGGGTAGATGAAGACGCACGCCTTTCCCTCGCGCAACGCCATGCGCGCCGCGTGCAAGTGGAAGATGAGCGACTTGCCCCGGCCCGTTGCCATGATGGCCAGCGTGTTGCGCCCGCACCCGAGCGCGTCCAGGGCCCGCACCTGCGCCTCGTGCAGGGCATGCTCGCCAATGAGCGCCGTGCGCAGGGCATCGTCGAGCTCGGGCGCGGGCACCTGCTGCCAACGGGACTTCGCCTCATCAAGCACACGGCGCGTTTCCTGCTCACCCGTTGCCGGGTTTTGCATGTCGAGGTCGATGCGGCGCACGACGATGTTCACACCGTAGCTGCGGTCGACCACCCCCGGATCGCGTACGCCCAGGGGACCGGGCGTGCGTGCATCGGCCTGCTTGCCTGCAGGGCCACCCGTTACGGCACTGACGGCTGCATCGTAGGCAACGCCAGAGTCCATGACGGGAGCAAGCTGCTTGGCGAGATGCTTGTTGAGATAGCCGATCTGGGTGCCGTCGAGCAAGGTGACGGCAATGGCGTTGGCGTCGTATTCGTTGGCCGCGTCGCGTTTGAGGGCAAGCTCGACACCCGCCTCGAGCCCACTGAGCACGTCCTGGCGGTTCTCGTAGGTGACGCCCACGACCTTGGTGTTGAAGCGAGGCACCTGCGTGATGCCGGCGTAATCTCCCGTCTCGCAAATCTCGTCTTGCAACGAGAAGAGCTCGTCGATGCGCGTGGCCATCTTCGTCTGCGGGGCGGGCTCATGGTCGAGGAGTATGTTCTTGGTCATGAGCTTGGGAGTCTTGCGACCACGATATTCGTCGACGATGGGCTCGAAGACCACGTCGCATATCGTCGTGCAGTCGACGAGGTCGGACAGGTTCTCTGGCCCGAAGTAGATGCCCGGCACCTGCGCGACGCCATCGCTCGCGTTGAACCTGAAATGGTTGGCCTGCTTGCCGACGACGCCCCGGTCTTCGAGAAAGACGCCATGGAGGGCCAGAAGCGGCGTGGGATTGCCGTTACCGCAGGGCTGTAGCATTTCGAGCTCGCCGAACTGCTCGACCGTGCATTCCTCGACGTGCGCGATGGCGTCGACGTGCACGCCGGTGACAGGTACCTCGCGGCGCAGCTCGAGTACCTGGACGCAAAGGCGTTCCCTGAGCTCGTCGAGCTTGTCGACGGGAAGCGTGATGCCGATGGCGGCGGCGTGCCCGCCGAACTTCTCGAAGAGGTCCGAGCACGAACCGGCGAGCTCGAACAGGTTGATGTCGCCGTAGGTGCGCCCCGACCCACGCGCCTGCCCGTCTTCGACCGAGAATATGATGACCGGCTTCTTCTTTGCCCGTGCGATACGGGATGCGACGATGCCCTTCACGCCCTCGTGCCAACCCTCCCCGGCGGCCACGATGATGGGGGCGTCGGTATCGAGGCCCGCGAGTTGCTCCTCGACCTGGGCGTTGAGCTCGACTTCCGTCTGGCGACGCAGGTCGTTTATCTCCTCGAGCTGCGCCGCGATCTTCTGCGCCTGGTCAAGGTCGTCGCACATGAGGAGGTCATAGGCGATGGTCGCCTCTTGCATGCGACCGGCGGCGTTGAGACGGGGAATGAGCGAGAAGGACAGGCGCGTCGATGTGATGGCGTCGGGCTCGACACCGCAGACGGTGGCGAGCGCCAGCAGGCCGACGCGGGTGACGTTGCGCATGCGCGCGAGCCCATGGGCGACCAGGGAGCGGTTTTCGCCCACGAGCGGCATGAGGTCGGCGATGGTACCGAGCGCGGCGAGATCGGTGAGCTCGAGCCAGAGGTCGGGCTTGCCCATGCGCGCCCCCAGCAGGCAGAAGAGCTTGAGCGCGACACCGGCCCCGGCAAGGTCACGCGAGGGACAGTCCGGGTCGAGCTTGGGATCGGCCACGGGCACGTCGGCGGGAACCGCATCGCCCGGTTCGTGGTGATCGGTGATGCACACCTCGATGCCACGTGCGAGAAGGTCCTCGACCTCCTTTGCGCAGGAGATACCGCAATCGACGGTCATGATGAGGTCTGGCTCGTAGGCCATGCCGCGTTCGATCGCGGCTTGCGAAAGCGCATATCCCTCTTCGTAACGATGCGGGATGAGACCCCACGCACGCGCACCGAGCGCATGGAGCGCCCGCACGGAAATGGCCGTCGCCGTAATGCCGTCCACGTCGAAATCCCCGAAGACGAGTATACGCTTACCATCCTCGATGGCCGCTTGCAGGCTGTCGGCGACCTGCACCAAACCGGGAACGAGCGCCGGGTCGACCCAATCGCGCTCGAGGGAGGGCGACAGAAACTCACGGACGGCCGCCGGCGTGTCGATGCCCCGGGCCACGAGTACGCGGGAGACGAGTGAGCCGAGCCTACAGGCTGCGGAGATATCGTTTACCCGCGCCTCGTCAACGGGCTCGGCAAGCAGGGTGATATGTTTGTCAGTAGCGTTCATGGCAAGATTGTTGCACAAAGCTGAGACATGGTTTCCTCTGACGCATGACAAGTTGCCCAGTCGAATGTGTCACGCGCCAGAGGAAACGGGCCGCTCGAGGCGGCCCGTCATGCGGCTATTCGTCATCCTTGTCCGCGGAATCGCCCGCGTTCGAGACGTACCCGTACGAGAAGCTGGTCGTCGTGGTGACGACATCGTCATGGCCATCGCGTTTCTCGGCGGAATACTTCCCGCTCCCGTGACCTGTCTCAACGGCCGCGTCGACGTCGTTCTCCGCTGCGGGCTCATCTGCGGCAGCGGGTTTCTCCTCGAGGTCCTGAGCGACCTGCTGCCCGTCAGAGGCAACGGCTGCTTCTTCGGACTCTCCGGCTTGCCCGGGCTCTTCAACTTGCTCGACCTGTTCGGTCTCCTGGGTTTGCTCGGCTTGTGCGCCCTCCTCGACGGCAGTGACCTCCTCGGTCTGCGGAGCTTCCTCGGCGCGCTCGAACTCGTCGGCCACCTTGTCCGGCTTGAACTCCTCGTCGATGGCGGCTTCGGCATCCCGCTCTGCCTGCTTGGCCTCCTCGCGGGCTTCCTCGGCCTTCTGCTTGG
>CATLBX010000171.1 GCA_949879855.1 uncultured Coriobacteriia bacterium
GTAGAACGCGAGGGATTTCTCGAGGTCGAGCACGTGCAGACAACGATGAATGGCCTTACCTTGCATTGCATCCTCCTTAGGGGCGTGTGTCCAAGTCTACCGCACGCGCTCCACGGTCCAGCCGATGACTCCGCCCACGAACGCGAACGTAATCCAGCCCAGCCCCATCGAGTACAGCGGCAGCCAGTCGAGCGGCAGTGCCGTCACCACGCCACCGGCGTAGAGCTCGAGTGCCACGCCCGCCACGAGCGCGCCGATGGCGGCTCCCTGGTAGATGCGGCGGCTCTTGATGCGCCGGTGAAAGAGCAGGAGCACCACCACGGTGATGAACGGCGGGTAGACCACGCCCAGCACCGGGTCGGCGAACTGGATGATGTTGTCGAGGCCGATGTCGCAGATGAGGGCGCCGATCACGCAGTCGGCCAGAAGCAGCACGTTGTAGGAGACGCGTCCGCCAAACAGCACGTGGAAGAAGTCGGCGGCCGAGCTCACGAGCGCGACGGCCGTGGTCACGCAGGCCAGCAGCACGATGATGCTGAGCAGGACGAGTCCCGCGCCGCCCAGCAGCGCCTGCACGATGGCGACGAGCAGGTCGGCTTGGGAGAGGTTACTCCCGAGCGGGAGTGACGTCGCTCCCGAGTAGGTCAGGCCGCCGTAGACGAGGCCGAGCATGATGACGGCGCCGATGCTTGCGCGGGCAAGCAGCGTGAGGCGCGGCCGTCCCTCGGGATGGGCCTTCACTACGGCGGAATCGAGGATGATGATCGAGAACGCCGCCGCACCCAGCACGTCCATGGCCTGGTAGCCTGCGCGCACGCCCTCCTGAAACACCGTGGACGTGAGCGGGGCTTCGACAGACCCGATGGGGTGGGCGATGCCCGCGACGATGAGCACGACGATGCCGATGACGAGCGTGGGGGTGAAGAACTTGCCGATGATGTCGACGACGCGTGACTTGCGGCACGCGAGCAGGAAGACGATGACGAAGAAGACGACGGAGAACGGCACGAGCCACATATGCGCGCCTTCGCCGAGGTAGGGGGCGACCGAGAGCTCGAAGGTCGTGGCGGCCGTGCGCGGCATGGCGAAGAGCACGCACAGACACAGGATAGCCGCCGTGCCCAGGACGGTGCCGCCCACCTTGCCCAGGGCACGGTCGAAGGCGTGACGCGGGCCCCCGGCTGCGTTGACCACGAAGACGCCCAGGCACGAGAGCACCGCGTCGGCAAGCAGAAAGCCGATGAATCCCCAGGGCCATAGGGTGCCGCTTGCTTGTCCCAGCGTGGGCGGGAAGATGAGGTTGCCCGCCCCGAAGAACATCGCGAACAGGGCGAACCCGACGATCACCGAGTCCTTGGTGAGGGATATGCTGCCTTGCTTCTCCATGAGTCTCGCTTGCGCCTTAGGATTGTCGAGTGCCCATCGTACTACAGCGTGAGCTGCTGGATGTAGACGTCGTTGCGGAGTTCCTTGGCGTGCTTGGGGTCGATCTCCCCGTCATGGGCCATGGCCTTCACGTGCTCGAGCTCGCGGGACAGCGCCTGGGCCTGGACGTCTTCCACGGCATCGTAGATGTCGCGCAGGGCTCGCAGATGGGCTGTGAGCGCGGAGGAGTCCCCATCGTCCTCGTCGCCGGCGTAGAAGCCCGATTCGCGCAGCTCGTCATCTATCTCCTCGATGCGTTCGTATCGGGCATCGCATTGTGCGATGACTTCCCTGACCCGTGCGGCGACGTCGGCCGATGCGTGCTTGGCGACGTCTGCGAGTTGGTCGGCGTAGCGCTTCATCACGATGGCCGTGGCCGGCTCGTCCACGTCGTCGTTGACGGCCGCCATCTGCCGTGACGCGTCCCCGGTGACCGATCCGGTCTGGTGGGCGTCCGCCCCGATGGACTCGATGACGCGCATGAGCAGGCGCGCCTCGGCGTCGACCTGCCGCTTCGTGCGCCGCGAGGCGGCCTTGTGGGGCACGAGGGCAGGCACGGCGAAGTTGGCCAGCAGGAGGGTGCACAGGATGACGCCGGAGGCGACCGATGCGAGCATGTCATGCACGGGAAGCGTGCCGCTTGCCGGCAGTACGGCCGGGACCGTGAGCATGAGCGAGAGCGTGATGCCTCCCTTGGGGCCCGCGAAGGCCGTGGCCAGGGCGCTGCGCACGTGCTCGGCATCGAGGATGCTGGCGATGGGCTGCCTGCGGTGCAGGCAGTGGACGAGGTCCATCCCCGCAATCCAGGCAAAGCGCAGCAGCTCCAGCACGAGCGTCAGCGCGATGACGACGCCGAACATGAGCATCGGGTCGCCGAAGCCGCCGTCGGCTGCCGGGGCGATGAAGCGGGGCAGCTGCATGCCCAGCAGAACGAAGATGATGCCGTTGAGGATGAAGCCGAGGGTGTCCCAGACGCCCTTGGCCTGCATGCGCTGGCGCGCGGTCTGCGGCGTGTGGCGGTGGGGAAGGAACGAGATGACCATGCCGGCCATGACCACGGCGATGACGCCGCCGATGTGGAGCTGCTTGCAGATGAGGTAGATCACGAAGGGCAGCAACAGCTCGAGGGTGACGTGGAGGTTGGGGCTGTCGATGCCGCCGCGGCGGATGAGCTCGAACAGCAACCATGCCAGAAAGCCGAGAACGACACCGCCGAACAGGCCGCCGAAGAGCTCGAGGGCGAACTCTTCGCCGGCATGGCCCAGGGCAAGCGCGCCGGTGGCGGCAAAGCCGATGGCCGTCTTGAAGACGACGGTACCGGTCACGTCGTTGAAGAACGCCTCGCCAGTGAGCAGCGTCTCATGGCGCTTGCCGAAGCGGAAGTCCTTGGAGAGCTCGGTGACGGCGACCGCGTCGGTGGATCCCATGGCGGCGCCAAAGGCCAGCGCTGCGGCAAGGGGAATGGCCGGGAGCAGCGCGTGGAGCGCGAAGCCCACGGCCGCGACCGTGGCGAGCACGAGGCCGAACGCGAGCAAGAAGATGCCCCAGCGGTTGTTCCAGAGCGCACCGGAGTCGGCATGGCGCGACTCGTTGCAGTGCAGGGGCGCGATGAAGAGGATGAGCAGCAGCTCGGCGTCGAGGCCGGTATCGAACGAGGTGCCGACGAAGGCGGCGATGATGGCGCCGAGGGCGATCTGCACGAGGGGCAGCGAGAGCGCGGGCAGGAAGCGCCCGACGATGCTGGAGGCCACCACGGCCGCCAGCAGGAACAACACGAGCTGCAGCGCCTCCATGGGTGCGGATCCTTTCCTGATGGGGTGGGGATATTGTAGCGCGAAGGGGACCTCGTAACGGATCATCGTGGGAGAATCATCCTCGCTTCTTCCCTTTCGATAAGTATGGAGGAATACGGCCTTTTGCTTGGTGCGTTTATGGGACAGGGATTCGCGTGCGCGTCATCTATCGTATGCGACAGAGAGATTGCTAGGTGATGATGCTTGAATTCAACGACTTTACTTCACGTTATGGAG
>CATLBX010000172.1 GCA_949879855.1 uncultured Coriobacteriia bacterium
CGTCTGACGGGATCACCTCGTGCACGCGGTAGGCGCCGTAAGCGAGCGCCCCCGTCCACTCTGCTGGCTTGCTCCAGCCGTTGACGGCGGAGTTAACGTCCCTGGTCGTGGCAAGCCCGTTCTCGTCGACCGTGATGGTGCACACGCGGTCGCCGGGCTGCACCTTGCTGCCGTCCTCGGGCGAGAGGACGTAGCTCTCGGAGTCGTTGTAGAGCTCGAACTTGACGCCCGGGACCAGGATGCGCTTGACCTCCTGCGGCATATCGCCGTTAGGACTGTCGTAGATCGTTACGGGCACCTCCTTCACGAGGCGGAAGTCCCCGCGCTTGACGGTGTCCGGAACCTGCGGGGTGTTGTAGGTGTAGACCGACTCTCCGACGGCGCCGTCTGCGGTGATGCGAACGAGGAACACCTTGGGATCTCCGCCGTGTCCGTCGTCGAGGTTGTAGCCTTGCGGCGCGCGGGTCTCCTGCACGAGGATGGTGCCGAGCGGGATGGAGGCGTCGCCGTTGGTCTGGTGGAACAGGGGGTCGCCTGAGTACTTGTACTCCTCGGCGAGGTAGGCGAAGCCGTCGTCGTCGGTCTCGAACACCCAGGTGCGCGCCGGTGCGCCCGAGGCCTCAGCGGCCTGTACGCTAGCGAAGTCGCCAGCGAAGAAGCGCACGGTGAAGAGCGCGCCCGCGAGCGTCGCATCTCCCTGCGGGACGGGCTCGCTCGTGGAGGCGTCCACTTTGCCGACGAGCATGCCGACGGGGTCGGACTGAGGGATGTCGGAGACGGTCCTGCCGTTAACGCGCGTGGTCTCGTCTGAGACGACCGTCACCTTGTAGGCATCGGGGTCGAGCGCGTGACCGGGGGCCTGCTTGGTCTCCTTCACCCAGTAATCACCAGGTTCAAGATCCTCAAGCTTTCCGTAGCCGTCCTTGTCAGTCGTGATGACACCGGCCTTGTCCGTGCACCCCGAGTTGCGGTACACGGTGTACTCCGCGCCTTTAAGGGAATAGAGCGGATTGCCCTCGCACATCTCCTCGATGGCGGATACCTTCAACAGGTCGATGTTGCCGTAAGGGGTGTACTTGAACGACAGGATGAGCTGGTTGCCCTCGCCGGTGTAGAGCATGAAGGCCTCGAAGTTCTTAGGCACCTCGCCCATGCGCGCGAGGATCTTGCGTCCCGTAGCATTGTCGTTGATCATCGAGCCGTCCGTGCCGTATCCGATCACGTTGTAGCGGCACCAGCTCTTGAACTCCTCGTTGCAACCGAACAGCGCATAGTGCCCGTTCGAGGAGAACGTGTCGGAAAGCAAGATATGGGCGAGCGCCGCATAACGCGCGTTCGTCATGCCAGAGCCGTCGTACCAAGTCGATGGCCACAGCGACTTCTCGAAGCCAGGGCTTCCGTATGAGAACCAGAGGTCAGCCTCGGTCTCGGCGTCGCGGCCGGAAGTTGAGCTGATCTTGTGCATGGAGTAGTTGCCCTCCGGCGGGGTGGCGGCGGAGGGGTTGCCGCAGTAGGCCATCTCGCCGTCGGCGTACATCCAAGTGGTGCTGTAACCGGCGTACTGGATCTTGCCCTCGGTCTCAAGACGCACACTCTCGGCGCCATAGGCTTGGCCAGGGAGGCATTGGCAGATGATCGCGAAGGATCCGGACAGCGCCAGCAGCGCCGCAAGGAAGGCGCACAGCAGTTTGTGCCGCGCGCCCGATTGGTTTAGGTTTTCACCGTTCATCTCGCACCGCCTAGCGGGTCTTCTCATCAAAAGGGACTTCGTGTTCGGCCATGGCGGCAGAGCCCTCCCTCGCAGCGGTGGCTCGGTCGTCAAGCGACTGGGAGTCGCGGGTATCGGCCGACTTGTCCTGCGCGTCCTTGGACTGCTCCTTAGCCGCCTTGTAGCGCTCGTAAGATTCGGAGAGCGCGGTCTTAATCTGGGCGGGCATCACCTTGACGGTGTCCTTGACGGCACGCCCGTCCTCATCGGTCATGCGGTTGCCCTCCGCGTCCATGACCGACTTCTGCAGCCAGACCTCGCGATCCGTGAGCAGCGGAATGTCTCGGAAGTTCTCGCCGCGGTACTTCGACTCGTTCACGAAGCGCGGGCTGAACTGGTATCCGGACACGTCTTTGCCGTCGATGATGGTGTCTCCGGGAAGCGTCACGCTGTTGAAGGTCTTGATCTCACCGGTCTTCTTGTCGGTGTACTCGATCCCCTCGCGGACGAAGTTCTTGTGGATGGTGATGTAGGTGTTCTTTTTCTCCTTGGTTTCGGACATTTTCGTCTCCTTTGCTCGGCATGGCGGCTGTTCGTGGAAGTGCCGCCCGATTTGAATTGCGAAGTTGGTGAGGGGGCGCAAGGCCCCAAGGTCTCATGCCGGTGGACCCGGTGTGGCGCCGCATCTCCATGGCTAGAAGCCGCTCACTATGTCGCGCGCCCATGCCCCGCTCTTCACCAGCGACAAGATGAGCAGTATGCACATCGCTAGGTACTGGAGCGCATAGGTTAGGCCGCCGACTATGCCGTCTATGGGAGTCCCGGTCCCCGGGTTTGCGGACACGAGGCTGCCCAAGACAATGGGAAACGAGATGAGCAGGATGAGGATAATGAGGCCAGCGAGGCACACCGCCGTGAAGTTCTTCAGGTACCCGATCCCGATCTGGCGCGTGTCGTCGAGCGCCATCAGAGACAGCGGGATCGGTGCGAATGCCGCCATGATGTAGAGCTGCAGCGCCCGCGCCCAGCACACGACGAGGGCGACGATGTATGCGATGAGCACCACAAGCCAGCTTATGAGGGACACGACGAGCATCGCTATGAGCGCGGGGATGTCGTCGTCTTGGGTGACGATCGATGCCCCCGAGAGGTCAATCGCGCCCCCTGTCCCGAACACGGCGATTACCCGCTCGATCGCAAGTCCGATCACCGCATATATCGCCTTCATTATCTCGAAGCTGTTCTGTATCAGGAACAGGAACACCGCGAAGAAGACGAGCATGAACACCACGTCCTTCACGCCGGGAAGGCTTTGCGTGCCGTCCATCCTCTGCGAGGTCTGGATGAGCTTGATGGTGAAGACCAGCGAGAGCACCCCGCAACCGATGGGCAGGATCGCGACCTGCCAGACCGAGTGTGCGATGTCGTTCATCGACACGCTGCCGGACGCGCCGAGCATATGCTCGAAATCGGCGCCCAGGATGCCCGAGTAGCCGATGGACTTCATCACATCGACCTGGGCCCCGAAGATCCAGTTGCAGCAGTCCCTGAGTATCCCGCAGAGCCAGCCGTTGATGTCGTCGGCGATGGAGGCATAGGCGCTCTGGCACGGGATGAGCGTCGCGGCGAGCAGGATAAGCGTTGCGAT
>CATLBX010000173.1 GCA_949879855.1 uncultured Coriobacteriia bacterium
ATCCTCGTTCACGCACCACTTGCACCATTCGTCAGAGAGCGACCCGTCGGCGTTGTGCGCACGAAACTCGTCCTGGGTAAGGAACATGCCGCAGCGTTGACAACGCGTCCCCGCTGGGGGCTCCTCTATGAGCGTGATTATGGGTACATCGAGCACGACGGCGATGAGCTTGAGCATTTCGATGCCAGGCTTCGTCTCGCCACATTCCCAGCGCGATACCGCCTGGCGCGTCACGTAGAGCTTGTCGGCAAGCTGCTGCTGGGTGAGGCCCCGCTCCTCGCGCAGCTTGGGAAGCACCTTGTGCACGGGCATGCCAAAGGCCGTTTCGCGCAGCTTGGGTGCAGCGCCCTGGGCTTCGGCAGTGGATGCGACATCAGTCATGGTCAATCCCCTCTCGGATTGTGAATGGATAGCTCCATTCAAGCACGGCCACGAGCGTCCGTAAAGCAACAGGCTGTTGCGAAACGAGACAAATACACAGGGTATTTGTCTCATCTCGCAGGTCAGCGAAACCGTCGGGGATGCCCTATACTCTGGAAAACCCCAAATCCTTGGAGGACCCATGAAACCAAGCGAGCGATTCTACGAACTGGCGATGCCCGTGTGGCAGACCTACTTCGACCATCCCTTCGTGAAGGGAATTGGCGATGGCACGCTCGAGAAGGACAAGTTTCGCTACTACATGATCCAGGACCACAAGTACCTCATGCAGTACGCGAAGGTCTTCGCGCTCGGCCTGGTCAAGGCTACCGACGAAGGCGACATGCGCATGTACTCGGACCTCATCAAGGCGACGCTCGACACCGAGAACGCAGTGCATCAGGCATACCTGAAGGAGCTTGATGTCACGCCTGAGGCCATTGCCGCAACGCCGATGGCCCTCAACAACAAGTCGTACACCGACTACATGATCGCGCAGGCATCGAAGGGTGGCCTTCCCGAGATCGCGGTCGCGGTGCTCGCCTGCTCGTGGAGCTACAAGGTGATTGGCGACCATCTGAGCGAGATGAACGCGCGCGAGGGCAACTCGTTCTACACGCGTTGGATCGACATGTACTCCTCGCCGGAATACCGCCAGGCCAACGACGACATGATCGATTTGGTCGACAGGTATTGCAGCGGTTTGGATGAAGAGCATCTCAAGCGCCTTGACGACATACTGCTCGATTGCAGCTATTACGAGTATCAGTTCTGGGATATGGCATGGTCAATGGGCAAGACGTACGCGCCCGTCCCGCGTGCATAATCCCGCAAGCATCCCGAGAAAGGACAGCCATGAGCCAGTTCATCACCACATCCAAACACACGATTGATCCCCTCGAGCACGCTTCGAGCATCGTTCCCCAAATCGAAAAGGGCCTGCTTCTCACCACGAAGGCAGGCGAGCGCGTCAATACGATGACCATTGGCTGGGGTGCGCTCGGTACCGTATGGGGCCGCCCCGCGTTCACGGCTTACATCCGCAGGGGTCGCTTCACGCACGACCAGCTCGACGCGAACGACGAGTTCACCATCAACGTGCCCGACGCGCAGACCGCGCGCAAGATTCTCGGCGTCGCGGGTTCCACGAGCGGGCGCACGACGGACAAGATCGCCGAGCTCGGCCTCACGCTCGTCGAGCCAGAGGTCGTGAGCGTGCCCGGCATCAAGGAGCTTCCGCTCACACTCGAGTGCCGCACGATATATCGCCAGGACCAAGTGCAGGCTGATATCGCCGAGCCTTACCGCACGAAGTTCTACCCGCAGGATGTCGATAGCACGAGCTGCGGCGCGAACCGCGATTCGCACACGATGTTCATCGGCGAAATCGTCGCCGCCTACGTCATCGAATAAGGTCCGGAAGCAAAGGCGCCCCCGGAAATCCAGGAGCGCCGACTTGCAAATGAGACAAATACCCTGTGTATTTGTCTCATTCGCCCAACGTAATCAGAGAATAATCAGATTGATGGTATACTTCGGAATGGAAAGAGGTGGTAACGATGCCTGTCATGAGAACGACCACGGAGTTGCAACGGAACATGGGCGATGTCGCCGCGCTCTGCCATCAGATCAAGGAACCGGTCTACATCACCAAGAATGGCGAGGCAGACCTCGTGCTCATGGACGCCGAGGCGTTCGAGCGCGCCCTCGACTTGCGGAACGCCGTATTTGAGCGAGAGATGCGGACACTCGAGGGAATCGAACGTGGACGCAGGGAAATCGCTGCTGGCGAGGGGCGTCCCTATGCTGAGATTCGCGAGCAGCTGAGCCTATGAGTGATGACGATTTGCCTCTTTACGAGGTCATTCTTTCCCCCACGGCAGAAGACGCCTTAATGGCAATTGGCTCGAGGGCCGACCTTCGGGCAGTCGATAACGTCCTGCAGGCGCTTGCCACGACCCCATTAATGGGACGAACCTACGATCCGCTCTACGAAGCGGCCGCGCCGGAGGAACCAATCATGGTCGTCTACGCCGGCCACTATGGCATCTATTACGATATCGACGAACCCGGCCTTAAGGTGAACGTCGCCTATATCGAAGACCAGCGCGCGGATCCGACGAAGCGCTTTGGTGTATAGGCGGCAGTCTGTTACGAAATGAGACAATTTCTCTTCCGACGAGTTTTTGCATCATTTGCCTGGTCATGGCCCGCATTCTGCCTGTGCTATCATGGGGCCGCTGTTTGGCTCGGTGGCGGTGGCGCGCCAAGATGCCGAGCTTTGCCGAAGGGAATCCTACCTTGCGCCTCTAGTTGATGACTCATTCCGTTTCGCGGCAAGCCGCCTTCGATGGCGGACGCGCTGCGCTGTCATCATGCGAGGTTCCCATGCAGATAACCCTGAATCACGTTTCCTATTCCTATCCCGGCTCGACCCAAACCGTGCTTGCGGATGTGAGCGCCGTCTTCCCGCGAGGCTGGACGGGCATCATCGGCAATAACGGCTGCGGTAAGAGCACGCTTGCCCGCATCGCGGCTGGCCTGCTTTCACCTGATAGCGGAGCGGTTTCTCCGATCGGGCTCGTCGCCGCGTACTGCGAGCAAAATGCCGCCATTGCTCCTGCTCGGCTCGAGGATTTTGCATGCTCGTGGGAGCAGCGTGCCGTACGCTTGCGTGCGGCGCTCGGCATCGAGGACGATTGGCCCTGGCGCTTCGACACGCTTTCGAGCGGCCAGCAAAAGCGCTTGCAAGTTGCCGTCGCGCTCTGGGAAGAGCCGGACTTGCTCGTCATGGACGAGCCGACCAACCATGTGGACGCGCGTACGCGCCATGCTATCGCGCGTGCGCTTGCGAGCTATCAGGGCATCGGTCTGCTGATATCCCACGACCGTGAGCTCCTGGATGAGCTCGTCAC
>CATLBX010000174.1 GCA_949879855.1 uncultured Coriobacteriia bacterium
TGACGAGTACCAGTTCCGCATCCTCGTCACGCCCGTCGGCCCCTACTACAAGGGTGGCGCCGTTCCCATCCACATCTGCGTGAGCGCCTACGACCGCGCGGCCCCGCGCGGCACCGGCAACAGCCAGGCCGGCCGCAACTACGCCATGAGCCTGCAGGCAAACGTCGAGGCCCATGCCAACGGCTTCGCCGAGAACCTCTATCTCGACTCGCAGAGCCGCACCTACGTCGAGGAAGCGGGCGGCGCCAACATCATCTTCGTGAACAAGGAGGGCACGCTCGTCGTGCCGCAGAGCCATACGGACTCCATCCTCCCCTCCATCACCCGTCGCTCGCTCGTGGTCGTCGCCCGCGACATGCTCGGCATGAAGGTCGACGAGCGCCCCGTCAAGATGAGTGAGGTCGAGGCCGGCGACTTCGTCGAGGCCGGCCTGTGCGGCACGGCAGCCGTCATCAGCCCCGTCGGCAAGATCACCTACAACGGCGAGGTCATCGAGATCAGCGGCATGGAGAAGCCCGGCCCGGTCATGACCAAGCTGCGCGAGACGCTTACCGGCATCCAGAGCGGCGAGATCGAAGGCCCCGAGGGCTGGGTCGTCACAATCGACTAGCAGGAACGTCCAACCTGCGAAATGCGGCAGGCAAGTCGTCGAACCGAGGCCAAGGGAGCGAGCCGTAAAGACCGCGAGGCGGGCTGTCGGGGAGCGACCATCGAGGCGAGACAACTTGCCTGTCGCACGCATTCTGCCCGGTCAGCATACTCCTATTATTCGTCGCGTTTGAGCGGCTTCTTCGAGCGCGCCTCGTACTCCTCCTGCGTGAGCGGCGAGACGAGAAAGTCGTCGTTGAGCATGCGCAGAAAGTCATTCACCTCGCGATTGGTGGTGAGCATGATCTTGCCGTCTTCGTTGAACTTGAGCTTGCGGCTGTAGTACGCGATGCGATTGGCGCGCATCTCGAGTTCCTCGGGAGAGAGCTCGGCCACGGGCGAGCCCTCGCGCTGCATCTTGAGCAGCTTGTTGGCCACGCCCCTGCTCGCCTCGATGCGCTCGTCGAGCTTCTCGAAGTCGGCGACGATGGGATCGAGCGTGTCGGCGTAGTCCTTGGCGCGCTGGCTCACAAGACGGTTGAACTTGAACAGTATCTCGAGCGCGCGCAAGTTGCGGAAGAACACGTTGTCACCGAAAAGCACGAAGTCGAAGGTCGTGCCCACGCGGATGGAGCGGCTCGAGAAGGCTTCCGGCTTGGCCTGCGCACCATCGAAGAGCAGGTAGCTCGACTTCTGCTGGATCCACATGCGCTGGGTGCGCTGGAAGGCGACGACGCACTGCGTGTCATTACCGGCGCCGGTCACGTACTTGAAGAGCAGACCGCACACTTGCGCGACGTCCTCGGCCGCCAACGCGCGAGCGGGAGCGCCGTCTATCACGCGGCCATCGACGGCCCTGAGGAAGTGAAGGAAGCGCATCGCGTCGTCAGTCTCTTCGACCTCGTCCTCGTCGGCGCCGCGTGCCATGCGCACGCGCGACAGGTCGTCATCGAACATCGAACGCGGCGCCACGCCAATGCAGGTCCTCTCGCCGAAGAGCTCTTCGACGGGCGCGTAGATGACGCCCTCGAGGTTGTCCTCGCTGCGTACCTCCTTGGCGCCGAAGGCGAGGAACGCATGGTCGAAGAGGCGCTCGTTGAGCAGGCGCGCCGCGTCGCTCTCCTCCCCGCGCTCGTGCACGAGGCAGATCTCGAACGGCATGGTGGGGTCTTCGGTCTCGACGACGGCATAGGTGGCGACGTTGCCGTGCAAGTTGGCATCGGCCTGCTCGAGCGCGCTCAGAAGTGCGACCTTGTCGTTCTTGTACTCTGCGATCATCGAAAACCCCTTCGCTTCAAGTGTCGTTGTGGGCGGGTATTGTAGCTCATGCCCGTGACATTGTCGGGTATCATGCGTACATGCAATTCGACTATGGCAAGGAACGTTCCATGAACACAAACGCATTGGCCCAGCTGCTCGGCGACGCAATCGCCAAGGAGCGTCTGCACGTCAACGAACCCATGAGCGCCCACACGACCTTCAAGGTGGGTGGCCCGGTCGACTTCTTCGTGTCCGTGGCATCGCTCAACGAGCTCGTCGCGGTGCTCGAGGCATGCCGCGTGGCCAATGCCCCTTGGTACGTCATCGGCTGCGGCAGTGACCTGCTCATTGCCGACGAGGGCCTGGACGGCGTGTGCATCTGCCTGGGCGAGCACTTCGCCGACATCCGCATCGAGGGAACCCGGCTCATCGCCAAGGCCGGAGCGACCAACGAGCAGGTTGCCGAGGCAGCCTGCGCCGCGGGGCGTTCGGGCTACGAATTCGCCAGCGGCATCCCCGGCACCATTGGCGGCGCGGCCATCATGAACGCTGGCGCCTACGACGGCGAGTTCGCGCACGTCTGCGCCGAGGTGAGCTGCCTGACCCCCGATGGCGAAGTCGTCACCGTACCCGCGAGCGAGGCTGACTGGCGCTACCGCCACTCCATGATGAGCGATGAGGGCTACATCATCCTCGAGGCAACGCTCCAACTTGTTCCCTGGGATACGTCCCAGATTCGCGCACGCATGGACGACCTTGCCGAACGACGCAACGCGAAGCAACCCCTCGAGCTCGGCAGCGCCGGCTCGACCTTCAAGCGCCCCCTGGGCCACTACGCCGGCAAGCTCATCGATGACGCCGGCATGCGCGGGCACACCTGCGGGGGCGCCCAGGTCTCCACCAAGCATTGCGGCTTCGTCGTCAACATGGGCACGGCGCGCGCCCGCGACGTGCGTCAGGTCATCGAGGACGTGCAAAACGCCGTCTTCGCCGATTCGGGCGTCATGCTCGAGCCCGAAGTGCGCATGTGGGGCTTCGACGACTAGAGTTCTCTCGTCTGGTACAGATTCCCATCCCCAAAGCCGAGCTTGCGATAGTAGTCGCGCGTCCCGACGGAACTGATGACGTTGATGCGCCCGAAGCCCGCCTCGCGGGCGATGACGCAGGCGCGTTCGACGAGCTGACGCCCGAGTCCCAGGTGCTGCGCGCTGCCGTCGGCACGGTGCAAGTTCGCGACCTGCCCGTACACGTGCACCTCGCGGATCATCGCGCAGCCAAGCTCGTCGGGAAGCTCGCCCGCACGGGCGGCAACGTATTCCGCATGCGGCAGCGACAAGCGCAGGAAGCCGGCGATCTTTCCCCGTGGCGTCACCCATTGCAGGAAACGCTCGCTCGTGTTCGTCGTCTCGTAGACGACCTCCACGAGGGCAAGCTCGTCCAG
>CATLBX010000175.1 GCA_949879855.1 uncultured Coriobacteriia bacterium
TGGTGCGTGAACGAGGATGGTGGCTTTGCCACCGATTGCACGATGGACGAGATGATCGAGCTGTGCGCGCCTATGACGGCACAGTGCAACGACGCTTCGCTCGATGAGTCAATCTCACTCATGCGGATCGTGCTCCCCGAGCTCAGGCGCTGGAAAGAATAAGACAAGTCGTGCCCGACACCTTTTGTCTGCCTATCAGCGGGTGCCAATAGCATCTCAAAACAACAGCGCCCCCGGAAACCCAGGGGCGCTGTACTTCAGTACGGGACAAACGTCCCGGGGACACTTGTCCCAGTCCCATTACTCCGATTACTTGAGTTTGCCGCGCAGACCGAAGATGACGGCTAGCAGGCCGAGCGTGAAGCACGGTACGAGCACGTACCAGCCCGCCATCGTGTAACCGACGGCCGCGATGACGTTGCCCATGAACATCGAGCCGAGGAACATGCCGACGCTCTGCGCGCAGGCGAGGGCGGCCGTGGCACCCGAGATGAGGTGCGAGGGCACGACCTCGGAACACGAAGCCCAGAGCATGGCCGCGACACCACCGCCGGTGAAGCCATTCAGGATGATGACGATGATGTACACGTACAGGTCGGTAATGGAGAAGACCATCGCGCCAAATATCACGGCACTCACCATGCAGAAGATGAGCACCTTGCGACGCGACTTGATGGCATCGGAAATCTTGCCGGCGATGGGGCTGAAGCACATGCCCCAGAACGCGCCCGCACTTACGAGGCCCGTACCAACGATGAGCGGCGCGTTGAGGTTCTCCATGACATAAGCCGACAGGAAGCCCTGGCTTGCGATGAAGGCACCTTCCTCGATGAAGAACACGAAAGCGAGAACCCAGACGACCTTGTTGCTGAAGAGCTCCTTGTAGTTGAACGACACCTCGCCGGACTTCTCGGCCTCGTCGATGTAGGGGTCGCTCGGATCGCGATACACGATGAGGAAGGTCGCGAGCACGACGACGTCGAGGACGAGGAGCATCCACCACACGCTGATGAAAGTACCGGTTGCCTCGGCAACGGCGCCGTCGATAATCGGCGTGATGGCATTGGCCGTCGCAACCCACGCACCCCAGATGCCGAGCGGCAGGCCGCGGCGCTCCTTGGGGAACCACGGCGTGATGGCCGTGACGCCGATGACGCCCATGAGGCCGAAGCCGGCGCCCTGGATGATGCGCGACACCATGAGCACGGCGACGTCGCCAGCGAGAATGCCGATGATGTTACCGATGATGCCGCAGGCAAGGGCGATGGTCACCGACCAGCGAATGCCCAGGCGGCGCACGAACGACGCTGCCGGGAATGCGATGACCGCACCAAGGATGTAGAACACGCCATTGACCCAGCCAAGGATGTCAGGGCCAAAGCCATATGCCTGCATGACAAGCGGCGCGACCCACATGGTCTCGCCCATGTTGGCGGGCATGCAGAAGCCCGCCATGAAGACGACGAACACGACAGCCCAGGCACGGCCGCCCTTCATGTTCCCCCTCTTCTCGGTAGTTTGAATAGCCTCTTCCATTCCGTATCTCCCCTCACGAATGAACGATGGAAGCTGACCAAGGCGTCCGCGCATCGGCACTCGTCATGGCGCCCTTGCGCCTGCCATCCGCATCCCTCTTGGCCGTCCGGACCCACGCCCGGAATCCTGCTTCCAATCTAAGGAGGAGGACAGGGGATAAGAAGACCCGCGCAAGGGGTTTTTAGGGGGTGAGAAGGGTGAGGTGCGAGACGGGGCTATGCCGGAAAATTCCCGGTAGGGGCTATCCCATACCCTGGTTCTCGACATCACCCGCGTTCGAACTCGCCCGATAGGCCTCCGAGCGCGTGTGCACGCCGAGCTTCGAGTAGATGTTCTTGAGATGGGTCTTGACGGTGTTCTGCGAGACGTTGAACGAAAGGGCAATCTCGGCACGTGTCATGCCGGAGTTGAGCCTCTGGAGTATCTCGCGTTCGCGCTCGGTAAGCGAGTAGTAGCCCTGCACCGCACCTTCCCGGAAAGCCATCTTGTCCTTGATCTCCTCTTCCGTATCGAAGAGCAGCAGCACCGACTTGGCATGGTTGCGCACGGCATAGGAGCTCTTGCGGGAGGTGGCGAGCTGCAGCAGCAGCTCATGCATGCAGGTACGCCCCTCGAGGAACACGCTCTTGAAGCCGCCGTGCATGGCAAGCTCGACGGAACGGCTCAGCTCGACCATGGCGCGCGTGTCGTGGCCCATCTCGGCATGATAGGACGCGCAAAGCACGGCCAGCTGCGTGGCGAAGTAGATGCTACCCGTCTCGTCGATCACCGGACGCTTGCGCTCGAGCAGGTCGAGGCATTCCTCGCGCCGGCCCTCGTGCCAGAGCATGCGGGCCTTAGAGAACACGCAGCCGATGGAGCGAAACACGTCGGCATCGTCCATGAAGGCATCGATGACGGCTTCGCAGGAGCGCGCGGCGGACATCTCGTCAAGCTCGGCGGCAAGCGCCGCCTTGAGGGCGTAGGCGCGCATGTCCATGTTGCGCGGCACGCGCTTGCCCTCCATCGCGTCCACCGTGTCCGCCGCGATCTCGAGGGCGGCGATTCGGTTGCCTCCCACGCGTCGCAGCCGCGCCCGCGCCATCTGCACATCCACGTACATGTCCAGGTTGGTGTCCGTGGAGACGCAGGCAAGGGCCTCCTCGAGGCACTCCTGCGCCGCCTCGAGCTCATGGCGTTCGATGAGGATGGAGGCACGCACGGCAAGCAGCGCACCATACAGCGGCGTTCCCTCCTCGCACAGGGCAAGACCCCGCCTGACGGTCTTCTCCGCCTCCTCGAAGTCACCGATGTAGAAGTGATGCTGGGCAAGCAAGTTGAGGTCGAAGAGCTGGTAGAACGGCGTGTCGCAGTGTTCGGCGAGCGAATAGGCCTTCAAATACATGTCGCGGCCCTCGCGCACGCGTCCCAGACGCTCGAGATTCTCGCCGGCCATGTGATTGAGCAGGCAGTTGAACGCAAGGGGAAGCGTCGCCTCCTCGTCCAGAAGCGGCTGGATGATTTCGAGCGAGCGGGCGCTGTCGCCCTCGAGCGCCACGCACAGCGCATCGGCGAAGCGATAGGGCTGGTCGCGTGCGGCGTCGCCTTCGATCAGGCGCGCCTGATCGAGCCACCACCGGGCCTGCTCCACGTCACCCGCCGATATGCAGCTCCACACGGCGACCCATGCCAAATAGGGATCTTCTAGGAAGTCCATGGCGTCCCGTGAAAGGAGGTAGCCGTAAAGTGACAGACCTTCCTGTGACCGGG
Source organism: uncultured Coriobacteriia bacterium (assembly GCA_949879855.1). Lineage (GTDB taxonomy): Bacteria > Actinomycetota > Coriobacteriia > Coriobacteriales > QAMH01 > QAMH01. Next base: position 3,286 of record CATLBX010000175.1, read on the forward strand.
C
>CATLBX010000176.1 GCA_949879855.1 uncultured Coriobacteriia bacterium
TGAGTGGAGTCGAGAAATCTCGATCTTAACTCGCGGGGTAGAACCCGAGATTTCTCCATTCCGCCGCCTGACGGCGGCTCCAGTCGAAATGACAGGAGTTAGAGACCGATGCGAGGGCTCCCCTTCTTGGGGAGCTCTTCGTTTTTGAAGAGGACCTTGACGACGTCGGGGGCGAGGTCGGCGGCCGGGACCTTCGTCGAGTAGATCATGGAATGCGAGATGCAGCTGTCGCGGCACAGGCGGCAATTCACGCACAGCGACGGCTGGAAGATGAGCGTGGCGCGGCGCTCGTCGTCGACGCGGTACTTGAGCGCCTGGGTCACGCACATGCGCGCGCAGGCCCCGCAGCGCTTGCAACGGGATGCGTCGACGTCGACCGAGGCCCAGAAGCGCGTATCGATGGTGGCGCCCTGCGGGTGTGTGCCCGTTGCCTCGAGTATCCTGAGCAGGCGCACGCTGCGATAGCTGTCCGCGGGAAAGCGCTCCTCGGGGGTCATGATGATCTGCGCGTCGGGATCGGCTTTCGCCTCGCCCGTGATGTTGCCGATGGCGGAGCTCACCGCATGCCAGGCGTATTCGACGGCCGAGGCACCTGCCTGCTCGAAGGCCTCGCGGCGGTCGGAGGTTATGACGCTTGCCTGGGCCCGCGGCTTGTCGAGCACGAGGGTAGGGGGCACTTCGTCGAGCGTGGCGAAAGTGCCGGGAACGTTCCATAGCCCGAGCAGTTCGCGGGTGCTGCGGGCCATCTCCTCGAAGTAGGGCTGTTCGCAGTCGATGTCGCAGCCCTCGCAGCTGGGGGTGAAGAGGATGACGCGCTTGAACTTGAGCGCGAACATGCCGACGATGAGGTATTCGTCGAGGTAGTTGAGGCAGGGGAGCACGACGACGCGGTCGGCGTCGACGGAGCTGGCCTGGGCATGGCGCGCGCAGATGAAGGCCGCGCTGCCGGCGTTGCGCTCGGCGGAGATGCGCGCCTGGCGCACGATTTCGGTGGCCGAGGGGGCGGTCGTGGCAAACGTCGAGGTGGGGCAGGCCGCCACGCAGGCGCCGCAGTTGGTGCAGGCCTCCGAGTCGATGGAGAGGTGGCCGAGCGAGCGGTCGATGGCCTCGTGCTGGCAGGACGTGAGGCAGCTCTTGCAGCGCGAATGCCAGTTGCGGATGTAGACGCAGCGCTTAGGCACGACCGAGATGGAGGTTGCGGCAAGCTTGTCGGAGATGCTCTCTATGGTGTCGATCTTGCTCATGGGGAGATTATAGCGTGAGAGCGTTATAATCACGGTTCGTGTGTTCATTCGAGCGAAAGGCTTCTTCGTGCGCAATCGCCCTGACTTTCCCCAACGCGCCGTCGTCACGGCAGGCATGCCCTATGGCAACAAGGGCCTCCACTTCGGCCACATCGCCGGTGTCTTCGTGCCGGCCGACGTCTACGCCCGCTTCCTGCGCGACCGCATCGGCTCGCAAAACGTGCTCTTCGTGAGCGGCACCGACTGCTACGGCTCGCCCATTAACGAGGGCTACCGCAAGCTCGTCGAATCGGAGGGCTTCGACGGCACGATCGGCGATTACGTGCAGCGCAACCACGACGCGCAGAAGGCCGCTCTCGACGCCTACGACATCAGCCTCGACATCTACGAGGGAAGCGGCATCGGGCTGTCCGGCGTCAAGCAGCAGGAGATGACCGACGCCTTCATCACGCGCCTGTACGACAACGGCTGGCTCGAGAAGCTCTCGACGCCGCAGTTCTACGACGCGCAGGCCCACACCTTCCTCAACGGCCGCCAGGTCATCGGGCGCTGCCCCGTGCAGGGCTGCAAGTCCGAGAAGGCCTACGCCGACGAATGCGACCTGGGCCATCAGTACGACCCGGTCGACCTCATCGCCCCCAAGTCGGCGCTCACGGGCGAGACGCCCGAGATGCGCGAGGTGAGCAACTGGTATTTCGAGTTGCCCGCCTTCCACGACCTCATCGCCGAGCACATCGGGCAGATCGCCGGCGCATGCGGCACGCGCCGCGTGCTCGTGGACGAGGTCGAGTCCTTCCTCGCGCCGCCCATCATCTACATCCAGGAGAAGTTCGCCGATGACTTCGTCGCCATCGCCGCGGAGCTGCCCGCGCACAGGGTGCTGCCCGCCGAGAAGGGCAAGAGCTCCTTTGGCGTCGAGTTCGCGTCCATCGCCGATCGCGAACGCGCCGTGGAGGTCATGCACGGCCACGGCCTGCGCTTCCGCACGGGCAAGACCCTCGTACCTTTTCGCCTCACGGGCAACATCGAGTGGGGTGTGAAGGCCCCGGACCTGGATGGCACGCTGCCGGACGCCACCGTGTGGTGCTGGCCGGAGTCGCTGTGGGCGCCCATCGCGTTTTCCCAGGCGGCGCTCGAGGAGAGCGGTCGCGACGCGAGCGACTGGCGCAGCTGGTGGTGCTCCGACGACGCGAGGGTCTACCAGTTCATCGGCCAGGACAACATCTACTTCTACGGCGTGGCCCAGACGGCGCTGTGGCAGGGCACGCAGGCGCGTCCGCCGCATGTCGATGGATGCGGTGACGAGCTACGCCAGACGACGCTCGTTCCCAACTATCACATCCTCTTCATGGGCAAGAAGGCCTCGAGTTCCGGTGCGATCAAGCCACCCATGGCCGCCGAGCTGCTCGATTACTACACGCCCGAACAGTTGCGCGCGCACTGGATCTCGCTCGGCCTTGGCATGAAGCCCGCAAGCTTCTCGCCCAAGGCGCTCGACCCGGACGCCAACGAGAAGGCGCCCGATCCCGTGCTCAAGGAAAGCGCGTTGCTCACCAACATCTTCAACCGCATCGCGCGCTCGTGCTTTTACACGGCGCAGAAGCACTGCGGCGGCCGCCTGCCGCTGGGCGGGCCGAGTGACGAGGCGCGCGCGGCCTGCGAGCAGGCGGTGCTCGACTACGAACAGTCCATGGCCTGCTTCGAGATGCACGCCGTGATGGCGCAGATGGACGAGTTCTTGCGCGGCATCAACAAGTGGTGGGCCGCGACGAGCCGCACCGCCCTTGCCGAGGACGCGCCTGCCGGTGCCGTCAAGGCCCTGCTGCGCGACGCCTTCCATTACCTGCGCTGCGCGACGCTGCTCATGCATCCCATCGTCCCGCGGGGCTGCGAGCTCATCTTCGAGCACCTGGCCATCGAGCCCAAGGTCAAGGCCGGTGCCTGCGATGCCGGCTTCTTCAACTGGTGCCACGTCTTCGAGTCCGTCGACTTCTGGGCCACCGACG
>CATLBX010000177.1 GCA_949879855.1 uncultured Coriobacteriia bacterium
GGCATCGCGAACCTCAACGTCTTCGTGCTGGATAGCCTACGCGGACTTCCCGAAATCCTCCAGTTCGGAAGGTCGAGGGAGCGTGCGGTGCAGCTCACGCAATCCATGGCGAAGCTTGCCGAGGCCGAAGCTCCCCTCAAGAAGCGCATGGCGGTATCCACGGCCCTCATGGGGCCTGTGGTCATGGTGCTCGAAATGGGAATGATTGGGATTGCGGCGTATCTTGTCATGAGCGGAAGTCTCGGGTTCGCACCCGCGCTCATATGCATCGCCGCACTCATCTCGTCGTTTGGGCCGGTCATCGCCGTCGCCAACCTGGGCGTCAGCCTGCAACAGACCCTGGCCTCCGCCGAGCGCGTGCTCGAAATCCTCGAAGAGCAGCCCATGACCACCGATGTGCACGATGGGACGAACCTACGCTCGTTCGAGGGGACGCGTCTTGCAGACGTCGACTTCTCCTACGAAGGAAACCGCGTGCTCGATGACGTGAACCTGGATGTCGAGCCAGGGAGCATCGTGCGCATCGCCGGCAAGAGCGGTGCAGGCAAATCCACGTTGCTGAAGCTGCTCATGCGTTTCTGGGACACGGACAACGGAACCGTCGAGCTCTCCGGTCACGACATACGCTCCATCAACACGACGAGTTTGCGGAGTAACGAGACGTTCATGGCCCAGGACACGTTTTTGTTCGACGGGACCATTCGCGACAACTTGCTCATCGCGAAACCTAGCGCCAATGACGACGAACTCTGGGACGCGCTTCAGAAGGCATCGCTTGCCGGCACGGTGCTCAGCTTGCCGCAGGGACTGGACACGCCGATCGGCGAGCTTGGCGATTCGCTTTCCGGGGGCGAACGCCAGCGGCTGGGGCTCGCACGCGCATTTTTGCACGACACGCCCCTCATGCTCTTGGACGAGCCGACGAGCAACCTCGACAGCCTCAACGAAGCGGCGATCTTCAAGGCCATCCGGGACAACCGCGACGGCAAGACCATCGTGCTCGTAAGCCATCGCCCTTCGGCTGCGGGCATCGCCGATGTATCCTATTCGGTCGAACGCCAAGGCGTATGCAGCTAGCTCACGAAAGGCAAATGGAAGCAACCATGAACACGAAGAGCGAGAGGGCGACGGAGCAAAAGCGCCAGCGCGAGATGCGAACCGTCTCGCAGATGATCGCACTGCATTGTCGGGGCAATCACGATGCTGACGAACGCACGGAGCAGGCGCAGTGCGGCGAGGCAATCTGTCCCACGTGCAAGCAGCTCGACGATTACGCATGCCTGCGAACGCAGCGCTGTCGGCGCATGGCCGAGAAGGTTGACTGCGAACGCTGCGCAAACCACTGCTACTCCCCCGAGATGCGCGAGCGCATACGCGAGGTCATGCGCTATGCCGGGCCTCGCATGCTCCTCGCGCATCCCGTGGGTGCCCTTCGTCACCTGGCAGGCAAGCTCAAGCGCTAGGCGATGTGCCACGGTGCCTGGCCCCTGGCACATCGTGTCACCTCACTCGTGTTACCATGGGCACGTACATATCGGGAGCTGCGCTGTGCGCGGCTGAGAGGCGGGAAAGCCCGCGACCGACAAGACGGTTCCGGTAATGCGGGGCCGGAAAGGAACGCCCATGGATACTTCCGTACTCATCATCGCCACATCGGATAGCTGCGGCGGCGCCGGCATCGAAATCGACCTGCGCTGTGCGGCGGCCCACGGCGTGCACGGCAGCTGCGCCGTGTGCGGCGTGACGGCACAGAACACCTACGAGGTCACGGCCATCCAGACCATAGACCCGGATGTGGTGACGGCCCAGATAGAGGCCGTGTTCGCCGACATGCCACCGGCGGCCATCAAGATCGGCATGCTGGGCAGCGCCGACGTCGCCCAGGCAGTCGCCACATCGCTTGCCGCGCACCCGGAGGTTCCGGTCGTGCTCGACCCGGTGCTCGTCGCGACTTCGGGAGCCACGCTCACCGAGGCGAGCGTGTTCGAGCTCGTGCGCGATACGCTCATTCCCCGTGCGAAGCTCATCACTCCCAACATGCCCGAAGCCGCCGAGCTCACGGGCATCGAGGTGCATGACGGTGCAAGCGCGGGCCAAGCCGCGCGGGTCTTTCTGGACATGGGCTGCGAGGCGGTGCTCCTCAAGGGAGGCCACGGTCATGACGATGTCATCGCCGACCGCCTCTACGTTGACGACGACGTGCACGAGTTCCTGTCGCCACGTTTGCCCGGCGAATACCACGGCACGGGTTGCTGCATGGCCACGGCCATCGCCTGCAACATCGCCCTGGGCAAGCCGCTCGTCCAGGCGGTGAGTGACGCGCACGATTTCGTCGCCCGCGCCCTGCTCTATCCCCTCGAACTCGGCCATGGCACGAAGCTCTTCGACCCCCTCAACGCCTCGCCGCTATGGGAGCGAAGGATCCGCCCATGAAGCCTTCCATCGACTACACGCTCTACCTCGTGACGGACCGCGAGCTCATGTCCACGCCCACGCTTTCCGAGGCGGTGGATGCCGCCTGCGCCGGTGGCGTGACGCTCGTGCAGTTGCGCGAGAAGCATGTCACGGATGACGAGTACGCCGCCATCGCCCATGAGGTCAAGGCCATCTGTGACAAGCATGGCGTGCCCCTCATCATCAACGACAACCCCGATGTGGCCATCGCCGTGAGGGCTGCCGGCGTGCACGTGGGCCAGGAGGACCTCGAGGCGTCGCGGGTGCGCGACATCGTGGGGCCCGACGCCATCGTGGGCGTCTCGGCCGCAACCGTCGCCGAGGCCCTGGCGGCCCAGGCCGCTGGCGCGGATTACCTGGGCGTCGGCGCCATCGTCGCCACGGCCACCAAGCCGGAGGCAGGCGTCGTGACCCACGACGAGCTCGCCGCCATCGTCGATGCCGTCGACATACCCGTCGTCGCCATCGGTGGCGTCAACGCGCAGACCATCCCCACGCTCGCCGACCTCGGGCTTGCCGGGTATTCCGTCGTCTCGGCCATCATCGCGGCAGACGACATCGAGGCAAGCGCGGCTGAGCTGCGCGAGGTCATCGCAAAAGGCGAAGGCCGATGACCGCAACCTGTCACATCGTCTGCGCCGGACCGAAAAATGAGACAAATACCCTGTGTATTTGTCTCATTCGGCCCGACGACTTCCTCAT
>CATLBX010000178.1 GCA_949879855.1 uncultured Coriobacteriia bacterium
TGACCTTCTCTGGCAGCGCTGTTTTGTTTTGCAAGGGAGGGTTTTCTTATGGACGTCCTATACGACATCGTCGTAACCATCAACACCTATCTGTCTAACTACGTGCTCATCATCCTGCTCGTGGCCATGGGCCTCGTGTTCAGCATTCGCACGAAGTTCGTGCAGGTGCGCTTCTTCGGCGAGGGCATGCGCCGCGTCTTCGGCGAGTTCAACCTCTTCGGTGGCAAGAAGAAGAGCGGCATCAGCTCGTTCCAGGCCCTTGCCACGGCCGTCGCCGCGCAGGTCGGCACGGGTAACATCGTCGGTGCCTGCGGCGCCATCCTCATCGGTGGTCCGGGCGCTATCTTCTGGATGTGGCTCATCGCCTTCCTCGGCATGGCGACCAACTATGCCGAGGCTGTGCTCGCGCAGAAGACGCGCGAGGTCGACGAGGACGGCACCGTTCACGGCGGCCCGGTCTACTACATCACCAAGGCGTTCACGGGTGCGGGCGGCAAGTTCCTCGCCGGCTTCTTTGCCGTGTCCATCATCCTGGCCCTCGGCTTCATGGGCTGCATGGTGCAGTCCAACTCCATCGCCGCCACCTGCAACACCGCCTTTGGCATCCCCACCTGGGTCATGGGCCTGCTCATCGTCTTCTTCGCGGGCCTCGTGTTCCTCGGCGGCGTGCAGCGCCTGGCGTCTGTCACCGAGAAGCTCGTGCCCATCATGGCCATCATCTATCTCATCGGTGGCCTCGTCATCCTCATTCTCAACATCCAGAACCTGCCGGGCGCCTTCGCGCTCATCTTCCAATGCGCGTTCAACCCGCAGGCAGAGGTCGGCGGCGTGACGTTCGGCATCATCGCGGCCATAAGCCAGGGTGCCAAACGCGGCCTGTTCTCCAACGAGGCCGGCATGGGCTCCACGCCGCATGCCCATGCGCTTGCCGACGTCAAGGATCCGCATCACCAGGGTACCGTTGCCATGATCGGCGTCTTCATCGACACCTTCGTGGTCGTCACCATGACCGCCCTCGTCGTCATCTCGGTCCTCTACGTGGGCGGCCCGCTCTCCGTCGACGCGACGGGCCTTGCCGAGGGCATCGACAAGACCAACATGGCGCAGCTCGCGTTCGGCTCGTTCTTCGGCACGACCTTCGGCAACTCGTTCGTCGCCATCTGCCTGCTCATGTTCGCGTTTTCGACGATTCTGAGCTGGAACCTCTTCGCTAAGCTCAACGTCGAGTATCTCTTTGCCCGCTTTGGCAAGATGCCGGTCAGGATTTTCTCGGTCATCGCGCTCGTCTTCATCTTCCTGGGCTCGCTCTTGTCCAATGACCTGGTATGGGAGCTGGCCGACATGTTCAACCAGCTCATGGTCATTCCCAACGCCATCGCGTTGTTCGCCATGTCCGGCGTGGTCGCGGCGGTCGTGAAGAACCACCATCACGGCGAAGAGGTCGAGCTCGACAAATAGAAAACGTGACACGGGTCAGACCCCTGACACGCAAAATGATGAGAGACCCGCGCCCATGCGGGTCTCTTTGTTTGCGGTTTCGTGACGAAGCCGATATAGTCTTAACTTTCTATTCGCACATGACATAATGGTGCAAGCTAGTGTCTCGAGACGGAAAGGCGTTTTGTGTACGAGGACATACAGGAAGTGCTCTTCACGCAGGAGCAGATCCGGGCCCGCGTCGCGCAGATGGGTGCGCAAATCGCCGTCGATTATGCCGACAGGCAACCCCTTGTCGTCGTTTCGGTGCTCAAGGGTGCCGCCGTTTTCATGGCCGATCTCGTCCGTGCGATTGACTTGCCCATCGAGATGGACTTCATGGCCGTGAGCTCCTACGGGCTGGGCGCCACGTCGTCCGGGGCCGTGGACATCGTCAAGGACCTGAGCACGTCGATCGAGGGCAAGCACGTCCTCATCGCCGAGGATATCCTTGACTCGGGTTTGACGCTGGACTTCCTCGTCAGGGAGCTTTCCAGCCGCAAGCCCGCGACGCTCGAGATCGCCGCCCTGCTGCGCAAGCGGGGCACGCAGAAGGCCGAGCTTTCGTGCGCCTACGTCGGGTTCGAATGTCCGGACGAGTTCATCGTCGGATACGGGCTCGATTACGCCGAGCGATACCGCAACCTGCCTTGCATCGGCGCACTTAAACCAGAGGTCTACCAGTAGACCCGGACGATTGCCAGATAAGGAGAAGCTGAGTGGAAGAGCCCAACACCACCAAGAAGAAGGGTCCGAACCTACGTAGCGTCGTGCTGTATGTGCTGCTGGGCCTCGTGCTCGTCGCCCTCGTGGGAAGCCAGCTCGTGAACTTCGGCGCCAAGGAGGAGATCGACGAGCTCATCACGAGCGATTTCGTCACCGCGGTCAACGAGGACCGCGTGGCCGAGGTCACCTATCATGCCGCATCCGCCACCCTCGATGGCACGTACTACAAGGACGCGGCGGCCAAGGAAGCGGGCGAGCTGTCCAGCTTCAAATCGACCTACACGGGCGATGACATGCTGCAGGAGCTCATGGCGGCCCATCCCGAGACCAAGTACAACGAGGATGTCACCACCTCGGGTTGGATCACGACCCTTCTCACGACGCTTCTGCCCCTGCTCCTCATCTTCGGCGTGCTGATCTTCTTCATGTCGCAGGTGAGCGGCGCGAACAACAAGCAGATGCAGTTTGGCAAGACCAAGGCCAAGAAGGTCTCGGAAGAGACGCCCAAGGTCCGCTTCTCCGACGTCGCCGGCATCGACGAGGCCGTCGAGGAGCTCGAGGAGATCAAGGACTTCCTCTCCAATCCTGCCAAGTACCAGGCCATGGGCGCGAAGATTCCCCGTGGCGTGCTGCTCGTGGGTCCTCCGGGCACGGGCAAGACGCTGCTCGCGCGCGCCGTCGCCGGTGAGGCCGGCGTCCCCTTCTTCAGCATTTCCGGTTCCGACTTCGTCGAGATGTTCGGCGGCGTGGGCGCCTCGCGCGTGCGCGACCTCTTCGCCCAGGCCAAGGAGAACGCCCCTGCCATCATCTTCATCGACGAGATCGATGCCGTCGGCCGTCAGCGCGGTGCCGGTCTTGGCGGTGGCCATGACGAGCGCGAGCAGACGCTCAACCAGCTCCTCGTCGAGATG
>CATLBX010000179.1 GCA_949879855.1 uncultured Coriobacteriia bacterium
TCCATATCACTGCATCGACATACTCGATCCCGGACAGCCCTATTCGGCCGCCCTGTTCCAGCGCGACGCCCGCGCTGCCGTCGATGACATTCGCGCACGAAACAAGCTTCCCATCATCTGCGGGGGAACGGGACTCTACGTGCGGGCTGCCCTCGATGACATGGACTTTGCGCCGGGGAACGAAGGCAGCACGGTGCGGCAGAAGTACGAACAGCTTGCCGAGGAGCTGGGAGACGATGGACTCCACGCGCTGCTGGCGCAAAGAGACGCGGAAAGCGCCGCGCTCATTCATCCCCATAACGTCCGCCGTGTCGTACGTGCCCTCGAGATGCTCGAGGAGGGGGAGAGCTACGCCGCGCGCAAGCATGCGTTTGCCACGCTTCCCGCCCATATGCCGAGCGTCAAGCTCGCGCTCGACGTAGATAGGCAGCTTCTCTACGAACGTATCGACAAACGTGTCGACGTCATGGTCTCCACCGGTCTCGTCGACGAGGTGAAGCGGCTTCTTGAAAGCGGATTTCGCAATGGCCTGACAGCGCCCCAGGCCATTGGATACAAGGAGATCGTCGCGCATCTGGAAGGTGACGTCACGCTCGAGGAGGCCGTCGCCCAGATCAAGCAGGCAACCCGTCGCTATGCCAAGCGACAGCTTTCGTGGCTACGCCGCGATTCCGAAATCATATGGTTACACGCCGATGAGGGCATTACTGATACACTGGTACAACGCTCGATGGACGAGATTGAAGGGGCTGTTCGAACATGAGATACGATTTCGCGAAGCTCAACGGCATTGGCAATGACTTTGTCATGATCGAGGATCTGGACGATGCGATAGCCCTTACGCCAGATCAGGTCGCCGCCCTTTGCGACAGGCACTTCGGCATCGGCGCGGACGGCGTCATCATCGTCAAGCCATCACCGCGTCCCGAATGCGCCGCCTACATGGACTACTACAATTCCGATGGCACCAAGGCCCAGATGTGCGGAAACGGCGTGCGCTGCTTCGCGAAGTTCCTCGTCGATCGCGGTATCATCGATCCGGATGCGGGACACTTCGTCGCCGATACGCTCTCCGGTCCCAAACCCATCAGTTTCACCCTCGATGACGAGGGAAAGCTCGCGCAGGCCACCGTCGACATGGGCGCTCCCATACTCGAGCCGCTCGAAGTGCCGACGACCTTCGGGGGCACCGAGACGCCCTACGGGCGCGTGGCCCTCGACGCCGAGTTCTACATCGATGGTCGCATGCTGCGCTTCACCTGCGTCTCCATGGGAAACCCCCATGCCGTGACCTTCGTCGACAAGAAGGGCCTCGAGCTCGTCGATTCGCTCGGGCCGCTCGTCGAGACATGTGAGGCCTTCCCCGAGGGCACGAACGTCGAGTTTGCCTGGGTCGATGGCGACGTCATCCACATGCGCGTGTGGGAACGTGGATGCGGTGAGACGCTTGCCTGCGGCACGGGCGCCTGCGCAACGGCCGTCGCCGCCCATATCGGTGGCCATGCTCCCCGCAAGGTCGCGCTCGAACTCATCGGCGGCACCTTGCACATCGAATGGCGTGAGAGCGATGGACACGTTCTCATGACGGGCCCGGCCGCCGAAAGCTTTACCGGTACGGTCGAGGTCTAGGTTCCACCGCCTATGCCACGACAGAAGTTCGAGGTCGTCACCGAGGAGGTGCCCGAGCGCGCCATACTCGTCGGCATCGATCGCGGAAACGCGGATTGGCCCCTGGCCGAGTCCATGGCAGAGCTCGAGAGGCTTGCCAACACGGCGGGTGCCGAGGTGGTTCACACGATGTCGCAGAAGCTCGACGCCCCCAATCCGCGCACCTTCATCGGAGCGGGCAAGGCCGACGAGCTCGCGGCTTGCGTGCGCGATCTTCGTGCCGACGTGGTCATACTCGACGACGAGCTGTCTCCTTCGCAGCAGAGCAACCTCGAGCGGGTTGTGGGCAAACCCGTGAAGGTCATCGACCGCACGGCCCTCATCCTCGACATCATCGCCCTGCATGCGACGAGCCGCGAAGGTCGCCTGCAGATCAAGCTCGCCCAGAACCAGTACCTATACCCACGACTACGCGGCATGTGGAGCCATCTGGCCGCGCATCGCATGGGTGGCGGCGTCGGCTCTCGCTTTGGCGAGGGCGAGTCCCAGCTCGAGGTCGACAGGCGCCTCGTACGCAAACGCATCGGACGCATACGCCGCGAACTCGCGAACCTCGAGAACAGCAGGAAGACCCAGCGCAAGCACCGCAACCAGTCCGGCGTGTTTCGCATCGCCCTTGCCGGCTATACGAACGCGGGCAAGTCGAGTCTCATGAACAAGCTCACTCATTCGAACGTTCTTGCATATGACAAGCTCTTCGCGACGCTTGACTCGACGACGCGCGCCCTTGAGCTACCTGATGCCAGCATGGTCACGCTCACGGACACCGTCGGCTTCATCCAGAAACTTCCGCATAACCTCGTCGAGGCATTCCACTCGACGCTTGACGAGATACGCGAGGCGGACCTCGTCTTGCTCGTGGTGGATGCCGCCTCGGTCCAGCGCGCCGCCCAGCTCAAGGCCGTCCAGGACGTGCTCGGGCAAATCGGTGCGTCCGACATTCCATGCCTCACGGTGTTCAACAAGGTCGATTTGCTCGAAGAGGACGCGCCCGAAGAGCTCGAGCGTCTGAGAAGCCTCTATCCCGAGGCGGTGTTTCTCTCGGCAAGGACGGGAGCCAACGTAGATGGGCTGCTTGCCAGGCTCGTGACCGAGGTCGAGAGCAGGTACGTGCCCATGGACATATGCATACCCTACGACCAGGGACGCTTCGTGACCATTGCCCATGAACAGGCGACCGTGAGTTCCGAGAGCTATGAAGCCGACGGCATATACCTGAAGCTATGCCTGCCCACGTCGCTTGCGAAGCAGTTCCGGCAGTTTGAAATCGAGAACCCGGGGACTAGTAGCTCCTGAACAAGCCGGTCACGACGCCGAGAATCTGCGCATCACGGGTGAAGATGGGCTCCATGGCATCGTTGTGCGGCTGCAGACGTACGCAGTCCTTCTCCTTGTAATAGGTCTTGAC
>CATLBX010000180.1 GCA_949879855.1 uncultured Coriobacteriia bacterium
GTCATGCAGCTCGCGGCAACGGCCAACATGGCCAAGAAGCTCGATGACGCGCGCGATTACTATCTCGCCCATGCCGGGTTCGAGTGCGAACGCGGGTCGTTCAAGCGCGTCTGGGATTCCTATACGGACGACCTGAACGCCGCGACCTGCGATGATGACATCAACGAAGCCTACAACCGGTGCATGGACGCGATGCGCGGCCTGTCCATCGACAAGCCCGCAAATCCCATTCGCATCGGCATCGTCGGGGAGCTCTTCACCGCCTTCGACGAACGCTCCAACCTCGGTCTGGACGAGAAGCTGCTGAACATGCGCGTGGAAGTCCATCGCTACCTCAACCTCACCCACCGCTTCATTCACTACAACGAGCCCAACTTGCGCGTGAGCGCAGGCGAGTACCTGCTCTACGATATGGGCCCCACCTCGACCATGACCATCGTCACCGCACGGCGTTACGCCGAACGGGGCTTTGACGGCATCATCCATGCCAAGTCGGCTGGTTGCACGCCCGAAATCGACTGCGAGCCCGTACTCCAACGCATCAGTTCCGATTTCCGCATCCCCACCCTCTACCTCACCTATGACGCCCAGACGAGCGACACCGGCCTGGACACGCGTCTCGAGGCGTTCTACGACATGCTCGCCATGAAGAAGGAGTCCCGCTCATGAACTGCACCATCGGAATCGACATCGGCTCCATTTCCACGAAGGGCGTCGTCATCGACGAGAGCCGCGACATCGTCGCTCGCTCCTACCTGTGGACGGAGGGCGATCCGGCAAAGGCCGCCAAGCGCGTGGTCGCCGAGTTGCGCGACCAGATCGACGAAGACAAGATGCGCATCGTCAGCGCGGGCACCACGGGCAGCGCACGTCGCCTGGTGGGCTCGATGCTCGGTGCCTCCGTCATAAAGAACGAAATCACAGCCCATGCCGTGGGCACCACGCACCTGCATCCCGACGTGCGCACGATCTTCGAGATCGGCGGCCAGGACTCCAAGATCATCATCGTCTCCGACGGCATTGCCGTCGATTACGCGATGAACACCCTGTGCGCAGCTGGCACGGGATCATTCCTCTCAAGCCAGGCCCATCGCCTGGGCGTCGAGGTCGAGGACTTTGGCGAAATCGCGCTCACGTCCAAGAAGCCCGCCAACATCGCCGCACGCTGCACGGTATTTGCCGAAAGCGACCTCGTCCACAAGATTCAGGTGGGCTATTCGCGCGAGGACATCATCGCCGGTCTGTGCCATGCGGTCGCCTCCAATTACCTCAACAACGTGGGCAAGGGCAAGAAGATCGAGGGACCCGCCGTCTTCCAGGGCGGCGTGAGCAAGAACGTCGGCGTCGTGCACGCCTTCGAGGAGCTGTTGGGCATGCCCGTGCTCGTCGACCCGGACGGCCACCTCATGGGAGCCTACGGCGTCGCCCTGCTCGCAGCCGACGCCAATCCTGCCCCGGCGACGGGCGAGGGCCCCTTTGCCAGCGGGGCCTTCGACTTCGACGCCGCGCTCGACTTCGAGTTCGTCACGCGCGAGGTCGAATGCGGACGTTGCGCCAACCACTGCGAAATCATCTGCGTCTACCGTGACGGCGAGCTCATAGACTCCTGGGGCAACCGCTGCGAACGCGGTGCCATCGCGAAGTAGGCCCATGGATCGCCGCCGCACATACGCGATGTTCGCCATCGTCACGCTGACGGCGGCGTTTGGCGCGCTCACGCAGACCTCGATGAACTCCATGCTCGGGGGCGTCCAGGCAACTTTTGGCACCCCGGAAAGCGTCAGCCAATGGCTCACCACCATCTACATGCTCGTCATCGGCATCACCGTGCCACTCGTCACGCACCTTGCCAGGCGTTATGCCGTGCGCACGCTCATCTTCGTCGCGCTCGCGTTCATGTTCGTCGGCGCGGTCATCGCCGCGCTCTCCCCGAACTTCTACGTGCTCCTCTTCGCGCGCGTGCTGCAGGGCATCAGCACCGGCATCATGCTGCCCGTCATACAGACCATCGCCATGACGCGCTTCCCACGTGGCCAGAACGCCACGGCCATGGGCGTCGCCGGCATCGCGCTCGGCTTCGCCCCCAACGTGGGCCCGCTTTGCGGTGGCCTGCTCGTCGATTCTTGGGGCTGGAGGAGCTTCTTCTGGATTCTCCTCATCGTCATCATCGCGCTGGCCATCGCCACGCTCGTGCTCGTGCCCAAGCGCGCGCACGAGGTGCACGACGCGCATCTCGACTACCTCTCGGCCCTGCTCTCGACCGTCGGCTTCGGCTGCGTGCTTCTCTCGTTCTCGACCGCCGCCTATCGCCCCGTCACCGACCCGACCATCTGGGTTGGCCTTGCCGTGGGCGTCATTTGCGTGGTCTGGTTCATCCTGCGCCAGCATCACATCGCGCATCCGCTCATCCACATGACGATTTTCAAATCGCATACGTACATTGTGAGCTTCATCACGCAGAACCTGCTCAACGCCTCGTTCATGGGCATCACGCTCATCCTGCCGCTCTTCATCGTGAACATTGCCGGCATGACCCCGGTTGCCGCAGGCCTCGTCTTCCTACCCACGACCATACTCGCGGCGGTGTTCAACCCGCTCGCGGGCATTCTGAGCGACAGGATCGGCGCACGTCCCGTCGTCGTGAGCTCCGCCGTGCTCCTCGTAGCCGGCAGCGGTGCCATGGCCTTCATCACCGCCGACACGCCGTTCTGGCTCATCACCGTGCTTCAGATGCTGCGCGGCATCGGTGTGAGTTCGATTATCGGCCCGATCAACTCCTGGGGCATGCACAAGCTGCCCATGGACAACATGATCGACGGCTCGGCGTTCTTCACGACGGTGCGTCAGGCATGCGCGTCGTTCGGCACGGCGCTCATGATGCTGCTCATCTCGGTGGTAGGCGGTGCGCTTGGCTACAACCTCGCGCTCGGGCTCTCCGCCCTCTTCGCCCTGGGAGTGCTCGTTTGCGCCGTCTTCGTCGTGCGCGACCTTA
>CATLBX010000181.1 GCA_949879855.1 uncultured Coriobacteriia bacterium
TCAGCGCATCGGGCTGGACGGGCAGGATAACCTCTTCGCGCAGGTCCTGATCGGCTGCGTTGCGGGCGTGGTTGTAGAACACCTTCACCTCGTCAACGGCCTTGTCGAGGAAGCTGCTGCGCACGTACGAGGAAATCTCGCGCGCCTCCTGTATCGTGGGGTCGGCGGACATGTCACGGAAGACCATGAGCGGCTCGAGCCTGCGGTAATGGAAGTAGCTTGCGCCCTTCTTACCGCAGACGATGACGTTGGTCTTGATTCCGGCAGCGTTGTTCTCGGCACGGTACTTGTCGACCATGCGAAAGACGTTGCTGTTGAAACCACCGGCCAGACCACGGTCGGATACCACGACGATGGCAATTGCGGCCTTCTTATCCTCGTGCTCCTCCAGCAGCGGATGCTCCACGCCAATGGAGTGGGCAGCCACCGCCGAAAGGGTCTTGACCATAGCCTCGGAATACGGAGTTGCCGCGGCGATGCGCTCAGTCGCATGGCGGATCTTGGCAGTGGCGACCATTTCCATGGTGCGCGTGATCTGCTTGGTGCTCTCGACAGAGAGCTTCCGCCTCTTGATATCGCGTTGACTGGGCATGCGCTAACCTCTATTTCTTCGCAATGATGAAGCTCTGCTTGAAGGGCGTGATGGCCTCCAGGAGCTCCTCTTTGATCTGATCGGTCAGCTGCTTCTCGGTCGCGATCTTCTCCTTGAGGTCCTTGCGAACCGTGTGCATGTACTGCACGAGATCATCGCGGAAGCGAAGCGTGTCGGAGACGGGCATGCCATCGAGGAAGCCCTGGTCGCCGGCAAAGATGGCGACAACCTGATCCTCGACGTCCATGGCGGCAAAACGGCCCTGCTTGAGGAGCTCGGTCATGCGAGCGCCACGGGAGAGCTGCTGCTGGGTGGCCTTGTCCAGGTCGCTGCCGAACTGCGAGAACGCCTGCAGCTCGCGATAGGCGGCCAGGTCGAGACGAAGCGTACCGG
Source organism: uncultured Coriobacteriia bacterium (assembly GCA_949879855.1). Taxonomy (GTDB): domain Bacteria; phylum Actinomycetota; class Coriobacteriia; order Coriobacteriales; family QAMH01; genus QAMH01. The sequence continues at coordinate 986 of CATLBX010000181.1, forward strand.
CAACCTGCTTCATGGCCTTGATCTGCGCGGAACCACCGACTCGGGAAACCGAGATACCGACGTTGACTGCCGGGCGCTGGCCCTGGAAGAAGAGGTCGGACTGCAGGAAGATCTGGCCGTCGGTAATGGAGATGACGTTGGTCGGGATGTAAGCCGAGACGTCACCGCCCTGGGTCTCGATGATGGGAAGGGCCGTGAGCGAACCGGCACCGTTCTTGTCATTGAGCTGGACGGCGCGCTCCAGCAGACGGGAGTGCAGGTAGAAGACGTCACCAGGATATGCCTCGCGTCCCGGCGGACGACGCAGCGTCAGCGACATCTGGCGGTAGGCAACGGCCTGCTTGGAAAGGTCGTCGTAGACGCAGAGGACGGAGCCACCGGGATTGGTGACGCTTGCCGGCTGACCGTCGGCACCGTTGTAGATGAAGTACTCGCCCATTGCGCAGCCAGCCATCGGGGCGATGTACTGCAGCGGTGCGGACGAGGACGCGGGTGCGGACACGACGATCGTGTAATCCATGGCGCCGTGGCTCTCGAGGGCCTCGACCACGGTGGCGACCGTGGAGGCCTTCTGGCCAATGGCGACGTAGATGCAGATCATGCCCTTGCCCTTTTGGTTGATGATCGTGTCGATGCCGATGGCGGTCTTACCCGTCTGGCGGTCGCCAATGATCAACTCACGCTGGCCACGTCCGATGGGGATCATCGCGTCGATGGCGATGAGGCCCGTCTGGACGGGCTCGTGAACAGGCTGGCGCTCGATAACGCCGGGAGCACGGAACTCGACGGGGCGATAGCCCTCGGCCTCGATGGGGCCCTTGCCGTCCAGCGGAATGCCGAGCGGGTTCACGACGCGGCCGAGCAGGGCCTTGCCGCAGGGAACTTCGACGACGCGGCCCGTGGTGTGAACCTCGTCGTTCTCCTTGATAAGGGTGTAGTCGCCCAAAAGGACGGCGCCCACTTCGTCTTCTTCAAGGTTTTGGGCGAGACCATAGACAGTCGTGCCGTCATGGGCGACGAACTCGAGGAGCTCGCCAGCCATAGCACTCTTCAGACCGTCGACGCGTGCAATACCGTCGCCGATCTGGATGACATGACCAAACTCACGAGTCTCGACGTTGGTCTGCAGGGAAGCAAGCTTCTCACGCAGAATCTGATCGATGTCGCTCGCGGTGATTTCCGCCATTTACCTTTCACCTCCAGTCCATACTGAAGAGAGCTCGGCGCGAACCTTCTCGATTCGCGTAGCGGTGCAACAATCGACACGCCTACCATTTGCTCTCACGTTCGTGCCGCCAAGCAGCCAGGCATCGACATGCTCGCGCAGGACGATCTCCTTGCCGAATTGGGCGGCAAACTTACTCTTAAACTTCTCTCGCAGCTCGTCATCGAGCGGGATGACCGTGGCGACGTCGAGAATGACGACGTCGTACTTGTCCTGGACCTTCTGGTCGTAGCACTCTGCCACCCTCGGGAGCAGCGGAATGTCCTGACGCTCGGCCATGACGATGACGAACTTGATCATGTCGACGGAAAACTCCTTGAAGACCTCATGGATTACCGTCGCACGCGTGTTCTCGTCGATGGAGTCGTTCGCGAGCACGTCCCTGAGACCAGGGTGCATGCGCACGACCTTCTTCATCTCCTCGAGCTGGGCCGAAATGGAGTACACGCTATCGGTGGACTCGCCCAGTTCGAGCAGGACCTCGGCATATGCCTCGATTTCCTTCTTGATGAGCAGGCGATTCTTAGGCATTGAGCGTACCTATCTCTTCGAGGCTCTTCTCGATGAGCCTGCGATGATCCGCATCCGTGAAGTCTTCCTGCACGACGCGGGTCATGGCGGCACATGCGATGTCGGCGACAGACGCCTGGAGCTCGGCGATAGCGGCATTCTTCTCTGCCTGCATTGCCTCGCGTGCCTTGACGATGATCTTCTCGGCCTCCTCCTGAGCCCTGGCAGTGGTGGCGGCGCGCTGCGCCTCAGCCT
>CATLBX010000182.1 GCA_949879855.1 uncultured Coriobacteriia bacterium
GTTCTCGATAGCCATCACCTCGTCGTAGACGTCGGTGCTCAGGATGTCCGGCACGAACCCGGCACCGATTCCCTGGATCTTGTGCGCGCCGGAGCGCCCCTGCGAGAGCACCGGGGAATCCGCCGGCTCGACCGCGACCACCTTGATGGCGGGGTCCTGCTCCTTGAGGTACCCGCCTGCGCCGGTGATGGTGCCTCCCGTGCCCACGCCGGCGACGAGGATGTCGACCTTCCCGTCGGTGTCGCGCCAGATCTCCGGGCCGGTCGTCTTCCTGTGGATGGCGGGGTTCGCCGGGTTGGTGAACTGCGAGGGGATGAGCGAGTTGGGAATCTGCGCGTGCAGCTCCTCTGCCTTCTCGATGGCCCCCTTCATGCCCTTGGCGCCTTCGGTCAGCACCAGCTCGGCGCCGTAGGCCCTCATCAGGTTGCGGCGCTCGACGGACATGGTGTCGGGCATCGTGATGATGATCCGGTTCCCGCGGGCCGCGGCGATGGCCGCGAGCGCTATGCCGGTGTTGCCCGAGGTGGGCTCGATGATGACGGTCTCGTCGTCGAGCGCGCCGCGCGCAGCCGCGTCCTCGATCATGGCCTTGGCCACGCGGTCCTTCACCGACCCGGCGGGGTTGAAGTACTCCACCTTGCCGAGGATCGTGGCGTCGAGGCCGTTGTCCTCCTCGAAGTTCGTGAGCTCCACGAGCGGCGTATGGCCGACCCGCTCGAATACGTTGCTATGCACGTTCATCTTGGTTCCTCTCGGTCGTGTCGGTTAGGTTAGCCTGCTTGGGGCCTCAGCTCAAGGCCGATCTCGTCGCCTGAGCGGATGGTGCCGCCTTGGAGCACTTTGCAGAAGACGCCCTCTCGCGGCATGATGCAGTCGCCCATCTTGTGGTAGATGGCGCAGCGGGCATGGCATTCCTTGCCGATCTGGGTGAGCTCGAGCACCACGTTGCCCGAGCGGAATCGCGTGCCAACCGGCAGGCTCTTCAGGTCGAAGCCCTCGACGATGATGTTCTCGCCGAACGAGCCATTGGACACGTCAGCGCCGCGGGCCTTGAAGTCCTCTATCGTCTCGTAGGGAAGCAGGCTCACTTGGCGATGCCAATCGCCCGCATGCGCATCGTCCTTGATGCCCCAACCGGCACTGAACTCAACGGAATCGACCTCGGATTTCTGGATGCCCTTGACGCTGCTGGTGCAAACGGCTTTGACTGTGCCCATGTTGCACGCTCCTTCGCTTGAGAGTCGATATGCCGTGCGCTACTTCGGCATACCCGGTGCAACAACAGGTACGAACCCGCAGCCGTTGCACGACGACGAGCGGGCGAAGATGTCAGCGCAAGTGGATTATACTCAATCGAGGCGAAATGGTCCGCGGGAATTTTCGCGAGCCATCCCATCAGCGCTCCTGGGCGATGTCGGCAAGGGTCTGCCCCTCGAGGTAGCCGCGCATGGCCCCTTGCAGGCCGTCCCATACCCGCCGCGAAGCGCAGTCGCCGGCCCGCTCGCATGCGTCGGCGTCGATCGTGCAGGTGAGCAGCGCGAGGCCGTCCTCGGATGCGCCCACGATGTCGGCGAGCGTGATCGCCTGGGCATCGCGGGCAAGCCGGTAGCCCCCGGACGCGCCCCGCGCCACGTCGAGCAGGCCCGCTGCGACGAGGGGCGCCACCACCTGCTCGAGATACTTCTTCGAGACGCCCTGGCGGTCGGCTGCGTCCTTCAGCGCTACCCGGCCGCTGCCCTGATTCTGGGCGATGTCTATCATCAACCGCATGCCGTAGCGCGTCTTCGTCGATATCCTCATGCTCGCTCGCTTTCGGAGTCTCGCCCGTCGCCAAGAAGGGCTGTGGGGAGATTCTCGTCGATCCTTATGGTTTCCTTGTGCTAAAGTCTACCACGTTGCTAGGATTTAGGGGAAACGTCCTTGGCCCGAGAGGCGCCAAGAGAGAAGGAGGAGCGATGAAGCAGATCTACCTGGACCATGCCTCCACGACGCCTGTGCGCCCCGAGGCGCTCGACGCCATGCTGCCGTACTTCGGAGACAAGTTCGGCAACCCATCTTCCATCTATCCCCTCGGCCAGGCGGCATCGGACGCCGTGGCGGAGGCTCGCGAGACGCTGGCGAGCGTCATAGGCGCCTCGCCGCGCGAGGTGTTCTTCACCAGCGGCGGCACCGAGGCGGACAACTGGGCCATCAAGGGCTTCTCGCACGCCAATTCCGCGAAGGGCAAGCATCTCATCACCAGCTCCATCGAGCATCATGCGGTGCTGCATGCCTGCGAGGCGCTCGAACGCGAGGGGTTCGAGGTGACGTACCTGCCCGTTGACGAGCGCGGCCTGGTGCGCGCGAACGACCTGCGCGAGGCCTTGCGCCCAGACACCATCCTCGCATCCGTCATGTTCGCCAACAACGAGATCGGCACCATCCAGCCCGTGCGCGAATTGGCCGCCATCGCGCACGAGCACGGCACGGCGTTCCATACCGATGCCGTGCAGGCGTTCGGGCATGAGCCCATCGACGTGGACGACCTGGGCATCGACATGCTGTCGGCGTCGGCGCACAAGATATACGGCCCGAAGGGGGTGGGGCTGCTCTACGTGCGCAAGGGCGTGAAGCTGGCGAATTTGCTCGACGGCGGCCAGCAGGAGCGCGGCAGGCGCGCCACCACCGAGAACGTGCCCGGCATCGTGGGCTTTGCGAAGGCGGCGGAGCTGGCTGCGGTCGAGATGGCGTCTGAGCATGACCGCCAATGCGCACTGCGCGACCACGCCATCAGGCGCGTGCTAGCCGAGATTCCGCATGCGAAGCTCAACGGCAGCTGGGAGAGCCGCTTGGCCGGCAACGTGAACTTCTCGTTCGAGTTCATCGAGGGCGAGGGCATGCTGCTGCAGCTGGCAGCGCGCGGCATCAGCGCGTCATCAGGCAGCGCCTGCAC
>CATLBX010000183.1 GCA_949879855.1 uncultured Coriobacteriia bacterium
GGCAAGCGTGTCGACGTCGAGCTTGTAGAAGTCGACGACGTCCTTGAGAAGCCCGGATGCGACGAGGTTCTCGATGATCTTGGTACCCAGGCCGTCGATGTCCATGGCACCGCGCGAGACCCAGTGCTCGAGACGCGTCTGCAACTGTGCCGGGCACTCGGTGCTGTCGCAGCGCAAAAACGCGCCATCGCGAAACACCGGCGAGCCGCAGCTCGGGCATGTCTGCGGCACCTCGGGAATCCTGGCATCGGGCGGACGTAGCGACATGACCGCGCCGACGACCTCGGGGATGACGTCGCCGGCCTTGTGGATGACGATGGAGTCGCCGATACGCACGTCCTTGCGGGCAAGCTCGTCGTAGTTGTGCAGCGTGGCGCGGGAGACGACCGAGCCGTCCACTGTCGTGGGATCGAACTCGGCCACGGGAGTGAGCACGCCGGTGCGCCCCACCTGTACGGCGACGTTGCGCAGGATGGTCGTCTTCTCCTCCGGCGGGAACTTGAAGGCGATGGCCCAGCGCGGTGCCTTGGCGGTGAAGCCAAGCTCGGCCTGCAGCGCGAAGTCGTCGACCTTCACGACGACGCCGTCGATGTCGTAGCCGAGGTCTCCCCTGTGCTCGAGGGCGTTCTTGCAGAACTCGTGCACCGCGGCCTCGCTATCGACCACGCGGATGTTGGGATTGACCGTGAAGCCCGCCGTGCGCAGCCAGTCCAGGAACTCGTGCTGGCTTGTCACGTCGAGCTGCGTCGTCTCGGCGATGGCGTAGATGAAGGTCGCGAGGTCGCGCTCGGCCGTGATGGCGGGATCCTTCTGACGCAGCGAGCCTGCGGCGGCGTTGCGGCAGTTGGCGAAGCTCTTCTTGAGCGCGAGCTTGCGCCCTGTACGCTCACCGGCATCGACCTCGGCGTTGTAGAGCATGATTTCGTCGTTCTCGAGGCTGATGGCATCGTTGAGGCGCTCGAAGGAGGAGCGGGGCATGTACACCTCGCCGCGCACCTCGATGGGTTGGGTGAAGCCCATGGCGCCGCTTTCGATGGTGAGATGCGTGGGTACATCCTTGACCTGCATGATGTTGGCCGTGACGTTCTCGCCCACGCTGCCATCGCCACGCGTGGCGGCACGCACGAGGGTGCCGCGCTCGTAGGTAAGCGCGATGGAGGAGCCGTCGATCTTGAGCTCGCAGCAGTAGGAGAGGCTGTGACCCACCGCCTCGCGCGTGCGCGCAAGCCACTCGTCGAGCTCGTCGAGGTCCATCGCATCGTCGAGCGAGTACATGCGATGCTGGTGCGTGGCGGGCGTGAACTGGTCGGCCACACCGCCACCGACGGTCTGGGTGGGCGAGTCGACCGTCTTTAGCTGCGGATAGCGGGTCTCGAGGTCTGCGAGCTCGCGGTTGAGCGAGTCGTAGACGGCGTCGGGCAGCTCGGGGGCGTCCTCGAGATAATACTGGTCGCGGGCCCGCTGCAACGTGGCGCGAAGCTCGTTGACGCGTTCGATGGCGGCCTGGTCGGGCGTGGCACCCGCGCCTTCGTCCATCAGGTCGAACAGGTTGTCCTGGGCGGAAGATGCGTCGCTTGCCATCTGCTACTCCCCGTCCTCCACGGATTCGAGCGTGATGTCGAAGTTGAGGCGCTTGCCGGCCATGCGGTGGTTGAAGTCGAGGGTGATGCCGTCGTCGCCGACGGAGACGACCTTGACCTCCTGAACGTTGCCCATGCCGTCTTGCAGGTAGACGTAGTCACCCGCGCTGCCCTTGAGCTGCTCTTCCAGCGGGCCGAGCTCACCGGGACCGAAGCTCCGGAGAAGCGTCTCGTTGTACTCGCCGTAGGCGTCCTTGGGCTCGATGGCGACGGTCGTGGTCTCGCCGGGGGCAAGGCCACGCACGGCGGCATCGAAACCGGGAATGACCTGACCGGCACCAACGACGAACGTGAGGGGATCTCCCCCATGGGCCTGCGTCGAATCGAAGACCTCGCCGTCATCGTAGCGTCCCACGTAGGAGACCGATACCTTCTGTCCATCTGCAGCCATGTCGTCGCCTTCTTCCCGCGAGACATCCGGTCTCGCATGTCGTCATATACGTTCGCTAAAGCATAGCAGACCCATGCGTCACGAATCGGCGTGCAGCGCCGCATGACGCATGATGTCGCGATCGACCTCGACGGGGAGTGCCAGGGCATCGGCCCAGATCTCCACCGAGAGCGCCGCCTGCTCCACGAGCATCTCGAGGCCGTCCATGCACGTCGCACCACGCTGCCAGGCACCCGCGAGCAACGCCGTCTCGCCGTGGCCGTAAACGGTATCGAGCACGACCTGCCCTTCATGCAGCAAATTCGTGTCGAGAATCGCCTCATCATCGGGATTCATCCCCCGCGGCGTGGCATCGACGATGACGTCCGCCCTTGGAACGAGCACGTCCATCTGCGCATAGTCCCTCCCGTGGAGCACGCTCGCCTCGCTTGGGTCGATGTTCGTGCGTATGCGATTCACGCACGACAGCGCCTTGGCCTCGTCACGGGAAAGCAGGGTGACTTCGGATGCGCCCGCCTGGGCGGATGCCGTGGCAATGGCAAGGGAGGTGGGCCCCGTGCCGCAGATGAGCACGCGCGCGTCTGCCAACGACGTGTCGCTCACGCGCTCGATGGCGCGTACGGCCCCGAGGCCATCGGTGTTGTAGGCGCAGAGCTTGAGGTCCTCGTCGCGCACGAGGACGTTGGCACCGCCGGCGGCGATGACGGACGCATCGGAGAAATCGGCGCATCGAGCGGCAAGCTTCTTGTAGGGCATCGTGACGTTCATGCCACGATAGCGACCGGTACGCACGAGGTTGATCTGATGGGCGGCCTCTTCTTCGTTCTCGCAGCGCACCGCACGGTAATGCCAGCGCGAGAACGGCCACTTTTCCTTGCCCAGCTC
>CATLBX010000184.1 GCA_949879855.1 uncultured Coriobacteriia bacterium
GTCCCAGCTGATGCGCTCGAACTCGCTCTTGCCACGGTTCTGCGGGTTGCGCTCGCCGTTGGGATCCCAGTCGACACGCTTCATGGGATACAGGACGCGCTTCTCGGTATTGTTGTGGATCTCGCGCTCTGACATGCCCGAGCCGCAGATAACACCCTTTGACTTGATGTTATTCGGATCGCCTTCCACTTTGACGATCATGTTGTTCTCGTCCGAGTGTACGATCACACCGCAGCGAGCATGGCAGGTGGTGCACATGGTTCTTGTCTTCTTGATTGCCATTCTTTCTCCTTTCGTAAATCCAGAACTTCCCTTGCCGTAGTTCCCGAAAACCACCTCCCCCTCTGGAAAATGGACGTGATTATCTCCTCGAGGCGAAAATCCCCGAACAACGAAACTTCAATCGAACGATGCAGACCGACTACTTGTCGGACTTGTACTTCAGGGCCTTCATGGGACTCGACTTGACCGCCACCAGCATGAACAGCAGCGCCACCACGGCGGCGATGCCCAGCACGAGGAACGAGTTGAAGTAGCCGAGGGCCTTGATGACCAGCGAAAGGCCGAAGAGGACCACGACGGCGCCCAGGTAGTAACCGGCAAGGCCGGCGGCGTTGATGCCGGTGTAGTCCCTCATGCCGAACAGGTCGGGAATGAACAGGCCGGGAATCATGGTGGAGTACGAGATGAAGGCGCACAGCACGATGCCGATAATGGCCAACGGGAATATCTGCGTGAAGCTCCACACCAGCATGCAGGCAATGCCCGCGGCAAAGCCCAGGTAGATCAAGAAGCTCGTCTTCTGCACGCCCAGCTTCTTGATGATGAAGCCCGACGCGAGCTTCAAGATGGCCGAGGTGAACGTATAGATGCTCAACATGAGGGCAGCCGTGGTCGCCATCATGCCGAAGGAGGTGAAGTAGACGCTCGAGTAGGAGGTGATGCCCGAGGCGCACCAGGCCACGAGGAACATGGCGATGAGGAAGCAGTAGATCGAGGCGCCCTTCTTCAGCGTCTCGGCAAAGGTGAATCCCGAATTGACGCCCGTGGCGGTCGGGGCCTCCTCCTCTCCGGACTTCACGATGTGACGCGGCGTCTTGCCTATGAGCACCAAGTTGCAGATGACGCCGACGACCAGGATGGCGATGGCGTAGAAGGCGAAGAGCTGCGGATAGGGAATCACGGCGAGCAGGGCCGAGCTCAGGGCGAGCCAGCCGGAGATGAGCAGGGCGGCAAGGCCACCCACGATGCCGAACGCCTTCTGGGTGTTCTCGCCCCAGAAGACCGCCAGTACGCCGCCGGCAGCCGCATAGGTGGCAAAGGCGAGCACGATGCCGTTCAGGATATTTGCGATGATCCACAACGGAAACGACGTGGCGATGCCGATCATGTACATCGTGCCGGCACTGCAGACCGTGCCGATGAGCATGCACCATTTTGGCGTGATCATGTCGATGATCTTGATGCCGATTGCGCTCATGGCGAACGAGAGAATCGTTGCCACCGTGGGTCCGATCATGAACGTGGTCAAGTCAACCTGCATGCCCTCGAGCAGGAAGGGCACCACGGCATTGAAGACCGAGGTGCCACCGGCTGCGGTGGCCAGGATGAGGGTAACCCCTATAGTCGCCGAAATCTTTCTACCCTTGCTGTATTGCATTGGCACCAACTCCTTTATCGGAAGGGCTAAGCTACGCAAACTAGATATCTCTGCAACCCGGGTATGCATGCAGACGACCGGTCCTCGCGGGCTGACGCCATGCGACCTGGTCCAATCGATGCAAGTCCATGATACGAAGGGGACACGAGCGGTGTCTAACAGCCCTTTCTCAGGCCGGAGATGAACTTTTAGTTGTTATTCAGAAGAATGCGAAGACGCTACAATGAATAGCTAACGGCCATTCGGCCATCTCACCCTCCGCAAAACGCTTCCTCCCCTAGAGGTTTATGAAGGAATCCCTGATGAAGGCGCTGTGATTGTCGTAGAGCATCTCCTTGAATCGGGAGACGTACCTGCGCTGGGGCGAGGAATCGCCCAGCGCCGGATCGACGAGGAAGCACACGACGAATCGTTGAGGTGGGTCCAGGGGAACGGGAACGGCGCCTTCCATGGCATTGCGCACGGAAAGGCTGAAGGTGTCGCTGAACGTGACCGCGCGACCATCGTTTACCGCGGCGTGAATGCTCGAGATGTTCGTCGTGTGGTTGAGGAGCCTCGACTTTGCCCCCGCATCGCCATCAACCCCGCAAAACTTGCTGACCAGACGGTTCAGCACATGGTCATTGTAGTAGGCGATGGGAAGACTCGCGAATACCTCGGGGGTGATGACCTTCCCGGGAAACGACCTGTAGATGTCCGGCGGCACCATGAGCACCACCTCGGAAGTGAAAAGGACCACCGGCTTCACGAGGGACCTGAGCTGGACGTAGTCGTCTTCGCGCATGTTGAGAAGGGCAAGGTCGATATCGCCGGCCTTGAAGAAATGCAGGATGTCCTCGAAGCTCGATTCGTGAACCATGAGCTTGTCGACGCCTACCTGGGCCTCGTTCATCTCGGCGCGAAGCATGTTGAAGAGGCCGTTTCCCACGAAGGGGGTCGTCCAGAGGACGATGGCGCTGGACACCTCCGTGCCTTCGGAGACCGAGAGGGCCTTGAGGCGCTGTCGCAGGTCCTCGTAATCCTCGATGACCGTCTGCGCAAACTCGTCCAGCATGACGCCCTGGGCGGTGGGAATGACGTTGCGTCCGCTTTTCTGGAAGAGGGGCACGCCCAGCTCGGCCTCGAGGCTTTGGACCACCTTGCTCAGGCCCTGCTGGGTGATGTAGCGATTGGTGGCGGCTTGGCGTATGGAGCCGCTCTTCATTATCTCATGAAAGCATTCCAAGGCCTCGATGCGCATGAC
>CATLBX010000185.1 GCA_949879855.1 uncultured Coriobacteriia bacterium
CAAGATCAACGAGAAGCTCGGCACCGACTACGGCCTGTTCAACTACTATGGTGCTCCCGATGCCGATCGCGTCATCATCGCCATGGGCTCGTTCTGCGACGTGACCGAGGAAGTCGTCGACTACCTCAACGCCCACGGCGAGAAGGTCGGTCTCGTGAAGGTGCGCCTGTATCGTCCGTTCTCCATCAAGCACTTCGTCGACGTGCTCCCGGGCACCGTCAAGAAGATCGCCGTCATGGACCGCACCAAGGAACCCGGCTCCATCGGCGAGCCGCTGTACCAGGACGTCGTCTCCGCGCTCTTCGAGGCGGGTCGCTCCGGCATCAAGGTCGTGGGCGGTCGCTACGGCCTGGGCAGCAAGGACACGCCGCCCTCCAGCGTCTTCGCCGTCTACAAGGAACTCGAGAAGGACGCCCCCGCACGCGAGTTCACCATCGGCATCAACGACGACGTCACGCACCTCTCGCTTCCCGAGGACCCGAACAGCCCCAATACGGCAGCTCCCGGCACCATCGAATGCAAGTTCTGGGGCCTGGGCGGCGATGGCACGGTCGGCGCCAACAAGAACTCCATCAAGATCATCGGCGACCACACCAACAAGTACGTGCAGGCGTACTTCCAGTACGATTCCAAGAAGACCGGCGGCGTGACGGTGAGCCACCTGCGCTTCGGCGACTCCCCCATCCGCTCGCCCTACTACATCACGAAGGCCGACTTCGTCGCCTGTCACGTGCCCGCCTACATCACCAAGGGCTTTCCCATCGTGTCCGGCGTAAAGCCGGGCGGCACGCTGCTCATCAACTCCCAGTGGGACTTCGACGAGCTCGAGGCGCATCTGTCGGCCAAGGACAAGCGCTACATCGCCGATAACGACATCAAGCTCTACATGATCGACGCCATCGATCTCGCGGCAAGCGTCGGCATGGGCAAGCGCACCAACACCACGCTGCAGTCTGCGTTCTTCTCCCTCGCCAACGTGCTTCCGCAGGCCGAGGCCATCGAGTACATGAAGGATGCCGCGACCAAGTCCTACCTCAAGAAGGGCCAGAACGTCGTCGACATGAACCACAAGGCCATCGACGCCGGCGCCACGGCCTTCGTTATGGTCGATGTGCCCGATAGCTGGAAGAGCGCGGCGTGCGAGATGGCCGACGAGCACATCGAGGGCTCCGCTGCCGTCACCAAGCAGGTCAAGGACATCATGCAGCCCATCAACACGATGAATGGCTACGACATCCCGGTCTCCGCCTTCGTCGACCATGCCGACGGCCAGTTCGAGCTCGGCATCTCCGCCTACGAGAAGCGTGGCGTCGCCGTCACGGTTCCGCGTTGGGATTCCGAGATCTGCATCCAGTGCAACAACTGCGCCTATGTGTGCCCCCATGCCACCATCAGGGCGTTCGCCCTCGATGCCGACGAGGCCGCCAAGGCGCCCGCCAATACGCAGCTGCTCGAGGCCAACGGCAAGGCGGCCAAGGAGGCCGGCCTCAAGTACACGCTCGCCATCAGTCCGCTTGACTGCATGGGCTGCGGCGTCTGCGTCGAGGCATGCCCACGCGACGCGCTCACGATGATGCCCATCAAGGACGAGATGCCCCAGCAGGAGGTCTTCGACTACTGCGTCGCCAACGTCACGGAGAAACCGGAGCTTGCCGGCACCACCAACGTCAAGGCAAGCCAGTTCAAGCAACCGCTGCTCGAGTTCTCCGGTGCCTGCGCCGGCTGTGCCGAGACGCAGTATGCGCGCCTGCTCACGCAGGTCGTCGGCGATCGCCTCTTCATCTCCAACGCGACGGGCTGCTCGTCGATCTGGGGCAACCCCGGTGGCATCGCCCCCTACACGGTCAACAGGGACGGTCATGGCCCCGCCTGGAACAACTCGCTGTTCGAGGACAACGCCGAGCACGGCCTTGGCATGTACCTCGGTTACATGGCCGAGCAGCGCCGCGCTGCCGTCAAGGCCGAGGCGCTCATCGCCGCTGCCGACACGAGCGACGCCGTCAAGCTCGCCGCGCAGAACTGGCTCGATGCCCGCGAGGACGCCGAGGCCAGCAAGGAGACGGCTGCGGCTCTCGTTGCCGCCCTCGAGGCCGACGGCTCCGACGCCGCAAAGTCACTGCTCGAGGACAAGAACTTCCTCACCAAGAAGAGCTTCTGGATTCTCGGCGGCGACGGCTGGGCCTACGACATCGGCTATGGCGGTCTCGATCACGTCATCGCCAGCAAGGAGAACGTCAACATCTTCGTCTTCGACACCGAGGTCTACTCCAACACGGGTGGCCAGTCCTCCAAGGCGTCCCGCCTCGGCCAGGTCGCGCAGTTCGCAGCTGCCGGCAAGGACATCAAGAAGAAGAGCCTTTCCGAGCTTGCGATGACCTACGGCTACGTCTACGTCGCGCAGGTCGCCATTGGCGCTAACCCGGCCCAGACGCTCAAGGCCATCAACGAGGCCGAGGCCTATGACGGCCCCTCCCTCATCATCGGCTACAGCCCCTGCGAGATGCACTCCATCAAGGGCGGCATGGCAAACTGCGGCGTCGAGATGAAGAAGGCCGTCGACTGCGGTTACTGGAACCTCTTCCGTTACAACCCGGCAGCCGAGCCTGGCAAGAAGTTCACGCTCGATTCCAAGGAGCCCGATGGCGGTTATCAGGAGTTCCTCATGAACGAGGCCCGCTACAGCCGTCTCACCCGCGAGTTCCCCGAGCGCGCGACCGAGCTCTTCGAGAAGAACGAGCAAAACGCAATGGCACGTCATGCGCACCTGCTCAAGCTCAAGGAGATGTACAACGGGGAATAATCCCATTTCGCATCATCGAGCACGAAGGACCCTGGCAATGCCAGGGTCCTTCTCTATGGATGCAAC
>CATLBX010000186.1 GCA_949879855.1 uncultured Coriobacteriia bacterium
AGCCTCGCGCGCCTTCGGCGCTGCGGTGAGGTCGTCGTCGAGAACGGCGACGTTGCTAGTGTCAGTCATGGTCGTCATCCGTTCTAGACGAGGTAGTACACGGACGGCTTGGTCCCCATGTCGGGCAGGAGCTGCTTATGCGAGCGCGACTTGAGCAGGCTCGCCACGTCGCTTTCCGGATCATCCAGATCACCCCACCATCTCGCCTGGTTACGGCAGACGTCGGCGCACATCGGTCGCTCGTTCTTGGCAATACGATGCCAGCACATGGTGCACTTCTCCACGACGTGCTTCTGGTGCTTGGGCACGTTCTCATCACCAGTCGCGAAGTCGAGGAAGTACTTCGGCTCCTCCCAGTTGAACGACCGCACTCCGGTGTAGGGGCAGGCCGACATGCACATGCGGCAGCCGATGCACTTGTCGTAGTCCTGGCGGACGATGCCCGTCTCCGGATCCTTGTAGGTGGCGCCCACGGGGCACACCTTCACGCAGGCAGGGTTCTCGCAGTGCTGGCAGGCCAGCGTGAGGAAGCTCATGGACAATCCGTCCGGATACTCCCCCGACGGGGTGTACTCCACCTCGCCGCCGTCTGTCAGCGCTCGGCTCCAAAACGTTCCCTCGGGCAGGTTGTTCTCCACCTTGCATGCCATGGTGCAGTAGTTGCACCCGACGCAGCGTCTCGTATCGATGACGAATCCATAGCGGCTCATTACGCCTCATCTCCGTTCCACTTCTCCACCTCGCACAGGATCTCGTAGAAGGCGCTGTTGCCTGTCACGGGATCCATGTCAACGCGCGTCAGATCCTGATGGTGTCCCCGCACGTAGTCGTAGGACTGCCAGCCGTGAGGCAGGATCACCGTATCGGGGCGCAGGCCCCGCGATACCACCGCCCGCAGTACACATTCACCGCGGTCGTTGAAGGCGCGGACGTAATCGCCCTGGGAGATGCCGCGCTGGATCGCAGCGGACTCGCTGATGATGAGCTCAGGCTCGGGACGTAGCTGATCGAGCCACTCGCAAGACGTGATCATCGAATGGGCGAAGTAGTTGTGGTGGTTGCTGATAGCGAAAAGCGGGTACTTCTGGAACAGGGGGTTGTCGACGCTGCACTCGATGCTCGGCTCCCAATAGGGCCGGCGCTCGATGTCCTGGTCGAGCTCCACGCCGTTTTTCTCCTTGGACGGCATGTGCTCCACGTAGAACTTCAGCCTGCTCGAGGCATAGGACGACCCCATCATCTGGTTGACCGCGCCCTCGGAGAACTTGCGGATGAAGCCGTCACGCCGGTAGTCATCGTAGGTAAATCCGTTCTTTCGGTTCGCAGGCGTATCGAGCGCGCGGCGAATGTACTCCTCGTCAGAGTAGGGGTACAGGTCGTCGTAGCCTAGTCCGGCGGCGAGAAGACGGTAGATGTCCATCATGGTCTTGCATTCGCCAGCCGGCTCGACCGCTTTGTCGAGCAGGGCATAGCCGCCGTCGGCATCAAGTGTCTCCCATGAGAGAGCCACGGGAAGCACGAGATCGGCATGGAGAGCCGTGTCGGACAGATAGGGGTCGGCCACCACCAGGAAGTCAAGCTTGTGCATAGCCCGAATGAGCTCTTGTCGGCCGCTCTCGCTGGCAAGGGGGTTCGCGCTCACCACCATAACCCACTTGAGAGGGATATCCTTACCGCCCAAACCGCCCGTGTCCATAATCTCGGGAAGGTACTGCGAGGTGAAGTAGGCGCCGGGCGTCTTTCCCCCCTCTACCTTCATGAGCTCGGTAAGGTCGGAGCCGCCCTGCAGAACGCCCGTCTCGTTGAGCGGGTTAATGTTGTTGAAGGCGCCCGGCGTATCGGCGTTGCCCGTGAGGGCAGCCAGCAGATTCAGGTTTTTGTAGTTGTGGCGTGAGTTGTAATGGTGTCCCACTCCCTGATAGGAACAGATGCCCGCGGGCCTGTTAGTCGCATACGTCTCGGCAACCTCGACGATTTTTTTCTTGGGAAGGTCGCATACCTCAACGGCCTTGTCGACCGTATACTCCCGGATGCCATCAAGAACCAGGTCAAGCGTCGTCTTGACAGGGATGCCGTTCACCTCGAAGCTGCCGTGGATAGCTGGCGAGGCCACTGTCCCTGACGCACCGTAGGTTCCAGCCTCCTCATCCCAGACGACCTCGGGGTCGACGACGGTCGGCTTGCCCGTCGTCTTGCTGATCGGCCCCTCCGTGGGGGCAACCCCCACATCAGACATACGCAGGTAGGATCCGTCCTCCTTCACGAGGAAAGGCGCCACCGTCTTGGCACGCAGGTATTCCTCGTCCTCCAGATGGTTGTCCACGATGTAGTTCGCCATGGCCAGCATCAGAAAGCCGTCCGTGGCAGGCCTGATGGGGAGCCAGAGGTCAGAGCCGGCGGAAGTGGCGTTGAAGTGAGGGTTGATGCTGATGAGCTTCGCACCCGCGGCCTTTGCCTCCATCGCGTACTGCCAGCTGTCGCGACTCGTCTCGGTCAGGTTGTAGGCCCAAAAGATTATGGTCTTCGACTTGAGCATGTCGACCGGAGAGGCGCTCGGCAGCGAGAGATTCACATTCATCCACATCTGGCACAGGTCTGCAGCCGGGCAGATGACCGTACAGCCCGTCTTGCTCACGAAACGCCCCATCCCCAGCTTAGGCGCAGTAGGCGACGCCGAGGGAAAGTACCAACCGACGCCGCCGAGAATGCCCCCACCGCCATAGCTCTGCCAAATGCCGGCGGCTGTCGGGCCGTGGGCGGCGGTTGCCCTTTCGAACTCATCAGCCGCAAGCGCGATGGCCTCGTCCCAGCTGATTC
>CATLBX010000187.1 GCA_949879855.1 uncultured Coriobacteriia bacterium
ATCCCACCGGTATGATGGGAGCCCCGCCTTGCGTCTGAAGCGGCGCGAAGACGGCGACCTGCGGATTATAGGGAAAAAAGAACGCCGTGATGGCTCACGCGCGTCCATGTTTTCGATATCCTCCACCAAATCGCCATATAGAATAGCACACTGCATCGGGACTTGCTTTCGAGAAGCCCTTTTTGCGCAAACGGCACCCATCCTCATACCAAAGTATTAGGGGGCCGTTTGGTGTACACTCTGGCCTACGATTCGTCGCATCACGCGAAAGGGAGCCGCAGGTGGCAAAGTACAAAAACCACAAGACCAGTGTCATGCGAGAAGCCGCGAACAGGCGTGCCGAATATCGCAAGTGGCTCATCCGCCTCGCCGTCGGCCTCGCCATATGCCTCGTCGCCATCGGCGTGTACTATCTCATGGTCCTCAACTACGTCATCGAGAACGCGCCGGGGGTCACCTGGATCGCAGCCGCCGTCGCGGCCGCCATCGTCGGGTGGTTCGGCAACAGGTTCTCCAAGACGCACCGGGCCTACAACGGCTACCTGGCCGAGCACGGCCTCACGAACGAGGATGTCGTGGAATTCGCCAAGAACCAGTGACGAATGAGACAAATACCCTGTGTATTTGTCTCATTCGAAGCGATCGGGCGGACAGTTGACGCGATGGGCAATCTGTCCCGCCCCAAATCCATTGTCGATATTGACCACCGACACGCCACCGGCACATGAGTTGAGCATGGAGAGCAACGCGGTGACGCCGCCAAAGCTCGCCCCGTAGCCCACGCTCGTGGGAACGCCCACCACCGGCACGTCAACAAGCCCCGCGACGAGCGAGGCCAAGGCCCCCTCCATGCCGGCGACGACGACTATGGCACGGGCCTGGCGTAGCTCGTCCACGTGGGCAAGCGTGCGATGGACGCCCGCAACGCCGATGTCGGCGAGCAGCTGCACGCGCGAACCCATGACACGCGCCGTGAGCGCCGCTTCCTCGGCAATGGGCACGTCACTCGTGCCCGCGCAGGCGACGAGTACCTGGCCATCGGCGCGGTTAGGGCATGCAAGCACCTCTTCGAGCGTGTCGCCCTCGATGAGATGCTCGCGACGGTCGGCGAACAGGAAGCCCGAACGCTCGAAGTAGCGAGCATCGGAAATGGACGCGTGCACGGCCCGGGCCGCCTGTTCGCTCACGCGCGTCGCGATGGCAATGCCGTGGCGTTCCAGCAATTGCTGCGCGATGCTGCAAATCTGCTCGGGGGTCTTGCTCGCCCCGTAGATAACCTCGGGAAAACCGCAGCGCTCGGCGCGGTCGTAATCGAGGTTGGCGTAATCGCTCATGGGCGCCTCCTAAAGCTGGGCGCGAGCAAGCTCCTCAAGCGCCTCGTCCATGATGGCCTGTGCGTCATTCGTGATGATGTCGAGGCCCTCCGCCCTGAAGCAACGCACGTCCTCGATGCCAAAGTAGAGCTGGCACAGGGCCTTGACCTGGTCGTAGCCGTAATCCCAGTCACCGCTGTAGCCACCGACGGTCGTGACGTAGTAGGCGCGCTTGGCATTGCACATGCCCGTGGGAATGCCCTCGGGACTGTAAACGAAGGTCACGCCCTGGGCGCACAGCAGCTCGAAGTAGATCTTGAGCATGGCGGGAAACGAGAAGTCCCAGTACGGAGCGGCAAAGACGACCTCGTCGGCAGCGGCGAATTGCCTGGCGTAGTCGAAGACGGGATGATCGAAGTCGCCCGCCTTGCCCCAGGCCATGCGCTGGTTGGAAAGCTCTCCGGTGAGGGGAATCAGGTTCTTCTCGTCTTCGAGGACAAGCGTATCGATCTGGACGTCGGGACCGTCGAGGCGCTCGAGCAGGGCCTGGGCCAGTCGCTCGGTACGCGAGGTCTCACGGTTGACGCAGGAATCCACGTACAGAATCTTCTTCATGGGGTGCATCCTCTCTCGGGCATGCTAATTGGCAAGCTGGGCGTCGATGAGCTTGAGCTCCTGCACCAGGGCGGCATGTTCGGTCTTGACCTTCTCGACGGCCTCGGGTGCGGCCTTGTCGAGGAAGTTCTGGTTGCCGAGCTTCTTGTCGAGCTTCTCGAGCTCCTTGGTGGCCTTGGCGCGCCGCGTCTCGAGGCGCTTCTTCTCCTCGGCGAAGTCGACCAGACCCGACAACGCGGTGAACACCTCGATGTCACCCACGAAGTCGATGCCGCTTTCGGCAGGACGCGGGGCATCATGATCGAGGATATCGAGGCTCGAGAGCTTGGCCAGCGCGATGATGAGGTCCTTTTGCCGCTCGATGAGAGCGCGCTTGGCACAAGCGTCCTCATCGTCAGCAGTGAAGCGCAGGCTCACGGCAAGCTCCTGACGCGGGCTGATGCCATAGGCGGCACGCGTGGCGCGCACGGAGGTGACGAGCTGCACAACGAGCTGGATGGCCTGCTCGGCCTCGTCGTCGACCCAGCGCGAAAGCGCGCCGGCATCGGGCCAGGCGGCGACCATGAGCGCCGGAGCATCGTCCTCGACGGGCAGGTACTCCCAGATGGCCTCGGTCACGAACGGCATGACCGGATGCAACAGGCGCAGGGCGCTGTCGAGCACGAAGACGAGATTGCGCTGCGCGATGAGGCGGCCTTCGCCATCTTGGGCCAGACGCGCCTTGCAAAGCTCGATGTACCAGTCGCAGAACTCGTTCCAAAAGAACGCGTAGAGCTCGCGTGCGACATCGCCAAAGCGATACTCCTCGATCCCAGCCGTGACGGATGCCGTGAGCTTGGCGAGGCGCGAGAGTATCCAGGCGTCGGCCGCCGTCGAGG
>CATLBX010000188.1 GCA_949879855.1 uncultured Coriobacteriia bacterium
GTCCGGTGCTCGTGGTGAAGTAAGCGAGCCTCGCACCATCGCAAGAGGCGAGGAGGGCCGGTCAGCTGACCGGCCCTCATTTTTGTGCATCTTCTTTCTGTCATTTCGAGCGAAGCGAACGAAGTGAGCGCAGTCGAGAAATCTCGGTCTTGCCTGCAACAAAAGATCGAGATTTCTCCACTACGGGGCTTCGCCCCTCCGGTCGAAATGACAAGGGTCTACAGGTGCAGCTCGGCGCCGGGGATGAGGATGATGCGACCTTCTGCCTGGAACGCCTCGAGCTTGGCCTCGTCGTACGTGGCGGCCGTGTCATCGGCGGAGTCGACGGGCACCTCGTGGACGGGGATGCTGTGCTTGGCAGCCACGAGCTTGGCGCACTCGGATGCTCCGGCGGCATCCATGTTGTAGACGCCATCGCACGGGAATGCCGCGTAATCGAGGTGCATGGCTGCGAGCTTGCCGCTTTTCATATCCTCGGTCATGTTCGTATCGCCAGCGGCATAGAACTTCACGCCGTCGAACTCGAGCACGTAGCCCACGCACTCGTCGGATGGATGGTTCTTGTTGTATGCCTGCACGGCCGTGACCTTCACGCCATGCGTTGTGGTTGACAGGTACTCGTCACCCGTGGGGTGCAGGTCCTCGGGCCAGATGACCTCACAGCCGGGTGCATGGGGCATCTTGTCCACTGCGTCGTGATCGAAGTGCCTGTGCGTGACCAGTACGAGATCGGCCTCGAGCTCGTATTCATCCCCGCAGAACGGGTCAACGTAGATGACCGTACCGTCGTCGAGCGTGAACCTATAGGAGCCGTGTCCTTGAAACAGCATCGTAGCCATGACGAACCTCCTCGTTCGGTTTTTATATCCATATAAAATTATAGGCAGCGCACTATAAAATGCACTGCCTATAGGCAAAATTATTTCGAGAATCGGCTACTTCATGAGCGCGCAGATCGCCTCGTTGAATGCCGCGGAGTCGGCGATTTCGAGGCCTTCGGCCAGACGCGCCTGGTTGTAAAGCAGGTTGGCGTATTGGGCGATCTTGTCGGTCTCGCCGGCTTCCTGGGCTGCCTGCAGCGTCGCGAAGACGGGATGCTCGGGGTTGAGCTCGAGCACGTGCTTGGCCTCGGGACGCTCACCGGCGGCTGCCGGGATGGTCGCGAAGTACTTTTCCATGCCCAGGCTCACGGGGCCGTCGGCCACGATGCAGCACGCCGCATCGGTCAGGCGCGTGGTCGCGGTGACGTTGGTGATGTCATCGGGCAGTGCTTCGGTCATCGCCTCGAACAGCGAGCTGTTCTCCTCGCGCTTCTTGGCGACTTCCTCCTTCTCCTCCTCGGTCTCCAGCCCCAGGTCCTCGCCACTGGCGACGTTGCGCATCTCGTGCTCGTCGTAGCTGCCGATGGAGAGCAGGCAGAACTCGTCGACGTTGTCGCCGCAAAGCAGGACGTCGTAGCCGCGCGAGACGACCGACGTGACGCTCGGGCTCTGGGCCAGTCGCGCGACCGTGTCACCGGAGGCGAAGAAGATGCTCTCCTGGCCCTCCTGCATGCCTGCGACGTACTCGGCCAGGGTGATGGGCTTGTCCTCCTTGGCGGAATGGAAGAGCAACAGGTCTTGCAACAGCTCCTTGCGCGCGCCGTAGGTGGAGTAAATGTCATACTTGAGCACGTGGCCGAACTTGCCGAAGAAGTCGACGTAGGCCTCGCGGTCGTCCTTGCAGAGCTTCTCGAGCTCCTGCTTGACCTTCTTCTCGATGCGTCGCTCGATGGCGATGAGCTGGCGGTCCTGCTGGAGCGTCTCGCGCGAGATGTTGAGGTTGAGGTCGGGGCTGTCGACGACGCCGCGCACGAAGCCAAAGCAATCCGGCAGCAGGTCCTCGCAGTGCTCCATGATCATGACGTTGTTGCTGTAGAGCGCCAGGCCGCGCTGGTAGTCCTTGGCGTAGAGGTTCATCGGCGCGTCGGTGGGGATGAAGAGCAGCGCGTCATAGTTCAGGCTGCCTTCGGCATGCATCGAGATGGTGCGCAGCGGTGTGTCGGCCGTGTGGAACTGGGTCTGGTAGAAATCGGCATACTCCTCGTCGGACACCTCGGACTTCTTCTTGGTCCAGATGGGAATCATCGAGTTGAGGATTTCCTCCTCGACGTAGGTCTCGGTCGCGGGTACGTAATCGTCGCCGGCGTCCTCGGGCTTGGGAAGCGTGCGGGTCTTCTCCATGTCCATGACGATGGGGTAGCGGATGTAGTCGCTGTAGCGCTTGATGAGGTACTTGACGAGGGCCTGCGAGAGGTATTCATCGTAGTTGACCTCGTCGGTGTTCTCGCGCAGGTGCAGGATGATGTCGGTGCCGCGCTTGTCACGTGTCGCCTCGCTGATGTTGTAGCCCTCGACGCCGTCGCTTTCCCACAGATACGCCTCGTCGCTGCCGTAGGCGCGCGAGATGACCGTCACCTTGTCAGCGACCATGAACGAGGAGTAGAAGCCGACGCCGAACTGGCCGATGATGTCGACTTCCTCGAGATTCTCGGCATCCGAGTTCTTGAACTCGAGTGAGCCGGAGTGGGCGATGGTGCCGAGGTTCTTGTCGAGCTCGTCCTTGGTCATACCGATGCCGTCGTCGCTGATGGTGAGCGTGCGGGCGTCCTTGTCGATGGCGATCTGGATACGCAGGTCGCTGCGCATCACGGAACTGTCCTTGCCCTCGAGCGAGGCGAGGTAGACCTTGTCGAGCGAGTCCGATGCGTTGGAGATGAGCTCGCGGAGGAAGATTTCGCGATTGGTGTAGATGGAGTTGATCA
>CATLBX010000189.1 GCA_949879855.1 uncultured Coriobacteriia bacterium
GAGAGGTGACGCGCGCGCAGCTCGAAGGACGTGAGGCCGCGATAGATGCCGCGGGCAAGGACGTCGTGGTCATCGGTGGTGGCGACACGGGCGTCGATTGCGTCGCCTGCGCGCTGCGCCAGGGCGCCAGAAGCGTCACGCAGGTCATTCGCGCGCAGCGCCCGCCGGCAAGCTGCGAGACCCATGAGCTGTGGCCCGCGCCGCGCAAGGTGTACGAGCAAGGCTATGGCCAGCGCGAGGCCGAGGAGCTTTTTGGCGACGATCCGCGCATCTGGTCGACGGACACCATCGGCTTCGTTGGTGACGGTACGGTCGAGGCCGTGCGCATCCAGGAGCTCTCGTACGACGATGAACGCCATCTGGTCGAGGGTACGCAGCGCGAGATCCCCGCGCAGCTCGTGCTCATCGCGAAGGGCTTCCTCGGCGCAGAGCCCACGCTCTTCGAGGCCTTTGGGGTAGGGGAGGCCAAACGCGAGGCGAATGCGCACCTGTTATGTGCCGGTGACGAGGGCAAGGCCGCCGTCTATGCGGCAGGAGACGCACGCATGGGCGCGACGCTCGTGGCAACGGCCATCGCCGATGGTCTGGCCTGCGCCAATGAAGTGTGGAGCCGAATCGCAGGGTAGACGCACCGATGCGACCATGAGACAAATACACAGGGCACTTGTCTCATTTTAATGAGACAAGTGCCCTGTGTATTTGTCTCATTCTCTCTAGACTTCGAGTTCCTTCATGCAGGTTGGCTGGTCGGGGACGGGAATGTCGAGGGCATCGCAGGCGAGGATGCGCAGGTCCTGGATGCTTGCCGCATAGCATGCCAATGCGTCGACCCAGCGGCGCAGGCAGGCGCGTCCCTCGTCGGTCAGGTTGTAGCAGCGCTTGGCCGGGCCGGACTCCGACGTGTCCCATTCGCTCACGACGAGCCCGTTGTTCTCCATCTGCTTGAGGATGCGGTAAATGCCCGTGGGGTCGGGCGCGTTGCCGTTGAACATCGGGCCATTGGACATTTCCTGGATGATGAGATAGCCGTGCACGGGCTTGTCCGCCTTTGCGAGCACGGAGAGTATCGAGGGCTGGGTCAGGCGGCTCAGGCTCTTACCGAGCTGACCGCATTCGCTGAGTTCCTTCTCGGATTTGGGATGGCAGGCGGACCACATGGAAAAGCTCCCTTAACATGACGTGAATGGAAAGACCATGATACGCCAAAATCTGCCCGAGAGGCAAAGATGATGGCTTGCGGAGAGGATTGCCTCGCGAGATGCCTGGGGCCCGCCGGCCTAGAGGCGTGTCCCAGGCATCTGCTCGCAACGGTAGAGGAAACCACGTGCTTAGCTGCGAAGCGAGTTGACATGAACCAGTATAGGATATAGTCTGCTACTAGCGCAAGTGGAAATATTTCACGAAAAAACGTCCGCTGCGGCAGATTGCGCGCGCCGGAGAAGGCGGGCTCACGTCTGTTGATTTGACCGGGCGAGGAAGGATGTGTCATGGATTATCAGGGTTATCGCGATTGGTACACGCTGGATGTCGATCCGGAGGAGTACTACCGGGAGATAGCGAAGTTGCAGGATGCCGATCCGCAGGCGACTGCCCGCACGCGCGACACGGACGAGACGATTCCTCCCTCGATTCGCGAGAAGCTGTTCAACATCTCGGCCGAGATCAAGAACTACTTCCACGAATTCGGCACGCCCATGCCCCCGTTGCTGGAGGGCTGCACGGTTCTCGACCTCTGCTGCGGATCGGGCCGCGATACCTACCTCGCCGCGCAGCTCGTGGGGCCGACCGGCAAGGTCATTGGCATCGAGCCGGATGCCGAGCGGCTGGTCAAGGCGGAGAAGTACCTTGACCAGGAGATGGCCCAGTTCGGATACGATGCGTTCAACGTCGACTTCATCCACGGCGCTCCCGAGGACCTTTCCATGATCGCCGACGAATCCATAGACGTCGTCATATCCAACTGCACCTTTAACCTCTCTCCGAACAAGAACGCCTACGTCGAGGAGGTCAAGCGCGTCCTCAAGGAAGGTGGCGAGTGGTACTTCACCGACGTGTTCACCGACCGTCGCATCCCGCTCGAGAAGGCCCGTGACATCAAGCTGCGTGCCCTGCGTCTGGCCGGAGCCATGTACATCAACGATTTTCGCAGGCTCGTGCAGCATTTCGAGCTGCTCGATCCTCGCTACCTCATGACCTTCAAGACCGAGCTCACGGCAAGCGAGCAGGGACTGTTCCCCGACATCGCCTTTGCGACCATCACGGTGCGCGCGATGAAGTCGAAATGGGCCGAGGACGTCTGCGAATCCTATGGCGAGACGGTCACGTACAAGGGCAATCTCCCCGATTATCCCGACGCGTTCCTCTTCGACTCCAACATCAAGTTCCCCACGGGAAAGACCTGCCCCGTCTGCGGCAACGTTTCCGCCATCGCAGCCCACTCGCGGTATAGTTCAGCTTTCGAGTACACGGGAAATCGCGACCAGCATATCGGCGATACCCACGGCGACCACATCATCAAGACGGCTCCCAGTTACGAGGGCGTCTACGATGAGGACGACCAGCCGATCAATGCGAGCTGCTGCTAGCCGGATGGAGCGTTAGATGCCATACGATACCTTCAACACCTACGGCGGTGCGTCCGCCATGCACGAGGACACGGCGACGACCAAGGCCGCCAAGAAGGACGCCGCCGCCATGCCCGACAAGATTCGCTTCATGGTCATGAGTGGCTTTCTGGGTGCGGGCAAGACCACGACGATGATCGCCCTGGGCGAGCACATGAACAAGAGCTA
>CATLBX010000190.1 GCA_949879855.1 uncultured Coriobacteriia bacterium
ACGGGCAGATCGCCCGGCTCATCGGACGTCCCAAGAACTCGCGGCTCGTGGGCAAGGTGCTGAAGGACGCACAGTTCTACGGCGAGTACCCGTGCCATCGCGTGGTAAACCACGCGGGACGCCTCGGTCCCGGCTGGGACGAACAGGCCGCGCTGCTGGCCGAGGAGGGCATCGAGCTCAAGGGCGACGGCCACGTGGACATGAAACGCTATCAGTGGAATGCGTGAGCTAAGCGTCTCAGGAGCGTTGTCTCATAACATCAACATTTCCTGTCATTTGACGAGCTTTTGAGACAGGGTGTCTGAGACGCCTGTCTCATAAAAAGGGGCGCTCGCTTTCGAGAACGCCCCCTCCCCTACGAGCTATGAAGCGACTATTACCAGGTGAGGTCCTCTGCCTCAAACTTGCCGCGGCCCGTGAGCTTGTCGAGCATCATCTTGTGCTCGATCTGGGCAGCAATCTGCTTGGTGTGTATGACCGCATCGGGGTTGACCGAGATGGAGTCGATGCCGCTCTTGATGAGGAACTCGCAGAACTCCGGATAGATGCTCGGGAGCTGACCGCAGATGGACACGGTCTTGCCGTCCCTGTGGGCGACCTCGATGAGGTGGCGGATGGCACGCTTGACAGCGAGGTCACGGCCATCGGCGACGTCCTGGATGATCTCATTGTCGCGGTCAAGGCCCAGGATCAACATGGTGAGGTCGTTGCTGCCGATGGAGTAGCCATCGACGAACTTGTTGAACTGGTCGGCCATGATGATGTTGCTGGGAATCTCGGCCATGAGCCAGATCTTGAAGTCCGCGCTGCGCACGAGGCCTTCCTCGGCCATGATGCCCGTGACGATCTCGGCCTCCTGGACGGTGCGGCAGAACGGGATCATGACCTGGAGGTTCTTGAAGCCGTACTCGTCGCGGACCTTCTTGATGGCCTGGAGCTCGAGCTTGAAGGCGGGCAGGTACTTGGGATCGTAGTAGCGCGAGGCGCCACGCCAACCCAGAAGCGCGCTGGGCTCCTCGGGCTCGTACTTGTCACCGCCGGTGAGGCCGCGGTACTCGCTGGACTTGAAGTCGGAGAGACGCAGCACGACCTGACGCGGGGAAAGGGCGCTCGCGACCTTGCGCATGCCCTCGGCGAGCTTGTCGACGGCCTCGTCGGCGCGACCGGTCTCGATGAGATGCATGGGATGCTCGTGGATGAAGGTGGTCCAGATGAACTCCTCGCGCATGAGGCCCACACCGTCGCACGGAAGCTTGCCGTGCTTTTCGGCCAGGTCGGGGTTGCCGAGGTTCATGTAGATCTTGGTGCCGGTGACGGGAGCCACGTAGGCCGCAGCCGCGGGCGCGGACTGCTCGGCCGGGCTCTCGGAGACCATGCTCTTGACGATGCCCGCGTACACGGTGCCGTTGGAGGCGTCGACCGTAATCTCCTGGCCGTCGGCGATGGAGGCCGTGGCCTCTTGCGAGCGGCTGGCCGTACCAACGATGCAGGGAATGCCCATCTCGCGGCTGACGATGGCCGCGTGGCAGGTCATGCCGCCGGCGTCGGTAACGATGGCGAGCGCCTTCTGCATGGCGGGCACCCAGTCCGGGGCCGTCATGGTGGTGACGAGGATCTCGCCGTCCTTGAACTCGTCGATGAGGGCCGGGTCGGTGATGACGTGGGCCTTGCCGGCGACCTTGCCGGGAGAGGCCGGCAGACCGGTCACGATAACGTCGAGGTTCTCGGTGCCGGCGGTGTCTGCCACGTCGGCGACATCGCCGTCGGCCTTCTTGCGCGACCAGACCGTCTCGGGACGTGCCTGGAGCAGCCAGACCTTGCCGTCGCGCTCGTCGATGCCCCACTCCATGTCCATGTAGCAGCCGTAGTGCTTCTCGAGCTGCTTGGCGTAGTTTGCGAGCTCCTTGATCTGGTCGTCGGTGATGACCTGCTGTTTGCGCTCGTCGGCGGGAACGTCGACTTCCTCGACGTCGCCTTCGGGCTTGCGGATCATCTTGATGTGCTTGTCGGAGATGATGCGGCGCGTGATGTCACCCGTGGCCTTGTCGACGACGAAGTTATCGGGCGTGACGGCGCCCTGCACGACCATCTCGCCCAGACCGTAGGAACCCTCGATGGTGACGACCTTGTCGTTGCCGTTGGTGACGTCGAGCGAGAACATGACGCCGGCGGCCTTGGAGAAGACCATCATCTGGACGGTCGCGGAAAGCGCGATGGACAGATGATCGAAACCCGTCTTCTCGCGATAGTAGGTGGCGCGGTCGGTGAAGGTGGAGGCGTAGCACTCCTTGATCTTCTGCACGACCATGTCGGGACCATGGACGTTGAGGTAGGTGTCCTGCTGGCCGGCACAGCTGGCATCGGGAAGGTCTTCGGCAGTGGCGGAGGAGCGCACGGCGACGAACGGGTCGTCCACGTTCATCTTCTTGCCGAGCTCGTCATAGGCGTCCTTGATGGCCTCGACGATGTCTGCGGGCATCTCCTCGGCGACGATCATGGCGCGGATGTTGTCGGTCACCTCGCGCAGCAACGCGGAGTCCTCGACGTCGGTGAGCTTCTTGAGCTCCTCGCGGATCTGCTTGTCCAGACCCGTCCTCTCCATGAACTGACGGTAGGCGTAAGCCGTGGTGGCAAAGCCATAGGGCACGGGAACGTCGGTCTGCGAAGTCATCTCGCCCAAAGACGAGGACTTTCCGCCCACGATTTCGACATCTTCGCGGCGAAGCTCGTCGAACCAGAGAACATATGCCTTATCACGATCCATCTTGCCTGTCCTTTC
>CATLBX010000191.1 GCA_949879855.1 uncultured Coriobacteriia bacterium
CGCGCAGGGCCTCCTTCTCCTCGGCCTTGATCTTGGCCTGCTCGGCGCGCTCGGCCTCCTTGGCCTGACGACGCTCCTCCTTCTCCTCCTTGAGCTTGGCGGAGGTCTCCTTGCGGGCCTCGACCATCATCTGCTTGGTGAAGGGAGACTGGACGACCTCGTAGGAATACTTGGACTCGAGGCGCGCATAGGCCGGCTCCTTGGCCTTCCACTTGGTGTAGATGGGCGCCGAGATGGCAAGCGTCGAGTAGACGCCGACCACCATGCCGCAGAACATCGCGAAGGCGAAGTCGACGAGGGTGTCGGTACCGATGATGAGCATGAACACGACGGGGATGACCGAGGTGATCGAGGTGTTGATGGTACGGACGATGACCTCGTTGAGCGACCTGTTCGCACAGGTGAGCAGGCTGCACTTCATCTGCGGCGACGCGTTCTTGGAGATGCGGTGGAACACGACAACGGTATCGTAGAGCGAATAGCCGATGATGGCGAGCAGGGCCGCGATGACGTCGGAGGTGATCTCCATGTGGAAGAAGAGGCCCGCCCAGGCGTAGATGCCAAGCACGACAATCATGTCGTGGAACAGGCAGATGAGGGCGACGACGCCCATACGCGGCTCGCGGTAGCGGATGGCGATGACGGCGAGGATGCCGAGGCACGAGAGGAAGAACGCCAGTATCGAGCTCCAGATGACCGACGCACCCCAGCTCGCACCGATGGTCTCGATCTCGACGGTGTTCTCGTCCAGGCCAAGGCTCTGCTCGACGTGGCCCATGATCTCGCTCGCGTTGGTGGACACGGTGTCGGTGGTCTTGACGATGTAGCCGTTGCCGCCCGTCATGTCGGCGGCGGTCTGGATCGACGAGATCTGCGTCTCGTAGCCGAGCTCGTTTGCCGCCGTGGCAAACGCGTCCTTTATCTGGTCTTCGGTGACGTCACCGGCATTGTTGATCTGGATGGAGGTGCCGCCCGAGAACTCGGTGCCGAGTGTGAGTGGGGCGCCCGTGAGCACCGTGCTCACGATGAAACCGACGATGGCCAAGGCGATGAGCATGCCCGAAAGCCTGAAGCCGTACTTCCAGAGCCTGACGAAGTCGAATTTGGTATGGGGTCTCAACGAGTACATTTACACCGCCTCCTTCGCGATGTATTCGCCCTCGTTGACGTCATCGACAATACCCCAGAACGCGGGATGACGATCGATGACGCGCGGGCCAAGAACACGCATGATGGGACCGCTGAACAGCGCCATGACGACGAGGTCGCAGATAATGCCGAGGGCAAGGGTGAGGCCGAAGCCGCGCACGTCGCCCATGGCAAAGAAGTAGAGGATGAGCGCCGAGACGAGCGTGACCACGTCGGCGTCGAGCGAGGTGAAGATGCCTTCCTTGACGCCGGCAGTAGCGGCTGTCTTAACCGACTTGCCCTCGCGTATCTGCTCGTGGAAGCACTCCATGATGAGGATGGACGAGTCGGCCGACATGCCGATGTTGACGATGATGCCCGCGATGCCCGGCAAGGTGAGCGAGAACCAACCCACCTGCGAGAGCAGCGCCAGCAAGCCGAGGTAGACAACGGACATGAGGAAGATCGAGGCGGCAGGCAACAAGCCAAGCCCCTTGTAGAAGACGAGTAGCCACACGATGACGAGCGCGATGCCGATGAGGGCGGCGAGTATGCCCGACCACAGGGCCTGCGGGCCGAGCGTCGGGCCGACCGTGGAGGCCTGCTCGATGGAGAGGGACACCGGCAGCGAGCCGGAGTCGATGATGGTCTTGAGGGCGTTTGCCTCCTCGACGGTGTAGTTACCCGTGATCTGCACCTGGCCGTTGGTGATGGCGGACTGCACTGCCGGGGCCGATTCCACGACGCCGTCGAGCAGGATGGCGATCTGCCCCTTCGTGCTCACGAGCTCGCGCGTGACCGTGGCGAACTCGGTCGTACCCGTGGCGTCAAGCTGCAGGTTGACGGCGTATTCGGCCGATGCCTGCGGGCGGTCGACCGTGACGTTCTCGACGTTCTCGCCCGTCATGAACGGCGTGTACGCGACGCCTTCCTTCTTGAGGTTCATGCCCGTGAGGCCCTGCTTGATGTAGTTGCGGACCGTCTCGTCGGTGATGGTCTCGACATTCACGAATTCAAGGACGCCCTGGCTGCTCAGGGTATCGAGGATGGCCTGGGAGTTTTCGGCCGCACCGGGAACCTGGACGAGAAACGCGTCGCTTCCCTGCTGCTGGATGGTCGCGGCGGCGGCACCGGATGCGTTGACGCGATTGGAGATGACCTTCTGCGTCTGCTCCATCTGCTCGGCGGTGATGGGCGACCCATCCGCCGTCGTCGCCTTGAGGTTGACCGAGACGCCGCCCTGGATGTCGAGGCCCATGGTGATCTTGTCCTGCGGCGGATATAACGCGATGGCCGAGGCTATGGTGAGAATGATGATGAGCACGAGGCACGCGAGGCTCTTGCTGTTGCGCCTGGATTTGGGTGCGTTGCCCTTCTTCTGCTTCGCAAGCGCCTGGCGACGCTCGAGGTCGGCGTACTCGCGTTGGCGACGCTTGCGCTCGACACTCGATATGCCGCCGGATTTCTGGGCGTCGCGTTCGTCGACCCGGGCCTTGGAACGCGCCGCGGCGGCGGCACGACGGTCCGAGCGCTTGCGCTGCCGTTCCATCTCGCGCTTGCCACGCTCCTTGAGCTTCTCGGCCTCCTTGCGCTTCTTCTCCTGGTAAACAGGATCGTTTTCCTGGGCCGCGCGTTTTGCGCGCTCGTC
>CATLBX010000192.1 GCA_949879855.1 uncultured Coriobacteriia bacterium
CTCATGGGCGTGCTCTACATCCTCGACGAGCCCTCCATCGGTCTGCACCAACGCGATAACGAGCGTCTCATCGAGACGCTGCGCCATTTGCGCGACCTCGGCAACACCGTCATCGTCGTCGAGCATGACGAGGACACCATACGCAGCGCCGATTACGTGGTCGACATCGGCCCGGGCGCGGGCGTTGCCGGCGGAAAGATCGTCGCCGCGGGCACTCCCGCCAGCATCGCCGCCTGCCCCGAGTCCATCACCGGCCAGTACCTCTCGGGTGAGCGCGTCGTCCCCGTGCCGGCCAAGCGCCGCAAGCCCAAGCGCGGCGCCATCAAGCTCAAGGGCGCACGGGCCAACAACCTCAAGAACGTCAATGTGCAGGTCGAAATCGGCACCCTCACCGTCGTCACGGGCGTGAGCGGATCGGGCAAGAGCTCATTGGTCACGGACACCCTGGCACCCGCGCTCTCCAACAAGGTCATGCGCACGCGCAAGCGCGTCGGCAAGCATCGCTCACTCGAGGGCGTCGAGCTCATCGACAAGGTCATCAACATCGACCAATCTCCCATCGGGCGTACGCCGCGCAGTAACCCCGCCACATACATAGGCGTGTGGGACGATATCCGCAAGCTCTACGCGAGCCTGCCCGAGAGCCGCGCCCGCGGTTTTTCCGCGGGGCGCTTCTCGTTCAACGTCGCCGGTGGCCGCTGCGAGGCCTGCAAGGGCGATGGCCAGCTCAAAATCGAGATGCACTTCCTCCCCGACATCTACGTGCCGTGCGAGGTGTGCGGCGGCGCGCGCTACAACCGCGAGACGCTGCAGGTCACCTATCGCGGCAAGTCCATCGCCGACCTACTCGACATGACGGTGGCCGAGGCCTGCCAGTTCTTCGAGAACATCCCGGCCATCAAGCGCAAGCTCCAGACCCTCAACGACGTGGGCCTGGGTTACATCACCCTGGGCCAGCCCGCCACGACGCTTTCCGGCGGCGAGGCCCAACGCGTCAAGCTCTCGAGCGAGCTGCAGAAGGTGCAGACGGGCAAGACCTTCTACATCCTCGACGAGCCGACCACCGGCCTGCACTTCGAGGATGTGCGCCAGTTGCTCGAGGTCTTGGAGCGCTTGGTCGATGCGGGCAACACCGTGCTTGTCATCGAGCACAACCTCGACATCATCAAGGCGGCCGACCGCATCATCGACCTCGGCCCCGAAGGCGGCGATGGTGGCGGCACGGTGGTGGCCTACGGCACGCCCGAACAAGTCGCCAAGAGTGAGGAAAGCCATACGGCGCGCTTCTTGCGCAAGCTGCTGTCAGAGCGGCTCGATATCGTATCGGCGGTATAGCGCCTTGACCTGCGCAATGAGACAAACATGACAGACACGTTTGTCTCATTGCCCCGCTAGCGACTGGTTACCTATTGTCCTCCGCCACCTTCGCAAGCGCCTCGAGCATGTCGAGGGCGACCGCCAACGCCGGCTCCCCCTTGGAGCAGGGCACGGTGTACTTCTCGGACTTCGCGAAGTAGAGGGCGCGTAGGCGCTCGAACACCGCGCGCACTTCCTCGTCCTTCGTCGCCGCGCTCTTGAGTGCGGGTGATACCGGCGCAATCACCACCTTGCCGCCAGATTGCGTGATGGACGTAACGCCGCATTCGGAGGCGAGCGCCTTGAGCCTAGCACGGTCGAGCATGTTGCGCGCCGGCTCGGGCAGCGCACCGTACGAAGACTGCATGCTCTCGGCGATGCGGTCCACATCGGCCAGGGTATGGGCGGCCGCGATACGCCGATAGAACAGCACGCGCTCGTCGGTGGCGGGCATGAACTCCTCGGGAATGAAGAAGTCGGCGGCCAAGTCGATAGAGATGTCCTCGTGGGCGATCTGCTCCTCGCCGCGCGCGTCCGACACGGCCTGGGCCAGCATGGAGGCAAAGAGGTCGAAGCCCACGGCGCTCATGTTACCGCTCTGCTCGGCGCCCAGGATGCTTCCCGCCCCGCGAATCTCGAGGTCCTTCATGGCGACCTTCATGCCGCTTCCCAGGTCGGTGAACTCGCCGATGGCCTGCAGGCGCTCGGTCGCCTCCTCGGTGAGCGGCTTTTCGGGCGGGAAGAGGAAGTAGGCGTAGGCCTGCTGTCCCGAACGCCCGACGCGACCCTTGAGCTGGTAGAGCTGGGCGAGACCCAGACGCTGGGAGTCCTCGATGATGAGCGTGTTGGTGTGGGGATTGTCCAGGCCGCTCTCGACGATGGTCGTGGCTACGAGCACGTCGATCTCGCCCGCCGAGAACTGCTCCATGACGGCCTCGATCTGCTTGGCGTTCATCTTGCCATGGGCCACGCCCACGCGTGCCTCGGGAGCCGCGGCCACCACGCGGTCGAGGGCGTCATCGATGGTGCGCACGCGGTTGCTCACGTAGTAGACCTGTCCACCGCGTTCCATCTCGCGCCGGATGGCCCCGCTCACGATGTCCTCGTCCCACTCCCCCACGTGCACCGCGACGGGTCGGCGACCGGGAGGCGGCGTGGAGATGAGCGACATGTCGCGCACGCCCGACAGCGACATCTGCAGCGTGCGCGGAATGGGCGTGGCCGAAAGCGTGAGCACGTCGACGCTCTCGCGCAGGTTCTTGAGCTGTTCCTTGTGCCCCACGCCGAAGCGCTGCTCCTCGTCGATGATGACAAGGCCGAGGTTCTTGGGGTTGACGTCACGGCTCAGCAGGCGATGGGTGCCCACGAGCACATCGACT
>CATLBX010000193.1 GCA_949879855.1 uncultured Coriobacteriia bacterium
ACGCCTCGCCCCCATCATCGCCGATCTCGAGAGCGCGCGCGACGGGCTTGCGGCCCGTGCGCGCGTGCGCGAGAGCACGGTGCGCCTGTGCATCGCCACCGCATCGGTCATTACCGTCGACGCGCTCGCTTCGTTCGTGCCACGGCATCCCGAAACTCGCCTCGAGGTGAGCCAGGATGGCACGTTGCCGGATAACGACATAATCATCGACACGATGCGCGGCAGGGAGGCAGACGGCAAGACCACGGGCGACGCGCGCACCGAGGCGTCGTTCGAGGAACGCATCTGCATTGCCGTGCCGGCCTCGTCGCCGTTTCTGGAAAGCGGTCGCGACGCCATTGTCCTCGCGGACCTCGAGGATGCGCGCTTCATCAGCCTGGCGGGCTCGAGGCGCTTTCGCTCGGTCTGCGACGAACTGTGCGCACGAGAGGGATTCGTTCCAGCCGTCGCCTTCGAGAGCGATAATCCGGCAGTCGTGCGAAAGATGATCGGCCTTGGTCTTGGCGTGGGATTCTGGCCCCAGCATAGCTGGGGGCCGGTAAGCGGCGAGGACGTATGCGTCGCTCCCCTGTCAAACGAGGGTTTTCATCGTTGCATACAGTTGCGGCTCACGCCCCGTGGCAT
Organism: uncultured Coriobacteriia bacterium; assembly: GCA_949879855.1. Taxonomy (GTDB): domain Bacteria; phylum Actinomycetota; class Coriobacteriia; order Coriobacteriales; family QAMH01; genus QAMH01. The sequence goes on from CATLBX010000193.1 coordinate 625, forward strand.
CGAGAAGGAGGCCGCACGCGAGCTCTTCGGGCACATCGTGCGACACTTCGCGGGCGTGTGGGCGCGCTAAGGGACTACAACGAAACGAACCTGCGCTGGTAGGCGACGCGTACGGCTGCCCCATGCCCTGCGCGCGCGAGCGCATCTTGCAGCACTGCGCCCGGGAGCTCGTAGTCGTTGTTGTTCTCGGATACATGCATCGCGATGACGGCTTCGAGCCCATCGTGCAGCAGGCTCGCGAGCTCGACTGCCGCCTGCTCGTTGGAGAGGTGCCCACGCTCGGAAGCTATGCGACGCTTGAGCGGGTACGGATACGGCCCGTTGGCGAGCATGACGCGGTCGTGGTTGGCCTCGAGGGCAAGCAGCCGACAGCCTGCAAGTGCCTCATGCGCGGCCGGGGTGACGATGCCCGTGTCGGTCATATAGCCGAGCACGTCGCCGTCACACTCCACGCGGAAGCCGAAGGATTGCGCCGCATCATGCGAGGTCGCAAACGGATGGACCTGAAACCCGGCAAGCGAAAGCGCATCCCCCTCGTCGAAGGACGTGAAGTCGCAGAGGTCCTGGTCGAGCAGGTCCGTGATGGCGGTGCTGGCGGCACGGATTACCCGACTCGTGAAAAGCGTTGGATGCACGTCGAGCTTCACGAGCGCACGATAGACGACGCCGAGCCCCTTGGTGTGGTCGGCATGCTCGTGGGTGACGAACACGGCCGCGAGGCGGCGCGGATCGAAGCCGACTTCATCGCAGCGTGCGAGGAAATCGCGCTTGCAGATGCCGCAGTCGATGAGCAGGCCCTCGCCCGTCACGCGATTCTCGACGATGGCGGCGTTGCCCTTCGACCCGCTCGCGAGCACGTGAAGTGCGATAGGTTGAATGCTGGAATGCCGGGGCATGATGCGAGGCTCGCCTAAGCGCGCAGCGACTCGAACACGTCGGCGAGGAAGCCGGGGTCTTCCGAATCCACCACGATCATCATCGTCTTCGAACCCTCGTAGGGAAGCCTGCGCTGCGCATCCGGGAAGAACCCGTCGAGACAATCGAACGGTTTGAGCAGCAGCTCATCGTCGTAGATGCCGCCGACCACGACGTCATCAAGATAGAGCACATACTCACCCATCATCTTGCGCGTACGCACACCGTCGACGTTGGCGAGCAATTCGAGCACGTAATCGTGATATTCGTTTGACGAGGCCATGAGCCCTCTCCTTTCGACGCCATCTGGCAGCAAGTTTCCCGTTAGTATACTGGTATGCAACGACACGAGACGAGGAGGCAGCCATGCGCGCGTTCATAGCCCTCGGGATACCACCCGAGCTCGAAGATGACATCGCGGCCTTGGCACGCGAGCTCAAGGCGTCCGTCAAGGGCAAGCTCGTGCCGCGTGAGAACTACCATCTCACGCTCGCCTTTCTCGGCGATGCAGGCGAACGCCAACTTGTCGACGCGATGGCTGTACTGGATGAGGCTACCGCGCGCTTCGGCGCCATCGAGCTCAAGCCGAACGGCCTGGGCAAGTTCGGGCGCGCCCACGATGCGACGCTCTGGCTCGGTTTCGAGGAGGACCCGGCGCTCATGGAACTCGCGGCATTCGTGCGCGACGGCCTCGAGGCATGCGGCGTGGACTTCGACGCCAAGTCCTTCGTCCCGCATCTCACCATCGCCCGCCGCGCCGCACTCGACACAGGCGCGCTACCGGTCCTCCCCTTCCCGTTACCGGCGTATGCCGGCGAACTCGCGCTCTTCAAGAGCACGCTCACCCACGACGGCGCGATCTACGACGTGATGTACGAAGTGGAGCTGGAATGAGACAAATACCCTGTGTATTTGTCTCGTGTATTTGTCTCATTCGACATATAGCTCGCGTAGGCGCTGGCGCTCCGCGTCGCCGACGCCAAGGGCGGCCGCAAGGTACGCATCCAAGCCACCGCACTCCTGCTCGACTGCCTCGAGGGCCGCGTAGAGGTAATCCGGATACGCGTAGAAAATCGAGTCGATGTCGAGGTCGACGTGTCTGAGCAGACCATGACCACCGAGCGCGTCGAGAATCT
>CATLBX010000194.1 GCA_949879855.1 uncultured Coriobacteriia bacterium
CGCGCACGCCGATGACGGGCTCCCATATCTCGAGCAACGTCGGGACGGCGGCCTCGACGATCACACGCCAGGCACGCTTGTCCTCCTCGCTCGCGTACGTGGCCTGCGCCATGGGAGAGGCCGCGAGGCGCTCGCGCTGCCGTTCGATCCACGCCTCATGGCGCATCACGACGTCACGCATCTCGCCAAGGGTGGCCGAGGGCGGAGCGGAAACGACGAGGGAACCGTCGCCTGGGACGCGCAGGCGAATGTTGCGCATGCCCTTGCGACGCACGATGCGCACCTCGTGACCCGCGATCTGTGGGAATTCGTCTTCCATGAACTCATGATACACAATGAGACAAATACTCCGTGTACTTGTCTCATTTCGCTACAATAACGCCTATGACAGAGGATATGACAAGTAACGTCTTCGACACCGCCCTCATCTTCGAGGGCGGGGGCATGCGCGTGAGCTACACGTGCGCCCTCGCCAACGTGCTGCTCGAAAACGGCATCTTCTTCGACAACGTCTACGGGCTTTCCGCGGGCGCGAGCAACACGGTCAACTACGTCTCGCGCGACACCGACCGCGTGCGTCGCTCCTTCGTCGATCTGGTCGAGGACCCCGAATTCGGCGGCATGGGCACCTTCTTGCAGCACAAGGGGTATTTCTCCGCCGAGCACATCTACGAGGAGGCGGGGTTGCCGGACGGCTTCCTCCCCTTCGACTTCGCGGCCTTTTGCGCCAACCCCGCCAAGATCACCATCGAGGCATTCAACCGCGACACCGGCGAAAGCGTGTACTGGACGAAAGACGACATGCCCACCATCGCCGACCTCATGGTACGCGTGCGCGCCTCCTCGACGCTTCCCCTCATCATGCCATCACCCAAAATCGACGGCGCCCGCTACTACGACGGTGGCCTGGGCGAGGGATCGGGATTCCTGCTGCCCCGCGCACAACGCGACGGATTCACGCGCTTTCTCATCGTGCGCACCCGGCCGCGCGCATACCGCAAGACCCCGCCCATCGGGCTTGGCGACAAGCTCACCCATACCATGCTCTGGGGACGTCCCCATGTGGTCAACGCATTGGAAAATCGCTGGTGGAAGTACAACCACATGTGCGACGAAATCGAACGGCTCGAGGCCGCCGGCGACGCATACGTCTTCTACGCACAGGATATGGCCGTCTCGAGCGGCGAGACAAACATCGACAAGCTGCAAGCGAACTACGATGCCGGCTATGCCCAGGCAATGCGCGAGCTACCCGCCATCAAGGAATTCCTAGGACTCTAGCCCACTACATCGTGTGCGTGGCGTAGACGGGATCGTCTGACCACATGACGATGCCACCGGCGGCGCGCGTCGCGGGCATGTCGATGATGCGCTGGTTGGACGAGCCGCGAAAGCGCAGCGAGATATCGTGGAGCTCCTTGACGTAGGGGCCGTCCACGAGCACGTCGACGCAGGCGAGAAGACGGTCGGTGACCTCGGTGCGGCGCACGCTCGCCTCGTCGAGCAGGTCCTCGAGCAGATCGCCCGTAAAGCACCAGATGGTCTTGTTCGGAAGCTCTGCCTTCACGCGTTCCAGAAAGTCCACGAGGCCGCGTTGGTTGCCTGGCTCCATGGGCTCGCCACCCAGGAGCGTGAGGCCGCGGATATACGAGGGGCGCATGCTCTCGATAATCTCGTCGGCGACCTCGTCCGTGAAGGGCTCGCCAAAATCGAAATTCCAGGTCTGGGGCTGGAAGCATTCCGTGCAATGATGCGTGCAGCCGCTCACGAACAGCGTCGTGCGCGTGCCCGACCCATTGGCGATGTCGCAATATTTAATCTCGGCGTAATTCATCGGTGTGCGTACCTCAAGACGAAAACGGGACACTTGCGCAAGGCAAGTGTCCCATATCGATGCGACACGGTTTTAGAGGTGCATGACCCTATCGCGAATTTCCTCGGTGCGGCCCTGGTTCCAGTACTGCGTACCGATGTAGCCGCAGGTGCGACGGGCGACGTTCATGGTGGCCTGGTCGCGGTTGCCGCAGTTGGGGCACTCCCACTCGAGCTTGCCGTCCTCCTCGACGATCTGAATCTCTCCGTCGTAGCCGCACACCTGGCAGAAATCGCTCTTGGTGTTGAGCTCTGCGTACATGATGTTGTCGTAGATGTAGCGCATGACGTCGATGACGGCCTCGAGGTTGTCCTGCATATTGGGCACCTCGACGTAGGAGATGGCACCGCCGGGGCTCAGGCGCTGGAACTCGCTCTCGAACTTGAGCTTGGTGTAGGCGTCGATTTCCTCGGAAACATGGACGTGGTAGCTGTTGGTGATGTAGCCCTTGTCCGTGATGCCCTTGATGATGCCGAAGCGCTTCTGCAGCATCTTGGAGAACTTGTAGGTGGTGGACTCGAGCGGCGTGCCGTACAGCGAGTAGTCGATGTTCTCGGCCGCCTTCCACTCGGCGCACTTGTCGTTCATGCGCTGCATGACGGAAAGCGCGAACGGCGTGGCCTCGGCATCGGTGTGGCTATGACCCGTCATGTACTTCACGCACTCGTACAGACCGGCGTAGCCGAGCGAGATGGTGGAATATCCGCCGTAGAGCAGCTTGTCGATGGTCTCGCCCTTCTTGAGGCGCGCGAGCGCACCGTACTGCCACAGGATGGGCGCGGCGTCGG
>CATLBX010000195.1 GCA_949879855.1 uncultured Coriobacteriia bacterium
CCCCGCGCGGCCGCCCGTGGCACCGGTCCCCAACCCAACCCCACCCCTTGGGGGCGGGGGGGGCCACAACCCGGGGGGGGGGGGGCGCTCCCCGACGCTCCCGTCGGAGCGGAGCGGCCTGCCTGCGCGTATAATTCACACCATCGAAGGAGCACCCTATGACCCGATTCGTCGACATGCACATGCACGCGGGCTTCGCACCCGACCCAGCCGCACTTGCAGCCGAGCTTGCCGACGCCGGCATCGCCTCCTTCGCCAACACCGTGACCCCGCAGGAGTACGCCCGCCTCTCCCCCACGCTCGCCAGCGCCCCGGGCATGCGACTCGGCCTCGGCCTGCATCCATGGTGGGTCGGCACGCCCGAGCTCGGCAGCCTCGACGACGCCCTTGCCGCCTTCGAACGCGATCTTGCCACCACATGCTTCGTCGGCGAAGTCGGCCTCGACTTCTGGCCGAGCCGCGCGCATACGAAGGAGGCTCAGCTCGAAGCCCTCACGCGTATCGCGCAATTGTGCGCCGCAAAGGGCAACGTCCTCATGTCACTGCATTCCGTGAAGGCCGAGCGCGAACTGTTCGACGTACTCGAAGCCTCCGGTTGTCTCGAGCGTTGCACTTGCATCCTGCATTCCTATGGCGGCCCGTCGGACCAGCTCATGCGTGCCGTCGATAACGGTTGCTTCTTTTCGATTGGCAGGCGCATGCTCGCATCCAAGCGCGGCCGCGAATACGCGCGCATTCTGCCCGATGACTGCTTGCTCGTCGAAAGCGACCTGCCTGCATCGCAGGGGGCATCCATCAGCGCCGATGAGCTAGCTGCCGAGCTCGCGTGGGTCATCGACGAGCTCGCGTGCATACGCGGCGTTGGGGCCGAGAGCCTACGCGATGCGATCAACGCGCGCAGCGTTGCCCTTCTAGGCCTCCAGGCAGCTTAGGTCGACCGTCATATCCCGTGTCGGAATCTTGCTCGCATCGAAGATGCCGGCGAGCTCGAGTGCGCTCATGGGCTCTGCCTCCTCGACCTGTCCGGCAAGCTGCGCGAGATAGCCGACGACGGCCTCGGGCGCGATGTCGCGCTCGCGCATCGAGGCGATGGTGCTGTCGCCATTGCGCTTGGACAGGCGCCTACCGTCGGCGGCGAGCAAGAGCGGATGGTGCGCGAACTCGGGAACGGGCGCGCCAAGCAGCTCGTAGAGCAGGATCTGGCGCGGCGTCGAGGAGAGCAGGTCGCTTCCGCGCACCACCTGCGTGACGCCGCTGGCGATGTCATCGACGACGCACACGAGCTGGTAGGCGAACACCCCGTCGCTGCGGCGCAAGACGAAGTCACCGCATTCACGGGCGAGGTTCTGCTCGTAGGGCCCCTGTATCGCGTCGACGAAGCCTATCGTCTCGTCGGGCACGTGCAGGCGCAGCGCATGACGCTGCCCGGCGACACGAATCTCGCGCTCGTTCGCATCCATGGAATAGCAGGTCCCGGCGTAGAGCGGCGTGCCGTCCGAGGCGTGGGGAGCCGAGGCGGCGTGCAGGTCAGCTCGAGAGCAGAAGCACGGGTAGAGCTCGGCGCGGCTCGTGATGCGTTCGAGTGCCTCCTCGTAGGCAGACACCCGGTTGGCTTGCACGACGGGCTCCCCATCCCAATCGATGCCGAGCCAGCTCAGGTCATCGAGCAAACCCTTCGCGTAGACGGGATTCTGGCAGCGCTCGTCGAGGTCTTCGAGGCGCAGCACGAAGCTTCCGCCAGCCGAGCGCGCAAACGCCCAGGCGAGCAGCGCGGAAAAGGCATTGCCCAGGTGCATGTAGCCGCTGGGACTCGGGGCAATGCGACCTCTGACCTGCGTATCCGCTTTCACGCGCACCCCTACTCGACGTAGGTCGAGCTCACGTTGTACGGCAGGCCCGCGGGCATGGGCTCGATCACGATGTCCGATTCGGATGCAAGGCCGTGCAGCCATTCGTTGAAGAGCTGGTCGGCCTTGACCTCGGTGGCGTCCGCGACGATCTGCTCGTAGATCTCGGGGGGAATGGTACGGAGCACGACGGATTCGCCACCGGCACCGACGTTGAAGGACGCGTCGCAGTAGATGAGCATCCAGGCACCGTCCACGAAGACGGGTTCGGAAACGGTGTCGACCTCGAGCGAGCCCACGGCCTGCTGGTACTCGGTGCCCATGGCGTCGCGATTCGCCGGTAGCGAGTTCCATCCGGCATGCACGGCGTCGCCCAATCGCTCGAACTCGCCGAGCGTGACACGCTCACCCGACGCCGCGAGACGGTCGCGCGCGGACTGGGCGTCTTGCTGGGAGGAAAACTGGATGTAGTACGAGTCCTTGCCGTTGTACGTGGACGCGGACTCGTTTGCCTGGGCCTGAATCTCCGCCTCGGTGGGCGTGACGGCATCGATGACCATGTTGCGCAGCTGCTCCTCGAGTAGGCGGTTGAGTTCGTTCTCGCGCCAGGACTCCTCGTCATAGCCGTAGGAGGCAAGCACGCTGTCCCAGGAGTTCTCGCCATAGCGCTGCTCGTACTAGGCCTTTTCCTGGCTGATGACCTCGTCCAGGTCGGTATCGCCAATCTGGATGCCGAGCTTGGCGCACTCCTGGCGGATGAGCTCCTGCGGAATGAAGACGGTGTCGAGGACGTAGGTGCGCAGGGACTCCGA
>CATLBX010000196.1 GCA_949879855.1 uncultured Coriobacteriia bacterium
AGCTCTCGCACTGGTACGAGACCATCCTGTTCCTCGGATGGACCGGGATGTTCGTCGTCTGGGCCGGCGGATGGGTCGCCGGTGTGGTGGCCGTTATCGTGGCGCTGGTGATTTGGTTCTTCGAGAGTTGGATCGATAACAACTTCGCCCGTTTCAAGTGGGAGACGATGCTCAGGAGCGCCTGGTGGGTCGCCCTTGTCGCCGGTACGGTCAACATCGTCTACCTGCTCTTCATCTAGGATTGGGAGGTGCCAGCTATGTCGAACGTGGGAAAGTCACCCTGGATCATCCATTACGACGGTTCCAGCTGCAACGGCTGTGACATCGAGGTCCTCGCGGCCCTCACCCCGCTCTACGATGCCGAACGCTTCGGCGTCGTCAACACGGGCAACCCCAAGCACGCCGACATCTTCGTCGTCACCGGTGGCATCAACGACCAGAACGCGCCGGTCGTCAAGCAGATCTACGACCAGATGCTCGAACCCAAGGTCGTCGTGGCCTGCGGTGCCTGCGCTTGCGGCGGTGGCGTCTACCAGACCTGCTACAACATCATGGGTGGTGTCGACACCGTCATTCCGGTCGATGCCTACGTCCCCGGCTGCGCGGTCAAGCCCGAGTCGATCCTCGACGCGGTCATTGCCGGCGTCGGGATCCTCGACGAGAAGGCCAAGGCCATGAAGAAGAATCCGGCCGACAAGGACCGTTCCGAGAAGGACGCCTCGACGGGCGCGCACGCATCCGTCGCCGACGTTGACGATGGCACGAACGCGGATGCCGAGTAGGAGGACGAGCATGATACGATTCCAACCCAACGCATTCGAAGCCGTCGAGCTCGACGCGCTCTTCGAGACGGTCGCGGACCTTCGGCAACGTGAGTATCGCTTCGTGCAGATATGCGCGACGACGCTCGAGGATTCCTGCGAACTCCTCTACACCTTCATAGCGCCCGACGCCATTGACGGGTGCCTTACGGGCCTTGTCGTGAACGTTCCCGACGGCGCGTCCGTTCCCTCGATTACCGAGTTGTACCCGGCCGCGTTCGTCTTCGAGAACGAGACCCATGACCTGTTCGGCATCGATATCTACGGCATCAACCTCGACTTCCAGGGCGAGTTCTATAAGGTGTCCCCGAAGTTCCCGATGAACCCGCGCGCTGCCGAGCAGCGCCCCGCCGATGAGGGCAAGGAGGCTGACCATGAGTAAGCGCACCGTCGTCCCGTTCGGACCGCAGCACCCCGTCCTGCCCGAGCCCGTGCACCTGGACCTCGTCCTGGAGGACGAGACCGTCGTCAACGCCATCCCGCGCATCGGCTACGTGCATCGCGGCCTCGAGAAGCTCGTCGAGAAGCGCGACTACACGCAGTTCGTCTACGTGACCGAGCGCATCTGCGGCATCTGCTCGTTCGGCCATTCCCTGGGCTACTCCGAGTGCGTCGAGAAGCTCATGGGCATCGAGATCACCGATCGCGCCGCGTACCTGCGCGTCATCTTCCACGAGCTGTCCCGTATGCATAGCCACCTGCTGTGGCTCGGCCTGCTCGCCGACGGCTTCGGCTTCGAGGCGCTGTTCATGCACGCATGGCGTCTGCGCGAGACCGTTCTCGACATCTTCGAGGAGGTCACGGGTGGCCGCGTCATCTTCTCCGCCTGCGACGTCGGCGGCTTTCGCCAGGAGGTCTCCAACGAGACGCTCGCCGGCATCGTGGCCAAGCTCGAGCGTCTGCGTGACGAGTACCGCACCATCGCCAAGACCCTGCTCGAGGATTCCTCGGTCAAGAGCCGCATGGTTGGCGTCGGTCACATCTCGACCGACAAGGCCCTCGAGCTCTCGATGGTCGGCCCCTTCGCCCGTGCCTCCAACGTCGCCACCGACGAGCGCCTTAACGGCATCGGCGCCTACGGTGACCTCGCGGCCTTCGAGCCCGTGCTCTCCGATGGCGGCGATTGCTACGCACGCTGCGACGTGCGCGTGCGCGAGGTGCTGCAATCCATCGACATCATCTCCGAGCTCGTCGACAAGATTCCCGATGGGGAGGTCATGGTCCCCGTCAAGGGCAGCCCCGAGGACGGTGCCCAGGCGATGACCACGCTCGAGCAGCCGCGCGGCCAGGCCTTCTACTACTCCAAGGGCAACGGCACGAAGAACCTCGCCCGCATGCGCGTGCGCACGCCGACGAGCCAGAACATCGCCGGCATGGTCGCGGCGCTGTCCAACGTCGAGCTTGCCGACGTGCCCATGGTCATTCTCACGATCGACCCGTGCATCAGCTGCACTGAAAGGTAGAGAGATGGGTGTATTCAAACTCGGTGGGCTCACGCTCAAGAGCCTGTTTTCCAAGCGCCCGACGAGGCGCTACCCGTACGAAGTCCGCGAGACCTTCGATAATGCGCGCGGTCAGATCGACATGATCGACATCCACAACTGCATCTTCTGCGGTATGTGCCAGCGCAAGTGCCCGGCCGATTCCATCGTCGTCGACAAGGCCGAGTCGCGCTGGACCTACTGGCCGTACAAGTGCGTGGCTTGCGGTGCCTGCGTGGCCGTGTGCCCGACGAAGGACCTCGAGATGCTCAAGGACCGTCCGCCCATCACGACGGATAACAAGACGACGCGCGTCCACGAGCTCACCGAGGAGGAGAAGGCCGAGAAGGCG
>CATLBX010000197.1 GCA_949879855.1 uncultured Coriobacteriia bacterium
GGCGATTACGGTCCCTACATGCAGACCGAGCGCTTCGACACCTACGCCGAGGCCCTCGAGCAACTCAGGGCAAGCGGCAACGTCTATCCCTGCTTCTGCACCTCCGAAGAGCTCGCGGCCCGTCGCGAGGCCGTGCAGGCCGGTGCCGCCAACGAGCCCGACCCGTGCCGCTCCTTGAGCCCCGAGGAGGCCCAGAAGCGCATCGACGCCGGCGAGCCCCATGTCTGGCGCCTCAAGGTTCCCGAGGACCGCGGCACCATCGTCGTGCACGACATCATCCACGGCGATGCCGAGTTCGACGCCGCCCTCATGGACGACATGATCCTTGTGCGCAGTGATGGTACGCCCACCTACAACTTCGCCGTCGTCTGCGACGACGTGAACATGAAGATGACGCACATCATTCGCGGCGACGACCATCTCTCCAACACTCCGCGCCAGGTGCTCGTCTACGAGGCGCTTGGCTATCCTACGCCGACCTTTGCCCACCTGCCCATGATTTGCGGCCCGGATGGCAAGAAGCTCTCCAAGCGCCACGGTGCGGCAAGCGTCGAGGAGTACCGCGACATGGGCTACCTGCCCGACGCGCTGTTCAATTACCTCGCGCTGCTCGGCTGGGCGCCCGACGGCGAGACCACGCTGTTCACGCGCGAGCAGATGGCCAAGCTCTTCACGCTCGAGCGCATCAGCAAGAACCCGAGCTCGCTCGATTACGACAAGCTCGAGTGGATCAACAGCCAGTACATTCAGCAGATGGGGGCGGCGGCCTTCGTCGACGCGCTTGCCCCGTACCTCATCGAGGCGGGCTATGCAGCCGATAAGGCCGGCGTCGAGGCACTGCGCCCGCGCCTGGAGGCCATCTATCCGCTCGTGAGCGAGCGCGTCAAGCTCATGACCGAGGCCGTTCCCATGATTGCCTACCTGCTCGATGACTCCATCGAGCTCGACGAGAAAAGCGTCGAGAAGGTGCTTCGCAAGGAGGGCAAGGGCGCGAAGACGGCGCTCATCGAGGCCGCAGCCGTGCTCGAGGATTGTCCGTGGACGGTCGAGGGCATCGAAGCGGCGCTGCGCGGCCTGTGCGAGAAGCTCGAGGCCAAGCCGAAGTTCGTCTTCCAGCCCATCCGTGTGGCCGTGTGCGGCAATATGGTGAGCCCGCCGCTCTTCGAGTCCATCGAGCTTTTGGACCGTGGCATTATCGAGCAGCGCCTCAAGGCTGCAGCCGAGCTCGCCGTCGACTAGTCAACCGCAAAGCTGTTCGCGCATAGGCCGCCGTGGTCGATGGCGATGACGCCTTCGTTGCCCAGACGGCAATAGAAGCCCACGGGCTTGCCTTCGTAGAGGTAGACACCGGGCATGGATTGCCATGACTCGACGAGACACGGGTCATCGTCGTCGATGACCGTGTTGATGATGTCGACACGTGGGGGCTGGTAGAACTCCTGCACGATGTAGCCGGCATCGAGGTTGTCGTCCACGATGGTCTCCCACTGCGCCTGGTCGAAGTCCACCCCTGGGTAGACGCCGTGAGCGCCGTAATCGTCGGCCGGCTTGATGATCCAGGTGTCCTTGTCGCCCTTGACCTCGTCCAGCGTAAAGCCACTCGCGCCGCTTTCGAGGCGATAGGTGCGCGGCACGTGCGCATCCACGAAGGCGGCCTCCTCCTCGCTCAAAAACGCCCGCGTGCGCTCGTCGAACAGGGCGATGTTGACCTCCTTGGAGTGCACGACCGTGGTGCGGAAATGCCCGATGAGGCAGACCTTGCCCGCCGCAACGGCATCGATGAGGGCATCGCACTCGCCGGGATGCTGCAATATCTCGCTCGTGACCGCCCGGCGGTAAATGGCGTCGATGACGCATCCGTCGGTCGAGTCGACAAGATGCTCGCCATCGAACGCGAAGTCGCGTATGTCGGTGAAGCGCGCGTCGTAGCCCGCATTCTGGAACGCTTCGATGAAGCGATTGAAGTCGCTGAAGACGCCGCTTTCGCGAAAATCGGTGACGGCGACGGTGGGGTGGGGGCGTGCGCTGGGACGCGACTCGTATATGTTCATGAACGACTCGACCCAGCTATCGAAGAGCTCGAACTGGCTGAGCTCGTGGCTCTGGGCGAAGCGACGATATGCCTCGCCCTGCATGAGCGCCTTGCCGATCATGAAGTCACGCGACATGGCACCGCTGCCGTCGGTGTTGAACTCGCAGAACTTGTAGCTCAGGTCATTTTCGCTCAAGAAGAGGTCGAAGCGCGCCATGGGCAGGAGGTCGTCGTAGTCGCAAGGTAGCATGATGAGGCGATGCAGTTCGGCGGGGAAGTGGAAGAGCTCGCGATAGGCCTCGTCGTCAAGGTAGCGTCTGATGACCTTGCACAGGATGCGATGCATCGTCGTCACTTGCTCGGCGATGTAGGCGCGGTCATTGGCGTTGAACAGATAGGGCACGTAGGGAAACGGCGCAGGTTTGCCATGAACCCACACGTCGGAGTTTTCGATGAACGAAAGCGCAAGCTCCCTTCCCTCGATGTCTCCGCCCAGGGCCTGGATACCGGCAATGTATTCGGCACGTTCCTCTTTCATGGCTCCTCCATACCGTTGTCTGACCCGTTCAGTATCCCACGGGCCGCGACTTGTGCAAAGCGCGAAGAGGT
>CATLBX010000198.1 GCA_949879855.1 uncultured Coriobacteriia bacterium
AGGCGATGAGCTCAAGGTGCTCGTCGCCGGTTGCATGCCCTCGCGCTATGGCGATGCGCTCGCAGACGAACTCGTCGAGGCGGCCGGGTTTCTCGCGGCAGGCGAGGAGGACCTCGTCGTCGCAAAGGTCGAGCAGCTTCTCGACATGGAAGAGCCTCCCATGGGCTCCGGGCAGATGCTCCTGCGTCATGCGCACCCGACGAGCGCCTACGTCAAGATATCCGATGGCTGCGATCGCTTCTGCTCATACTGCATGATTCCGCACATACGTGGCCGCTACCACAGCTATTCGCTCGACGCCATTGACGACGAGGTCGCCGAGCTCGTGTGCAACGGCGTACGCGAGATCGTCCTCATCGGCCAGGACACGGGCATATGGGGCCACGACCTCGATGAGCCCGCCACGACGGCCCAACTCGTCGAAACGCTCGCACGCCGCTATTCGAACACGTGGTTCAGGTTGCTCTACGTGCAGCCTGAGGGCATCAGCGACGAGCTGCTCGACGTCATGGCCGCGTATCCCAACGTATGCTCGTACCTGGATATGCCGTTGCAACACGTCAACGCCGAGGTGCTCGCGTCCATGAACCGCAGCGGGGATGCGCAAAGCATCCTCAATCTCATCGAGCACGTGCGCGAGCGCGTGCCGGGCATCATGATACGAACGACGCTCATGGCCGGCTTTCCCGGCGAGACCGAGGAGCAATTCGAGGAGCTGCTCGATTTCGTGGACGAGGCGCAATTCGACTACGCCGGCGTCTTCGCATTCTCGCCCGAAGAGGGGAGTGCCGCTTACGAGTTCGAGGGACTGCTCGACGAGGATGAACGCAGACAGCGCGCCCAGCGCCTGCTCGATGCCTGCGAGGCCATCGGCACCGCGCGCATCGCCGAGCTTGCGAGCACGCGTGCCACGGTGCTCGTCGAGGGCTACGAGCAGACGGACGCGGGGCTCGAGGCCCTGTGCCGCACCCAGGGTCAGGCTCCCGAGGTCGACGGGCAGGTGCACGTTCCCATCGCGGATGCCGGCGAACTCGCGATTGGGCAGTTTGCCCAGGTCGAGCTTACGGGGAGTTTCTTCTACGAGGTCGAGGGAGAGGTTGCAGACCATGTCTGACGATTCCGCGCGCATCTGGACGCCAGCCAACATCGTCACGCTCATGCGCATCCTGCTCATCCCCGTCTTCGTCGCGGCGCTGCTCTCGCCGTGGCCCTCCTGGCTTCCCGAGCCCGAGTTCTGGGCGGCCTGGCAGCCGTGGATCGCCGCCGCCGTCTTCATCGTCATCTCGGCGACCGATGCCATCGACGGGCATCTGGCACGCAGCAGGGACGAGATCACCGACCTGGGCAAATTCCTCGATCCTCTCGCCGACAAGATTCTCGTCTGCGCCGCCTTGCTCGCGCTCGTGGAGCTTCAGGCCTTCCCGTCGTGGGTGGCGCTCATCATCATCGCCCGCGAGTTCATCGTGTCGGGTCTGCGCATGGTCGCCGCAGCCCAGGGCACGGTCATTGCCGCGAGCATGTACGGCAAGTTCAAGACCGTGCTGCAGATTTGCGCCATCTTGCTCTTCACCGTCAAGGACTCGCTCCAGATCACGCTCATGGGCGATGGTTTCGCGATGTGCTTCACGATCTTCTCGTGGCTCGTCCTGCTCGCCGCCGTCGTCATGACCATCGTCTCCATGGTCGATTACTTCTACAAGTCTCGCGAGGTGCTTGGCTTTGGCAAGCGAAGCGCTCGATAGCATTAGCGAGGAAAACCGCCAGCTCACCATCCACGTGCTCGAGCGGGCACGTGAACACGGCGTCACGCTTGGGTGTGCCGAATCCTGCACGGGAGGGATGATTGCGGCCGCGCTCACGGCCGTTCCCGGTTCGTCGGAGAGTTTCGTCGGCGGCATCGTGAGCTACTGGGTCGCGGTCAAGGAGTCCGTGCTCGGCGTCGACGCGGATATCATCGAGGAGCATGGCGTCGTGAGCGTCGAGACGGCCATGGCCATGGCATCGGGTGCGCGCGAAGCGCTTTCGTGCGATTACGCCGTGGCCACCACGGGCATCGCCGGTCCGACGGGTGCACAGCCAGGAAAGCCGGTCGGTACCGTGTGCTACGGCATCGCCACTCCCCATGGTTGCGACGGCTTCATGCGATGCGCGGGGGATTCGCGCGACGAGGTGCGTGCCCGGGCCGTCACCACGGCACTCACCGCTTTGCTCGAGGCGCTTTCCTAGCATCGTGGCACTGCGGGTATCCGATTTCGTTCGCATTTCGCTCCGAACTTGCCCCGATGTGGGTCGTATTTCATCCGGATTCTCGGGGTGGAAGTCCCGGTCACGGCTGTCCTAAAGTGATGCTGCGGTGTTTGGGCGCCCTTTTGTTGACACCGTACATATGTTCGATTACCATATGCGCAAAGTGGTGCATATGCAGAAGAGGAACGGAGCTCGACCTATGGCCCGCACAGCAAGCAAGGCAAAGATTCCCTCGGACGCCTCCAAGGAAGAGGCGCTCAAGATCACCAAAGAGCAAATCAGGAAGAAGTACGGCGATGGCTCCATCATGCGCCTCGGCGATGAGGATTC
>CATLBX010000199.1 GCA_949879855.1 uncultured Coriobacteriia bacterium
GCTGGCACGCAAGCAGTCGAACCGGTCCAGCAGGCAGATGCCGCCGAGGGCGAGACGCTCGATCCCTCCCGTGCCCAGACGATCGCCATGGAGGCGCTTCCCACGCCGCTTCCCGACAACGCCGCCCCCGACGCGGATGCCACTGGCAAGATCGAGGTGGTCCAGGAGACGGCTTCCGTCTCGCAGGGCGATGCCGCCGAACAGGCATATGACTCCGGTCTCGACGAGACTCCCTTCACCTACAACGAGCAGCCCGGTTACGAGTACGGCGTCGCCTTCGACTTTGGCGACGAGTACGCCGACGTGCGCGAGTCCGCCGATCTCATGGACTCCACGGAGATGCACATGCCCTCGCCCGAGGACACGGCCTTCTTCGACATCACCGAGCAGCAGATCAAGAACAACGCGCGCAAGGGCAAGCGCCAGGACCGCAAGGCCCGTGGCTGCGGCCTGAAGATCGCCATCGCGTTCGTCGTCGTGTGCATCCTCATCGCGGGCGCGGCGGTTGCCGCCTACGTGCTCGGCTATGGCTACCCGCTGCAGGAGACGGTCACCGAGGACTTCTTCGCCGCCGTCCAAAACGACGGGGACACGAGCCAGTACTGGGCAAAGGACGTGAGCCCGAGCATGCAGCGCGCCCAGGAGGCGTCGCTCCAGGACCTCACCTCGTATAGCGTCGAGGCCGTGCAGCGCAGCATGAACCAGACCGCGGTCTTCGTGAGCGCGACGCTCGCGCAGGGCGGTAACATCGACTACGAGGTCGTGCTCACGCGCGACGGCATATCGTGGGCTATCCAGTTCGTTCAGCTGTACTTCCCGAGCGAACAGTAGAAGAAACGTCAGATAAGGTCGACGCCAAGACGGCGTGGACAAAAGTGAAAGGATTGAAGCACAATGATCGAGAAGACTTACACCATGATCAAGCCGGACGGCGTTCGTAACGGTCACATCGGCGAGATCGTGAACCGGTTCGAGCGCGTGGGCCTCACCGTCGAGCGCATGGAGCTCGGCATGGTGACCGAGGAGCTCGCCAAGGCGAACTACGCCGAGCACGAGGGCAAGCCCTTCTACGAGGGCCTCATCGCCTACATCACGAGCGGTCCGGTCGTGAAGATGGTCGTGAGCGGAGAGAATGCCGTCGCCACCGTGCGCAAGCTCATGGGCGCCACCAATCCGGCCGACGCCGCCCCCGGCACCATTCGCGGTGACTTCGGCCTGACCATGGACGAGAACGTCATCCACGGCAGCGATTCCGTCGCCAGCGCCGAGCGCGAGATCGGCGTCTTCTTCGGCTAGAAGATCGCTTTGGGATGGGGCCCGTCCGTGATGGCGGGCCCCGTTCGTTACCTTTTGCCATCAAGACCATGGCAATTTATGTGGAATAGGTTCAGATTTTGCGGCAGGTACGATTGGAAATCGGAGCCATGCTACACTTGCAGGCCATGCTTCAAATACGAACTAGATAAAGTAAGGAGCGACTATGTCGCTGACAGACAGACTCTTCGGCAACTTCGGTAGCGATATGGCTATCGACCTCGGCACGGCCAACACGCTCGTGTCCGTCCGAGGCCAGGGAATCGTCATCAACGAGCCTTCGGTCGTTGCCATCGAGAAGCAGGACCAGCGCGTTTTGGCCGTTGGTGCCGATGCCAAGGAGATGCTCGGCCGCACGCCGGGCAGCATCATCGCCATGCGCCCGCTCAAGGATGGCGTCATCGCCGATTTCGACGTGACCGAGGCCATGCTCCGTTACTTCATCTCGCGCGCCCAGGGCAAGCGCATGCCCTGGCATCCCAAGCCGCGCGTCGTCGTGTGCGTCCCCAGCGGCGTCACCTCCGTCGAGAAGCGCGCCGTCTTCGAGGCGACCATCACCGCCGGAGCACGCCAGGCGTTCCTCATCGAAGAGCCCATGGCCGCCGCCATCGGCGCGGGGCTGCCCGTCGACAGTCCGACCGGCTCCATGGTCGTTGACATCGGCGGTGGCACGACCGAAGTCGCCGTCATCTCCATGGGCGGCATCGTCAACGCGACTTCCATCCGCATTGCGGGCGACGCGTTCGATGCGGCTGTCGTGCAATACGCCAAGACCCACTACAACATCGCCATCGGCGAGCGCACGGCAGAGGAAATCAAGATCACCATCGGCTCGGCGGCACCGCTCGTCGAGGAGGTCGATGTTGAGGTACGCGGTCGCGACCTTCTGTCGGGCCTGCCGCGCACCGTGCGAATTGAAAGCGAAGACGTGCGAGAGGCTCTCGAGGAGCCCATTGCCAAGATGATCCAGGCGGTCAAGGATACGCTCGACGAGACGCCGCCCGACTTGGCAAGCGACCTTATGGAATACGGCATCACGCTCACGGGCGGCGGCGGCATGCTGCGCGGTCTCGACGAGCGTCTGCGCGCCGAAATCGGCGTTCCCGTGCACGTGTCGGAAACGGCCCTCATCAACGTCGTCGAGGGTTGCGCCATGGTTCTCGAGGCCCCTGATTTTCTCTCGCAGTCATACATGCAGCAGAGGTAA
>CATLBX010000200.1 GCA_949879855.1 uncultured Coriobacteriia bacterium
TGTATACTATCCTCTTGTAAACACAATCGAAGAAGAGGAGCGCTCCCATGGAAAACGTGACGATGGTGACATTCCCGGTTGAGAGCCAGGCCTACGAGACCTTCTCGCATCTCAAGGGCGATCCGGTCAACGCGTCCTACACGATCTTGCAGATGGTCGTCGTCAAGAACGAGGACGGCGTCATCGTACCCAAGGACGGGTTCGACTCAGGCACGGACACGACGGATGACACCTGGATGGGCGGGTTGCTCGGCGCGGCCGTGGGCATCCTGGGTGGACCGGTTGGCATCCTGCTCGGCGGCGGCGTGGGCTTGCTGGCGGGCAGCCTTGTCGATGACAGCAACGCCGAGGATGACACCTCGCTCATCGCCTACTGCAGCCGTTCGCTTCTTCCGGGGCAGACGGCCGTCATCGCCCTCGTGCAAGAAGACGACATCGCAGGCTTCGACACCCAGTTCGAGGGCATGGACTGCGCGATCATGCACTGGGATGCCGCCGAGATTGCCGACGAGGTCGAGCAGGCCGAGGAGGTCCAGGCGCAACTCGCGAAGGAGGCCCATGACAAGCTGCGCGCCCAGCGCAAGGCCGACCGGCACGAGGCCATCGAGAAGAAACGCGAAGAGATCAAGCAGAAGTTCGAGGATTTCAAGAAGAAGTTCTAGACACGGTGCCTAGTAACAATTCCAGGGCGGTTTCCCTTGCGGGAGCCGCCCTGTTTCTCTATATGCGCGTGCGCGTCCAAGGGGATGCCTCGATGTAGGTTGTTGGGGTGCAGCAGGGAACGCCGATGCTCTCGTAGGCACTCTTGTCGCGTGAGATGATGATGTCGACGTTCTCGATGCGTGCGCAGGCGGCGATGATACCGTCTTCGAAGTCGGGCTTCTCTAGGTCAAGTGCCATGTGGCAGGCGAACTGGTCGACGCTCACGATGCTTGAGATCGCCATGATCTTCTCGACCCATTCGTATGCTTGCTGCGCATCTGAGTGACGTTCGACGATATAGAAGGCGTCCTTGAGAGAAGTTGCGACCGTAAGAAGCTCGTTCTCGTCTTCGATACACGTTGCGATGGCTCCGAAGGAATCTTCGTAGAAGCCTTCGCGCCCGAAGGCGATGTCGAGCCAGACGTT
This sequence comes from uncultured Coriobacteriia bacterium, assembly GCA_949879855.1. Classification (GTDB taxonomy): domain Bacteria; phylum Actinomycetota; class Coriobacteriia; order Coriobacteriales; family QAMH01; genus QAMH01. Next base: position 1,129 of record CATLBX010000200.1, read on the forward strand.
CGTGTCAATGAGCACCTTCACTGCAGCTCCAGGTAATCACAATATTTGCCGCCGTATATGGTGTTGCGGAGCTCCTTGCCGTTTGCCGGGGGAGGCGTATGGACTTTGACACACCCCGCCATGCCCTTGAGAACGTCGAGCTTGCGCTGCACCTCGGCAGCACGCGCGCTTTTGTCTACACCGGAGATGAAGTCTGGCACGGCGCGAGATTGTGCCATTTCTTCCCACAAACGCGTGATGGCCTGTGTCGTCGAGATGCCGTGCGACTCGAGAACGGCACCGGCGCGCTCCTTGAGGGCAGAGTCCATGCGTACGTTGATTGTCGCTTGCTGAGTAGCCATGACAGCCTCCTTCCGCATACATCGTATCATCTGCATTACCGTAATGCAATTATGTTAAGTAACAAATAGATTGCATGGATGTCGTATATGGTTAGCTCACGTCTTATACTGGACACCTCCGCTTAGACAAGAGGTGACTCCTATGCACAGCACGATACGCTTGGCCATTGACGGCATGCACTGCGCGAACTGCGCGGCCAACATCGAGAAGCACTACCGCAAGACGCCCGGCGTCATCGACGTGGCGGTCAACCTCGCCAACAACACCGGCCAGGTCACCTTCGACACCGACGTGGCCTCCGTGGACGACATGCTGCGCGTCTTCGACGACCTCTCGTTCACCGCCGAAGTCATTCCCGACGACGCCCCGCTCGTGGACGAGGAGCGCCGTGCGAAGGAGGCGGCGCATGCCAGGCACGATCGCAACGTCTTCGTCACCTCGCTCGTGCTCACCATCGTCATCTTCTGCGTCGGCATGCTACCCGGTGCCCACATGGGCGTCGGGGAAGCGCTCGCGTCGCTGTTCGTGAGCGGTCCTTCGCATGTGCAGGTCATGTTCGCCACCAACATCCTCATGCTCGTCCTTGTCATCCCCGTGCAGTTCGGCTGTGGTGCGCGCTTCTACAAGGGGGCGTTCGCATCGCTCAAAAGTGGCTCTGCCAACATGGACGTGCTCGTGGCGCTTGGTACCACCATCGCGTTTCTCTTCTCGCTGTGGATCACGTTTTTGCCCGTCATGCGCGGTGATTGGACGAGCCGTGAGTCCATCGCCATCAATAACGGCATGCCGTACTTCGAGACCTGCGCCATGCTCATCACCTTCGTGCTGCTCGGCAAGATCCTCGAGACGCGCGCGAAGGGCGCGACCAACCAGGCCATCGAATCGCTCATGAACCTCGCACCGCCCACGGCGCGGGTCGATCGCGGCGGCACGGTGATGGAGCTTCCGCTTTCGGCCGTCGTGGTCGGCGACGTGGTGCTCGTGCGCCCCGGCGAGAAGATGCCCGTCGACGGCATCGT
>CATLBX010000201.1 GCA_949879855.1 uncultured Coriobacteriia bacterium
ACAAGGTTTATGTCCGCAACCTGTTTGCTCTGCAATTCGGCTGGAACTATGAAAAAATGCAGGGTCTTGGATATACTTATGTGATCATGCCTGCCTTAAAACGCCTCTACGGAGACGATCCGGATACGTATCCCGTGACGTGCTACGTCTCGACATGTGGCCAGGTCACCGATGCAATTCTCGACATCGTCAGGCACTTCGGCCGCATCGACGTGCTCATGAACAACGCCGGCATCAACACGAAGAGCATCACCGACGAATACTCCATGCTCAAATGCACGCCCGAGGCGTTTAGAAGGGTGTTCGAGGTCAATACCTTCGGCGCCTTCTACGTCGGTCAGGCGGTGGCCCGCCAGATGGTCGAGCAGGGTTCGGGCGTCATCGTCAACACCTGCTCGAACGCCGCCATCAAGACCTTTCCCAACGGTGGTGGCTACGGGCCTTCCAAGGCCGCGTTGGCGAAGATGACGATGATCTGGGCGAAGGAACTGGCGCCCTTTGGCGTGCGGGTGAACGGGTACGCGCCGGGCACCACCAAGACGCGGTTCACCGAGATGATATGGAGCGACGAGAAGGCCCACGCGAGCTATGTCGAGAGCATTCCCGCCAAGAGGCTGGGAGAGCCCGAGGACATGGCTGCCATCGCGTGCTTTCTCGCATCTGACGACGCGTCGTTCATCGTCGGCGAGGTGTTCGGGATCGACGGGGGACAGCATCTGTGACGCCGCGGCGCATCTAGGAGGCGATCATGACGGTTAGCAGCATTGACAGGCTCACCTCTTGCATGTTGACTCAGGTTCTCTCGAAGATACTGGGTGGCAAGTGGAAGCCCTTCATCATCTGGTACCTGAGCTTGCAACCTGACAGGCGCGCCCGTTACGGCGAGCTCAAGAAGATCATTCCCTACAAGATTTCGGACAAGATGTTCAGCCAGCATCTCAATGAGCTCGAGGAGGAGGGGATAGTCGAGCGCCTTGTCGTGGAGGAAAAGCCCCTGTGGGTCGATTACTTCCTCACGTCCAAGGGTATCAGCCTCGCGAATCTCCTGTATCTCATCCGCGATTGGGGAGTCGTGCACTGCGATTTCTCCGTCGATGCGCTCAAGCGCACGAAGGGTGTCATCAACGAGGGCAAGCTCGAGTATGGCATCAACGATGACGAACACCAGCGCTCTCCCCACGAGAAGTACATCTGGCACTTCGATTCCACCTACGACGAGGACGACGCGGCGCAATAGCCCGCCATACATCACGCATTTATGCACGGATACGGCAACGCGTTTTGCGCGTGCCACGATGAAAGCAACCTTCGATTCAAATGCGGGCCGACCCGCGATAGAGAGAGGTACCGATTCATGGGCAATTTCGAAAAACTCATGTCTCCTTTGGAGGTCACCCCGAAGATAACCTTCAAGAACCGCATCATGAAGACGGGGCAGTCGACGTTTCGCTGGAACGACGATGGCACCGCCGATGGCAGTGCGGCAATCGGCCTGTACGAGAGCATTGCCGCAGGCGGTGCGGCAGCCGTGGTCATCGGCGGCGTCATGTGGGATGACATGCCGGGACGCTACTGTAACGTTTGGGATGACAAGTTCATCCCGGGTCTGACCGAACTTGCGGAGGCGGTGCATCGTCACGATTGCTACATCATCGGCCAGCTCCATCACGGCGGCCCCTCCGCGGCCGTGCTCGGCGAGGGCCGCCCCTTCAGCTCGTCCACGATCGAAACCGAGGACCTTCCCATTCCCGAACCCGAGGGACGTGCGACGCGCGGGCTTTCGGTCGAGGAGATTCACGAGAAGGAAAAGCTCATCGTCGAAGGTGCCGTGCGCATGAAGAAGGCGGGCTTCGACGGCGTCGAGGTGCATGCCGCCCACGGATACCTGCTCAACAGCTTCCTCAGCCCCATCTGGAACAAGCGCGATGACGAGTACGCCTTCGAGGATGTCGCCAACCGCACCCGTGTCATGGCCGAGCTCTACCAGATGATCCGCGAGGAATGCGGGCCCGACTTCCTCATCGGAACGCGCATCAACGGCATCGAGTTCTCGCCCCTGACGGGCGATAACGGCATCACGCCCGACATGGCGCGTGACACTGCCATCGCGCTCGAGATGATTGGCTATCAATACATAAGCGTGACCGGTTACGGCTACGGCGAGCTTCCGTTCCGCTTCGTCCCGGACTACTTCCCATACCCTGACCCGGAGCCCCATATGCGCCCGTATATGAAGGACTTCGAGGACATGGGCCTTTTGCTGCCGGCGGCCAAGTACATCAGGGATGCCGTCAAGGTGCCCGTCGTGTGCGTCGGGCGCATGGACGAGGTGAAAGGCGAGCGTGCCCTCGAGGAGGGCTATGCCGACATCATCGGCTTCGGCCGCTACCTGTGGGCGGACCCCGAGTTCCCCAACAAGGTACGGGAAGGACGCATCGACGAGATTCGCCGCTGCAACCGCTGCGGGTCGTGCCAGGAT
>CATLBX010000202.1 GCA_949879855.1 uncultured Coriobacteriia bacterium
TCACGGTACCCATGGGCGACGAAATTCCGGAAGCCTTTAATTTGGCGCCAAGGGTAATCAGGAAATGCGTTTATTACATCATCGGATAGATGAAGCGTGTCTTCGGCGATGTGATAGACGGGAGCCATAATGGCATCATAGGTTAGCTCTCCATCTTCCGAGCGATCATGCACGAACTGCTCTTGGTTAAGTGAAAAGCGCCGTAGCCGGTTTGCAAGAACCTGCGCGTCTTCCAGAATGACGTCGATGAGTTCCAGGTCACGATCAGACTGCTTCATAAAGCAGTACCTCGTCTTGCTGAATACGCTTTCTGAAGGCCGGCCTCATGAATTCAGGTGGATTTGTCACGATTTCAACGGGACGACCGAGACGTTTTTCAAGAAGCTCCTGCATGGAGAGCAAATCGCTGTAATTGACGTCATGTCCGCATTCAAGGCGCACATCAACATCACTCTGCTCCTCTTCCTCGCCACGTGCAAAAGAACCAAACAGGTATCCAGCACGCACGTCATAAGGCGCAACGACTTCCCTCAGGGCTTCTGCTATGTTCTCAATCGTCAACATGGGAAAAGTATAGCATGCACAAGGTCGTAGCCATTATTTGGCATGAGGGCGCCGCGCTCTCGGACACAGCTGGTAACGACCGTCCATACCGCGCTGTATGAGGTTGTTAAGCTCGTATTGGGCAAGGCGCCGCGAGAGCTCGCCGGGGGAAAAGTCGAAGTAGGCAGCGAGCTGCTGGGCGGAAAGCGCCTCGGCGGCCAGGGCCCGCAGGATGGGATCCTCACCTACGAGTTCGCTAGCCATGTCCCCGCCATCAGCCGCCCTGTCGGCAAGGAGGGCGTACATGGAATGTGCCCAGGCGAGGTCAATGGCCGAATCGAGGGTATCGTTGTCGACGACCGTGTAAGCTCCCTGGGCGATGAGGTAGTTGGTGCCCCGCGAGTTGGGAGAGGTGATGGAGCCGGGCACGGCGGCCACGTCACGGTTGGCACGCAAGGCCGCATCCGCCGTCGAGAAGGTCCCGCTCGGAAGTCCCGCCTCCACGATGAGCACGAGGGCCGCAAGTCCCGCGATGATGCGATTGCGCCGCACGAAGGTTCCGGGTAGCGGCTGCGTGCCCCATGGCTGCTCGGAAATAATGGCGCCCTGGGCGTCGATGACGCGCTGGAACAAGTCGCGACCGCGCTTGGGGTAGGTCACGTCAGCGCCCGAGCCGAAGACGACGACCGTCGGGCACCCGCCATCGAGCGCCGCGCGATGCGCGCATTGATCGCAGCCCATCGCACCACCGGAGATGATGGGTATGCCCCGCGAGGCGATGTGCGAGGCGAACATCTCGGCACAGGAAAGGCCATAGGGTGTCGCCTTGCGCGAACCGATAATGGCAACGCCAGGCTGCAGGGCGTCCGGATTGCCGATGCCGCGCAGCACGCGCGGCGGGTCGGGGGTGTCGCGCAGGATGGCCGGATACTCCGCCGAGGCGATGTCGAGCTCGAATCGTGGGCCATCGATCTGATAGGGGTCATCCATGCTCACTCCAGATTGTTGTCGACGCGATACATGCACGACTCGAGCAGATGCTCATCGCACACCACTTCGCTGTCGTCGAGGTCTGCGATGGTGCGCGCCACGCGCAGGATGCGCACGATGCCACGCCCCGAGAGGAAGTGCTTACGTGCCATATCCTCGATGAGCTTGTGACCGCTTGGCGCGAGGCCGCACGACTCGATGACCTCGTACGGTGTAACGTTTCCAAGCGAGCTCACGCGTTCTCCGCGCCACTTCGCGCGCTCACGAGCGGCGAGTACCTCGTCGGCAATCTGCGCAGATGCCACCCCCTGGCCACTCTGCAGGACGCGTGCGGGATCGACGCGAGACACCTCGCAGATGAGGTCGATGCGATCCTTGAGCGGACCTCCGAGTTTGGCCTGGTAATGATTGACCTGATGCTCACTGCAACGGCAGCCATGATCGACATCGCCCAGATACCCGCAGGGGCAGGGATTGGACGCGGCGATGAGTTGGAAGCGTGCCGGGAACACCGCGCGCGATCCCACCCTGCTCACGATGACCTCACCATCCTCGATGGGCTGGCGTAGAGCCTGCAGAGAACTGTTCGAGAACTCGGCGAGCTCATCGAGGAAGAGCACGCCGTTATGGGCGAGCGATACCTCGCCGGGGCGCACGTTGCCCGAACCTCCCCCGACGAGCGAGGCGACTGTGGCCGAATGATGCGGGGCGCGAAAGGGCCGCACGCCCGCCGTGATGGCGCGCAGATCGAGACCGGCAACCGAATGGATGAGCGCCGTCTCGATGCGCTCATCCTCGTCGAGTGCCGGTAGGATGCTCGGCAGCCGCTTGGCGAGCATGCTCTTTCCCGCGCCAGGCGGCCCGATGAGCAACGCGCCATGGCCGCCGGCCGCAGCGATGGTGAGCGCGCGCACGGCGAATTGCTGACCGACCACGTCACGGT
>CATLBX010000203.1 GCA_949879855.1 uncultured Coriobacteriia bacterium
GGCAACTTTCCGGGCGTGACGGTCGACCGCAAGGACGGTGCCATACGTAACCACTCCAAGGTCACGGTGACCGACCTGCCGGGCATCTACTCGCTGTCTCCCTACACGAGCGAGGAGGTCGTCTCGCGCCAGTTCGTGCTCGACGAGAAGCCCAACGCCATCATCGACATCGTCGACGGCACGAACATCGAGCGCAACCTCTATCTGAGCCTGCAGCTCATGGAGCTCGACGTGCCGCTCGTCATCGCGCTCAACATGATGGACGAGGTCATCGCGAGTGGCGGAAGCATCGACGTCAACGTGCTCGAAGCCGAGCTCGGCGTTCCCGTCGTTCCGATCTCCGCCGCCAACGACCAGGGTATCGACGAGCTCGTCGAACATGCGCTCGTCGTCGCGCGCAAGCAGCTGCGCCCCGGCCGCGTCGACTTCTGCGATGCGGATGGTCGCGGCGACGGCGCGGTGCACCGCTGCATACATGGTGTCATGCATCTCATCGAAGACCACGCCCGTCGCGCCGACTTGCCGTTGCGCTTTGCCGCGACCAAGCTCATCGAGGGAGATCCGCTCGTCACCGAGGCACTTGACCTTGACGCCAACGAGCTCGATGCGGTCGAGCACATCGTGGCCCAGATGGAGAGCGAGGCCGGGATCGACCGCATGGCCGCCATCAGCGACATGCGCTTCACCTTCATCGAGAAGACGTGTGCCAAATGCGTCTGGCGTCCGCGCGAGTCACGTGAGCACAGGCGCTCGATTGCGGCGGACAAGGTCCTGACCGGCAAGTACACGGCCATTCCGATGTTCATCCTCATCATGGCCGCTGTCTTCTGGCTCACTTTCAACGTGGTGGGGCAACCGCTCTCGGATTTGCTGGGGGAGGGCATCGAATGGCTTACGCAGGTCGTGCGTGACGGTCTCGAATCGCTTGAGGTCAATCCGCTCGTCGTCTCGCTCGTGTGCGACGGCGTGTTCCCCGGCGTGGGCACGGTGCTTTCGTTCCTGCCCATCATCGTCGTCCTGTTCTTGCTGCTCTCCGCGCTCGAGGACACCGGCTACATGGCGCGCGTGGCGTTCTTCATGGACAAGCTCCTGCGCAAGCTCGGCTTGTCGGGACGCAGTTTCGTCCCGCTGATCATGGGGTTTGGCTGCAGCGTGCCGGCCATCATGGCCACCCGCACCTTGCCCTCCGAGCACGACCGCCGCATGACGATCATGCTCGTGCCGTTCATGAGTTGTTCGGCCAAGCTGCCCGTCTACGCGTTGCTCTGCGGGTTCTTCTTCGCCCAATGGGCGGCCGCCGCCATGCTCTCGCTGTACCTGCTCGGCATCGTCGTCGGCATCCTGGCGGCCCTCGTGCTCAGTCGCACAGCGTTTCGCGGCGACCCCGTTCCCTTCGTCATGGAGCTCCCCAACTATCGTCTGCCGAGCTTGGGCACGGTGTGCCGTCTTGCCTGGGGCAAGGCCAAGGAGTTCGCCAAGAAGGCGTTCACGGTCGTCTTCGCCGCGACGATCCTCATCTGGTTCCTGCAGACCTTCGACGTGCGCTTCAACGTGGTCGCCGACCAATCGCAATCCATGCTCGCCGCCATCGGCACGGTCTTCGCGCCCCTATTCGCACCGCTCGGTTTTGGCGATTGGCGTGCGGCGACGGCCGTGCTCACGGGTTTCATGGCCAAGGAGAACGTCATCTCCACCATCACCCAGCTCGTGGGTGGCAATCTCGCCTTGCTCACGACCATCTTCACGCCGCTCGCGGCCTACAGCTTCCTCGTGTTCGTGCTGCTTTACACGCCCTGCGTCATGTCGATCATCACCGTGCGCTCCGAGCTTGGCGGCAAGTACGCGGCGGCTATCGTGGTGGTGCAGTGCATCATCGCGTGGATTGTCGCCTTCGTCGTGCATGGCACCGGGTTGTTGCTGGGGTTTGAATGAGACAAATACCCTGTGTATTTGTCTCATTTACTCCAAGCGCGCGTACTTGCGCTGGCCACCGGTGACGCGAACGCCCTTGATGCTATCTACGAAGCGGTTGAACTGCGAGTAGCCCGTGTCCTTGAGATTGAACTGCGGGAACGTGTCGTGCACCTTCGAGGCGAGCGACGTGATGGACATGGACTTGTTCTTGTGGCGGCCAATCTCGAGGATGATGTACTGCTCCACCTGTTCGATATCACCGCGGGTGTCGGCGATGCGCACGTCATAGCCCACGTTTGTCTTGACCAGTTCGAAGCGGTCGAAGTCCTCGATGAGCTTCGAGAGCTGGCTGTAGCCGAAGTTGCGCACATCGAAGTCGGGGAACTTATTGTTGAGCGCGGCACCCACCTCGCCCAAGGAGGTGGTGCGTCCGCGGTTGTCGTTGGAGTGGATGAGGCCGCCGGTGACGGTGCCCACGTCGCGTAGGGTGACCGTGGTCTCGATCTCCTCCTCGCCGGACC
>CATLBX010000204.1 GCA_949879855.1 uncultured Coriobacteriia bacterium
GTCATCGAGGCGGCGGGCGAGGCGGGCATCCCCATACGCATCGGCGTCAATGCCGGTTCGCTCGAAGATTCGCTGGCCGCGCGTGACGACCTCACGCAGGCCGAGAAGCTCGCGCTCTCGGCCCAGGGCTTCGTCGAGCATTTCCGCGAGCGCGACTTCGAGGACATCGTCGTCTCCGCCAAGGCCCATGACGTGATGACGACGGTCAATGCCTATCGTAGTCTGGCACAAACCATGCCCGAGGTGCCGTTGCATATCGGCGTGACCGAGGCCGGCGGCGTGCTCCAGGGCACCATCAAATCCGCGGCAGGCCTTGGCATGCTGCTCGCCGAGGGCATCGGCGACACGATGCGCGTCTCGCTCACGGCCGATCCCGTCGAGGAGATTGCGGTCGCCTTCGGCATCCTCTCGGCTGTGGACGTACGCCGCTGCAAGCCCGAGATCATCTCGTGTCCCACGTGCAGTCGCTGCCAGGTCGACCTCATCCCCATCGCCGATGAGGTCACGAAGCGCCTCGCGACGTTGAACAAGCCGCTCAAGGTCGCCGTCATGGGCTGCGTCGTGAACGGTCCGGGCGAGGCGCGCTTTGCCGATGTGGGCGTTGCCTGCGGCCGCGACGAGGGCCTGCTCTTCGCGAAGGGCGAGAAGCTGCGCCGCGTGCCCGCCGATGCAATCGTCGACGAGCTGTTCGCGCTCATCGAAACAATGTAGGGGCATTGAACGTGGAAATCGAGCCCATCGCGTATATTCGTACGCCGTATCCGGAGAAGTTCGGCATTCCGCGGCAGAGCGGGCTGGTAAAAGAGGCTTGCGGCACCATCGTCTTTGAGCCAAAGTATCGCGACCCGGATGCCCTGCGTGGTATCGAGGATTTTAGCCATCTGTGGCTCATTTGGGGCTTCTCTGCCGTCGAACAAGACGGGTTCACGCCGCTCGTGCGACCGCCGCGCCTCGGTGGCAACGAGAAGCGCGGGGTGTTCGCGACGCGTTCGCCCTTTCGTCCCAACGGGCTTGGCCTCTCCGTCGTGAAGCTCGACGGTATTGAGCAGACCAAGGGCAAGGGGATGGTGCTCAATGTCAGCGGCGTCGACTTGTTAGACAAGACGCCCATTTACGACATCAAGCCCTACATCCCGTACGCCGATGCATATCCCGATGCGATTGGTGGTTTCGCGACGGACCCCGACGAGGGCATGCTCGCCGTCGTGTGCGATGACGAGCTGCGCGATCGTATGGGTGAGCATGGTGCGGCGATTCTGGCTGCCCTGGCCCGTGACCCGCGCCCGGCTTACCACCATGCACCCGAGCGCGTCTACGAGATGCGTTACGGTCAGCGAACGGTGCGCTTCAGCGTCGATGACGACGTGCTCACGGTGGTAGGAGTGGAATGAGACAAATACCCTGTGTATTTGTCTCATGGCAATGCTCGTCACTCTGCTAGAATACCCCGTGCTGGCTCTGTAGCTCAGGGGATAGAGCACCGCTCTCCTAAAGCGGGTGTCGTACGTTCGAATCGTATCAGGGCCACCAGAAAACGCAAAGGTCAGGAGCCTGTTGCCCCTGGCCTTTTATTGTCCATCAAATATGATGAGACGATAAAAAGACGATTATTTCGCCGGGCTTGTTAGTCAGGAGCCTTCCATGGACGCACAGCAGCTTACCGCCTACCTCGAGCGCATCGGCCTTGACGCCGAGCCTTCCCATGACATTGCGGGTGTTGGCGCGTTGCAGCGCGCGCACCTCGAAACCGTGCCCTTCGAGAACCTCGACATCCTCGATGGCAAGGTCCCGCTCGACCTTACCGAGGACGGTCTCTTCGACAAGATCGTGACGCGTCGACGCGGGGGCATCTGCTATGAGCTCAACTTCCTCTATGCCACTGCCCTGCGCGCCATGGGCTTTGACGTCGAGCTTTTTGGCGGGCGCATCTATGACGATGGCGACGAGTTCGACCACGTCTTCCTCATGGTCAAGGATCCGGCCGATTCGCAAGGCATCCCCTGGATTACCGACGTGGGCTTTGCCTACAACATCGCGGCGCCCATCCGCTTCGCACCCGGCGTCGTCCAAGACGACGGGCGTTGCCACTACCGCATCGATGAGACCAGCACGGATGGCGAGACGTGGTATCAGGTCATGCGCATTGTCGATGGCGCTGAATCGTTCATGTTCGCCTTTCGCGACGTCCGCCGCGAACCGGCCGAGTTCGATTCCCGTCGTTCCTTCTTCGAGACCGACCCCTCGTCGCGTTTCCTCAAGGGTCCGCTCGTCTGCATCGATGGCGAAGAGGGTCGCATCACGCTTTCCATGCGCCATCTCAAGGAGACCAAAGACGGCGTGGTAATCGAGCGTGATATCGATTATCCTGATGA
>CATLBX010000205.1 GCA_949879855.1 uncultured Coriobacteriia bacterium
TGCCTGTCCTTTCATTCACGTCGGAGAGGATGCGGTGCGTTATGTAGTACGAGAATCCCCGTCTCCTTCATTCACCACAACGTTCACCATTATAGGGTATTTGAGGGACATTCAAGTCGGCTTTGTGGCACGGCAAGCGCATGAGGGGGCAAGGACCAAAAATGTGACAGGGAGCGTCGGATAGCCGTCGAGCCGAGGTTAGGGAATCGGGATGCGGGGAAACGCGGCGTTGTAGTGGCGCAGTATCTCCTGGGCCGTCTCCTCGATAGCACGGTCCTTCGTGTTGATGATGACGCAGCCGAGCCCGCGCATGATGGTGCGCGCACGGTCGAGCTCCAGCGTCACGGCGTCGATGTCCGAGTACCTCGACTGCTCCCCCAGCTGGCCGCCCATGCGCGTCCTTCGTACGCCAACCAGCACGGAAGGGTCGGTTATGAGACCGAAGAGCCTCTCGCGGTCGACGTCGTAGACCTCCTTGGGAAGATCGATTCCCTCGATGAGGGGCACGTTGGCGACCTTGTAGCCCTGCTGTCCCAGGTAAATGGATGTTGGCGTCTTGCTCGTGCGGGAAACGCCGAGGATGACGATGTCGGCTTCGGGCAGGTCTTGCGTGAGCAGGCCATCGTCATGGCTCACGGTGAACTCGATGGCCTCGATCCTCTGAAAGTACTGGTCGTTGATCTTGTGCTGCTCTCCGGGAACCGGAGTGTGCACCTTACCGCTCACGCGCTCAATCGCGGCAATCGGCCCCGACAGGACATCCACGGCGTGGATGTTGGGATGCTGGGCGAGATAGGACTCCAGCGCGTCCTTCAGCTCCTGGATGACCAGGGTGTAGTAAACGATGATCCTGTCGTCGCCGTACATCTGGCGATGCGTGCGCTGCTCCTTCTCGAGAAACGAGCGGATCTGCTCGAAGGAGCTGGCGTGCGCAAGCACCGTGATGTTCGGGTCGAGTTCCCCGAAATGGCTTGCCGCCGAGCGGGCGACGGTCTTTGCCGTGTTGCCCATGGAATCGCTGATGACGTGTATGGTCGGCAACGCGGGCATGTCGCTCATGGCGTCCTTCGCTCCTACGACAGCTTGCTAATGTCGGCGACGTTTGCGAACACGGCAACGAAGCTGTTGAGCAGCTTGAGGCGCATCTCGCGCAATGCTCTGTCCTCGTCCATGACGAGCACCTCGTCGAAGAAGTTGTCGATGGGCGCGCGCATGCTCGCGAGGGCCTCGATGGCATCGGCATGGGCACCAGACGCAATCGCGGCCTCGACCGCCGCCTGGGCAGATGCCACGGCATCGGCCAGCGCGCGCTCGCTCGTGCCCATGAGCGTGGTGTCGGCGTCGCGGCCGAGGGAGGCGTCGGCGAGGTTCGCCGCGCGGGTATAGGCGGTCGCCAGGTTCTCAAAGGTCTCGGGCTGCTGCTCGCGTGCCGTCTGCAGCGCATCGATGCGCGCCAGTGTCTCGGCCGGCTCGAACATGCCCGTCGCCATGACGGCGGCGATGCAATCGGGAGCGTAGCCGCGGTCACGCGCGATGACCTCGAGACGCGTCGCGAAGAACGTGCGGACCTGCTCGCGCACGGCATCGAAGTCGAATTCGACGACATCGCGATAGTTGCCAAGCGCCACGTCGATGAGATCGGAAAGCGAGACGTCGAGGCCGTCGAGCAGGATGTTGATGATGCCGATGGCGCTGCGGCGCAGGGCGAAGGGATCGGACGAACCGGTGGGGCCGGCCCCGATGGCGAAGATGCCGCAGACGGTGTCGAGCTTGTCGGAAAGCGCCGTGACCGTGCCCGCGAGGTTGCGGGGCAGCTCGTCATCGGCGAAACGCGGACGGTAGTGATCGGTGATGCCGAGGGCGACCTCGGGGGTCTCGCCCGCGAAGCGCGCGTAATGCCCGCCCATGATGCCCTGCAACGACGTGAACTCCACGACCGCGCTCGTAATGAGGTCGGCCTTGCACAGCAGCGCGGTGCGCAGGACGTCGTCACGCTCGGCGCCCGTGATGCCGGCGGCGTCACAGACGGCCTCGGCGTCGGCCACGATGCGCATGGTCTTGTCGTAGACGCTGCCGAGCTTCTCCTGGAACACGACGCGCTTGAGCCCCTCGACGTAGTCCTCGAGCGGCTTGCGCCGGTCCTCGACCACGAAGAAGGCCGCATCGTCGAGACGGGCGCGCACGACGCGCTCGTTGCCGTCGGCAATGGTCTCGGCATAGGCGGGATCGCCGTTGCTCACGATGAGGAAGCCGTTGTCGAGCGTGCCGTCGGGCTGGTACATCGGGAAGTAGCGCTGATGCTCGAGCATCGCGTCGGTGATGATCTCGGGCG
>CATLBX010000206.1 GCA_949879855.1 uncultured Coriobacteriia bacterium
CTGTGCTTCGAGGGCCCGGGCGTCATCATGCGCCCGGGCAGCTATACGCAGGTGAGGAGCCAGGCGACGCGTGAAGTTACGAGCGCGCAACGGCAGAGACAAGATGCCAAGCGCGAGGTATCGCGCCTTCAGGCGGAGGCTGCGCGCCGGCGTAACGAGGCGAGCAAGTCTGCTGCGAAGCGGAGCGCCCGGCATCTCGACGCGAAGGACCACGATGGCAAGGGACGCATCAAGCTTGCGGTATATACCGGGAAGGACGGTGCTGCCGGCAAGCTGTCCACGCGCATGGACGCGCGCCTCAAGAAGGCGCAGCAAGCGCTCGATGATGCGCGCGTGAGCAAGGAGTACGCGGGCGATATCTGGATGGATGCCGAGGCGAGCCCGCGCAAGGTGCTCGTGCGCATGGAGGCTTGCGAGTTGACGCGCGGCGATCATCGGCTCCACGTACCGGACCTCGCGGTGGGCAACACCGAGCACATTGGCATCGCCGGTGTCAACGGCAGCGGCAAGACGACGCTGCTCTCTGCCCTTATGGCGACGGTGCCAGACGACCTGCGTGCCCTGTATATCCCGCAGGAGGTCGAGGCTGAGCAGGCCGCCCACATCATGACGGTGCTGAGCGACATGTCTCGCGGCGAGCGTGGGCGCGTGCTCTCCATCGTGGCGCAACTCAATTCCGATCCCGACCGTATCCTGGATGGCGGCGAGCTGAGCCCGGGCGAGATGCGCAAGCTCATGCTCGCGCAGGGCATCTTGCGCCAGCCGGTGCTGATAGCCATGGACGAACCAACCAATCATCTGGACCTCGGTTCCATCGAAGCTCTGGAGCGGGTGCTCGTGGCCTATCCGGGGGCCTTGTTGCTGGTGAGCCACGACGAGCGCCTGCTCGAGAGAACGACGGACATCCGCTGGCGCCTCGAGCGCGAGGATGGCGCTGCGGGCACATTCTCGCTACACGTTCTGTGACCTGCGCAATGAGACAAATGTGTCTGACCAAATTGTCTCATTTGCCTGCCTGCGTCTCGTTGACGTTTCGTCAATTGTGTTCATTGACCCCGTGTCGATTGCCGCGATAGCCTAATACACGGATTGAGAGACGGGGAGTGAACGTGGAGAACACGGCTGACATATCGGCAAGTCGCAGCGATGTGCGTCGGTTGGAAATCGTCGCAGCGGCGCGCGAACTCTACGAGGAACGCGGCCTTTCGCGCACGACCGTGAAGGACATCACGGAACGTGTCGGAGTCACGCGTACGCTCTTCTATCATTACTTTCCCGACAAAGACGCCGTCACTTCCGCCGTTCTCGATGACTATATCCAGGACTACATCGAAGCCCTCGAGCTCTGGAATGAAGGGCGCATCGAAGGCGATGTCGACCACGCGCTCCGCACGATCGTCAAGCTTCTGCGTATCGGTCTGTTCGAAGACGATGCCTTCCACGTTGCGCTCTCGTCGCGCGAGAATGCCGCGCTTTACCTCGAGTTCGTGAATCGCGTGGCGGATGAGACCACGCGCTACATCATCGACACCACCGTCCGCGACTATGCGGAACTGCATGACATACGGGTTCAGCACCTGTACGAGACGTTCTACGTGCTCGTGCTCGGTGTAATTGGATATCTGCGCAAGCATCCGGATGCCGACGACGCCATTATCGCCGACGTAATTGCCCAGACACTCCATCTCGACAGGTCCTAAGCAAGGAGGGATTGAAATGCTATTCGACGTTTACGGGGCCAACGCCCCATTCCAATGGATGGGCCTCATCATGGTGCTCGTCGCGCTCATCCTGCTCAACGAATTTGCCCGACGCACGAAGGCAGGCGGCATATTCATGTTCATCGGCGTGTGCGGCTTCATGACCGTGTACTGCATTGCTGTGGAAGTGGGCGCGGCCATGGGCGCCGAATGGGCGCTCAACAACCCCACCTACCAGACCATGGGCGGCTGGTTCCACTACGCCAAGGTGTACGCCGCGACGGCGGGATGTATCGGCTTCATGGCTCTCAAGTACAGTTGGGGCAAGATCGGCCGTTCCCACTGGTTCAAGGCGTTCCCGTTCGTGATCGTGGCCATCAACATCCTGATCGCCGTGGCCAGTGACTTCGAGAGCGCCATCGTGGCCTGGGACTCCAGCTTCGTCACCGACGAGGGCGTGCTGCTCAACGGCGGTTGGCATAATGTTCTGAACGGCTGCGCGGGCCTGCTCAACATCCTGTGCATGACCGGCTGGTTCGGCATCTACATCTCCAAGAAGCGCCAGGACATGCTGTGGCCCGACATGACGTGGGTGTTCATCATCGCCTACGACCTCT
>CATLBX010000207.1 GCA_949879855.1 uncultured Coriobacteriia bacterium
TGACGCTTTAAGCGTCACGTTAGGACCGTCCCTTCGTTGCGCTGCCAGCGGGTTATTTCGTGACCGCGCCCTTTGCCTCGGCTTCGGCAATGCGGCGATGCTGCTTGCGAATCTCGATGATCAGGAGACATGCCGAGAGCAGGACCGAAAGGCCATCGGCAATCGGGAACGCAAAGCAGTAGCCCATGAGCGGCGTCATACCCGAAAAGAGGCTGGGAATGAGCGTCGGAGTGACGAGGAATGCGGGAAGCAGGAAGATGAGCTGGCGCGTGAGCGAGAGAAATGCCGATTTGAGCGGCTGGCCCGTCGCCTGGAAGTAGTTCGAGCTGATAACCTGGACGGAAATGAGCGGTATGAGCGCCGTCTGCACGATGAGTGCCCAGACCGCAAAGTGCATGAGCGATGACTCGACGCCGAACACCGAGATGATCTGCTCGGGAAAGATGTGGATGAGGATGAAGAACGTCGTGAGGATCGCCGTCGCCGCTCCCAGGGCAACGTAGAGCGTCCTGAGCACGCGCCGGTACTTGCGGGCGCCCGTGTTGAAGCCGAGTATGGGTTGCGCTGCTATGGCGATGCCCAGGGCCGGGAAGAAGACCACGCCCGTAATCTTCGACACGACGCCGATGCTCGCGAGCGCACCGTCGATGCCGATGGGATCGGCTGCACCGAGCGAGGCAAGCAGCATGTTGCTGATGACCTGTGTCACGGCCATTGCCGCCTGCAGGCCGAAGGGCGCCAGGCCCAGTTCGATGAGCCGCTTGCAAATCTTGGGGTCGATGGCGAGGTTGCGCAGGCGGAGCTTGAAGGGCGCGCTCGAGCGCGGCGAGACGAAGTACCACAGGACCATGACCGCCGTGACGGCCTGACCGATGATCGTGGCACTCGCGGAACCCGCCACACCCCAGCCGAATACCATAACGAAGAGGTAATTGAGGATGACGCAGACGACAGTGCCCGCGACCGTGGTCCATAGCGCCAAGTTGGGAGCACCCGCCGTGCGGATGAAGTTGTTCACGCCAAAGCTGATGTTGCAGATCATCATGCCGTAGATGATGATCTGGATGAAGGTGCGCGCGTACGGAAGCGTCGCGTCGGTTGCGCCCACGAGGATGAGAAGCGGGTCAATCCAGAACGTCGCGTAGATGGCCGCGGCGATGGAGACGATGATCATGACCGTCACGGAATTGCCGAGCGCGCGTTCGGCATCGTCCTTACGCCTCTCGCCGAGCAAAATCGCGGCGAGGGAGTTGCCGCCATTGCCGGCAAGAATCGCGAACGCGTTGACGATGGTCATGATGGGAAACGCGACCTGCGTGGCGGCAAGGCCGATCTCCCCCATGGCCTGTCCGAGGAAGATCGAGTCGATGACGTTGTAGAGCGAGTTGAGGACGACGGCCGCGACGGCGGGAATGGAAAACTCGAGCATGAGCTTGCCAATGGGCGCCGTGCCCATGCGCGTGACCTTATCCTCCCCTTTCTCCTTGTGCATCTCGATCTTTTGTGCTTCGGTGGCTGGAGTGCCTGTCTTCTGTTCGTCCATATGCGTTGAAACCGTACCCAAATACCCTCGTCAAATCATAGCGACGTGAGCATAGCACTGCTCATGCGCATTGGTAAGCCCATGCTTGCCCTGTCCTATGCACCAAGAACGTATAATGAGGTGTTGACTATGCGAAGAGAGGATCACGGCATGCGCGTCTTACTCATGAACCATTTTCCGCTCCAGGGCTCGGGCAGCGGCGTCTACACCATCAACATCGCCCGTGCGCTCGTTCGCAAAGGTCATGAGGTTTGCATCATCATGCCCGAAAACGAGGAGCTTGCCGAGCTCGAGATGGACGGCGTGCGTCTCCATCCCGTCTACTTCGATTCGTGTACCGACGATGCGCTCGACTTCGACTTTCCCTGCTTCACCACGCATCCGCGCAGCGTCACGACCTTCTACGAGCTCGACGACGCGCAGATGGCCGCCTACGAGAACGCGTTTCGCGCCGCCATCGAAGACGAGATCGCCGCATTCGAGCCCGACGTCATCCATTGCGGGCACATCTGGGTCCAGGCAAGCTACGTTGCCGATTACGGCATCCCCCTCATCATCACCGCCCACGGCACCGACCTCATCGGCTTCGAGAAGTCCGCGCGCTTCCGCGACCAGGCGAAAAAGGCATTCGACGCTGCCAGCGCCGTCATCACCATATCGAAGGAGAGCACCGAGCTCGTCAAGAAGCTCTTCGACAATTCCGAGAAGGTACACTTCATCCAAAATGGCTATGACCCGCATATGTTCTATCCGGAAGATTGCAACG
>CATLBX010000208.1 GCA_949879855.1 uncultured Coriobacteriia bacterium
GAGAACCTGCTCTTCGCCATCGGCATACGCAACATCGGCAAGACGACGGCCGAGGCGCTGGCCAAGGCCTTCAAGACCATGGACGTTCTCATGGACGCGAGCGAGCCGCAGCTTTGCCAGGTCGATGGCGTGGGCGAGGTCGTCGCCGAGGGCATCCGTGAGTTCTTCGACACGCAGGATAACCGTGACCTCATCGAGCGCCTGCGCGAGGCGGGATTGCAGATGGCCATTGACGAGAGCGACGTGAAGCCCCAGACGCTCGCCGGTCTCACCTTCGTGCTCACCGGTTCGCTCGAGCGCTACGATCGCGCCACGGCCGAGGAGCTGTTGCGCGCCTATGGCGCCAAGACGAGCGGTAGCGTGAGCAAGAAGACGTCCTA
This sequence comes from uncultured Coriobacteriia bacterium, assembly GCA_949879855.1. Lineage (GTDB taxonomy): Bacteria > Actinomycetota > Coriobacteriia > Coriobacteriales > QAMH01 > QAMH01. The sequence continues at coordinate 381 of CATLBX010000208.1, forward strand.
CGTGGTGGCCGGCCCCGGCGCGGGCAGCAAGCTGCGCAAGGCCGAGGAGCTCGGGGTTCCCGTGCTCGACGAAGACGCGCTCGTGCAGATTATCGACACCGGCGAGGTACCGGTATAGGGGAACGCTCTGTTGTAGTTAATGAGGAGCTTGGCTCCCCTTTGTCATCGTCGGCTATAATTGCCTCATGAGATGCTCGAAAGCTTGACGACGGCACTTCATGAAGCAAAAAAGCGCTAGGCACCAACTAGGCACCATATTGATGTAAGACCGATATCCCAAAACGAAGCCAGAAATGCTCCAGGGCATTGGTCACACAGGAGCCGATATGCCGAAGTCCTGCACGAAACACGGCGCGTCACCAAGAGAAGTCTATGGCATGCGCGATGGGGTGCCGGTCATGGTATATCCTTCGTCGGCTATGGGCCACAGGGGCGTCGCGTCCCCTCCTACAAGAACACGGCCTGCAGCGGGCACGGCGCAGCTTTCGACACCGGCGCATTCGTCGCACGGGGTCCGCGGGGGACTCATCATCCCTCTCCTTGCCATGCTCGTCGCCGTCATCGTTACGCTTACTGTCATCGCGGCAATACCCATGTTGAGTCCCCAGCATAGTGTCGCCGACGTCGCGGTGTCCGTGGTGCACAAGCAGGCCGAAAGCTCCAGGGCCATGGCACAAGAGCACGCGGGGAACCCTGGGAATTCCGGGAGCGCCGGAAACTCGGTTCCGCGCACGGGCCTGTAAGAAATCGCCTCCAGAGGATCGTTGCCTCGCGTTTGCCAGGTAGCCGCATGGGAAGCGGACTTGGGCAGATTTTCCAGCCAATTTTCCCGATTTGTAACTCTGCGCACAATTGTCGTGCGCTAAGCTCCTTACACTTCGAGATACGCGTGCAGGGGGCAGTCTTCCCCATTCGAGCGACGAAGGCTTTCCTCGAGCTGTCTCCTGCACGTCTCAATTACGGTGGGGGGTGAACATGCAAGCCATAAAGAAGGAGACGGGCGCCCTTGCCCGGATTGACGCATTCGCCCGAAGGAAGGACGTCGTGCCCTCCGCGCGGCGCTACCTCATCGACGCGTTGTCTGCCATGGCACAGGGGCTCTTCGCGTCCCTGCTCGTGGGAACCATCCTGTGCACCATCGGCGACTTGTCCGGCATCGCCGTCATCAACGAGGTGGGCACGCTCGCGAAGCGCGTCTGCGGACCGGCCATGGCCATTGCCATCGGCTATGCCCTGCGCGCCCCCATCCTCGTCCTGCTCTCCCTTGCCACGGTTGGCCTGGCGGCAAACGAGCTGGGCGGCGCGGGAGGCCCGCTCTCCGTCCTCGTCATCGCCATCGTCGCCGCCGAACTCGGAAAGCTCGTCTCCGGCGAGACCAAGGTCGACATACTCGTCACGCCCCTCGTGGTCATTGCCGGCGGCTGCGCCCTGTCGTTCGCATGCGCGCCCGCCATCGGCGCCGTCGCCTCGTCGCTCGGCGCCATCGTGATGTGGGCGACGGATTTGGCGCCGTTTGCAATGGGCATCGTCGTCGCGGTCGTCGTCGGCATCGCCCTGACGTTTCCCATATCGTCGGCCGCCATCTGCGCGGCCCTCGGTCTCACGGGACTTGCCGGTGGCGCGGCCCTTGCCGGTTGCTGTGCCCAGATGGTCGGCTTCGCCGTCATCAGCTTCAAGGTCAACGGCGTCTCGGGCCTCATCTCGCAGGGTATCGGCACCTCCATGCTTCAGATGGGCAATATTGTGAAAAACCCCCGAATCTGGATTCCACCCATCCTGACCTCCGCCATCACCGGACCGCTGGCCACGTGCCTGTTTCACTTGGAGATGAACGACCCCTCCGGCGGCGTGGCCTCCGGCATGGGTACCTGCGGCCTGGTGGGGCAGATCGGGGTGTGGTCCGGCTGGGTGAACGATGTGGC
>CATLBX010000209.1 GCA_949879855.1 uncultured Coriobacteriia bacterium
TCTGTTATTATTGCGTTAGCGCAATAGTTTGAAAGGAGTGCTCATGTTATCCGTGTCCGAAAGCGCCGAACTTCTGGGAGTCAGCACTGCCCGCGTGCGTGCTCTCATCAAGTCGGGGCAGCTCGCCGCAGTCAAAAGCGGGCGTGCATGGATACTTCGCGAAGAGGACGTCATACAACGCTTGTCACAGCGGCCTCGCTCCGGACGCCCCAAAGCAAGCAGCTCCGAAGATAAGAGCCCCCAACAAAATGTAGATGTCGGGTCGCTTCATGAACTGTACGAAGAATCTCGCAAGCTGCTTCGACATCTTCCCACCAGTGAAATGATGGCACAGGCCAAGAGCAAGGAGGAAGCCAGCTTCTACATGGCGGTGGCGGATTTCTTTCTCCAACAACGGCAGGCCGAGCTTGTAAAGTCTGGCGTGTATTGATGAAACAGCCCGTGTATATCGTCTTTACCGGTGTGAATGGAGCCGGCAAATCGACGTTCTACCATACCAATTTCTGGAGAGGCCCAGACGTGCCACATTCGCTCATGCGCGTAAACTCTGATGAAATCGTGGTTGAAAACAGAGGGGACCCACGTTCAGATAGCGACCAGTTCCAAGCCGGCCGCGAGGCGCTTCGTCGCATTGACGCTTGCCTCTCGCAACACAAGAGCTTCAACCAGGAAACCACTCTGACGGGTCATTCTTGCATCAAGACCATCAAACGTGCCCGCGCCGAAGGTTACCGCGTGGTGCTCTACTATATCGGCGTCGCATCTCCCCAGCTTGCCCTTGAGCGCATCGCCCATCGAGTATCCGTAGGCGGCCATCCCATCGACGAGAATGCCGTGCGTCGTCGCTATACCGCTTCCTTGCGCAATCTCTCACGCGTCATCGGTCTATGCGACGAAGTAACTGCGCTCGATAATTCCATCGAGTTCGTCGCATTGGCGCGCTGGTCTAAGGGTGTTCTGTCCTGGGTCGGCAATATCGCCAAGCACAGCCCATGGCTCATGGATGCCATATATGACGACGATATCTGGATCGGCGCAGAAAACTAGGTCATGCTAATGTAGGTCATTGACAGAAGGAGATCCCATGTCCCTCGAACGAGCAAAAGCGCATCTCGCGCAGTACGGTCGCGATGCGGATGTGATGGAGTTTGACAGCTCAAGCGCCACTGTCGAGTTGGCCGCGCAGGCAGTGGGTTGCGAGCCCGCACGCATCGCCAAGACATTATCGTTCGACAGGGGAGAGCGCGTGGCGCTCATCGTCTGCGCCGGAGACGCCCGCATCGCCAACCCCAAGTTCAAGGAGTGCTTCGGATGCAAGGCAAAAATGCTCGCGGCTGACGAGGCAGAAGAGCGCATCGGCCACGGCGTCGGTGGCGTGTGCCCCTTTGGCGTGAACGAGGAATACGACGTCTACCTCGACGAGTCGCTGCGCCGTTTCGACATCATCTATCCAGCTTGCGGAAGCTCCAACAGCGCCATCTCTCTCACACCTGACGAACTCGAGACGATCACGCCTGGCAGCGAATGGATTGACGTCTGCAAGCTACCCGAGACCAGATGACGATGCTCTCGCATTCGCGAGTTGTCTAGTCTCAGACCGCCGCCTATCCCATCGCCCTGATGGGGTGGCGCACCACCGTCTTCCACTTGGCAGGCTCGACCCGGCGAGCATCCGAAAGGTAGATCTCGTGGTGATGCCTGCCCTCGTCCGTATCGGACATGTCGTTCTCGTAGCCCTCCTCGGCGATGAGAGCGTCCATGAGCGCGACCGTGGCGAGCTCGTCATCGTACGGGCCGACGTGCAGGGCCTGGACACACAGGCCCTCGTCGATGCGGAGCAATTCGGCGTTGGCGGTGTCGATGCCCTTCTTGCGCGATGCCTCGCCCTTGGCCCAGTCGAGCTCATCGGCCGTGACGAACTCGGGCAAGCGGATGGCCGATATCCATTCGAACGACGCCTTGTTGCCGTAATCGAAACCCTCCACGCCGGGTTGCCACCAGAAGCCCTCGAGCGGCGGTACCACGAAGTCGAAGTAACCATCCATGCGATGGTCGCCCATCTTGGACATCTTCACCGTGTAGGCGACCGCATACAGGACGCCTATGGCCTGTTTGTAGGCACCATCTTCCTCGTTGGGGTCTCCGCAGCCGCGCACGGCCACGAAGGTCGCAGGGGGCACCTCGACGATTGCCGGCTTGCGTTTGGGTAGATAGAACTCCTTGTATTCCTTCTTGAAGTCGAACGCCACGGCACTCCCCTTTCGATTCTCTTCGCGCCCGATTATAGCAACCGCAT
>CATLBX010000210.1 GCA_949879855.1 uncultured Coriobacteriia bacterium
GATGACGGCCCAGAAAACCGGATAGGCAAGCACGATGAATCCCAGACATGCGATAATGACAGACTTCCTACGCCCGAACCTGTCCGCGAACATGCCCGCAAACGGACAGAGGATCAGATACACGGCGACTACGGCCGTGTTGACGATGAAGCCCTCGAGCATGGTTCCACCGACGAACTCCTTGATGTAGGTGGGCAGGTAGGTCACCAGCAGGTAGTAGGAGACGCTGGTACCGGCGAGAAGGCCTATGTTGGTGATCATCGCAACCCAATGCTTCTTGAAGAGGACCCTCACGGGAGTGTGCTCCTCCTCAGCAGCCGTCTTCTGCTGCTTCATCTTCTCGAACTCGGGGGGCTCGGGAACGCTCTTGCGCAAGTAGACGCCATAAATGGCGACGAGGATGCCGATGAGGAACGGGATGCGCCAACCCCAGGCGTAGAGATCGGGTTGGGACAGGGTCGAGGTGCAGATCAGACCGGTGATGGAACCGATGAGCATGCCGACGCCAACACTGAATGGCTGCCAGCTCACGAGGAACGAGGTGTTCTTTCCGTTATTGAACTCGGAGATGAACGTGAGGGCCGAACCAAACTCGCCGCCGGTTGCCAGGCCCTGCAGCAAGCGCAGGATCGTGAGCAGGATGGGCGCCAGGATTCCGATTTGCTCGTATGTTGGCAGGCAGCCCATGAGCATGGTGCATATGCCTATGGCCATGATGGTAAGCGTAAGCGATTTCACGCGCCCGTGCTTGTCCGCATAGGCTCCCATGATGAGACCGCCGATGGGACGCACCACAAAGCCGACGCCAAACACCATGAAGCTCATCAGGATGCCGACAATGGGATCTTCGGATGTGAAGAACTCCGCAGAGATGACGACCGCGAAGTAGCCGTACAGGCCATAGTCATACCATTCCAGGACGTTGCCCAGACATCCGGAAAGTATCGATTTGAAAAGCGATGCGTTCTTCTGGGCGGGTTGTACCTCATGTGCCATACCGCTCCCCTTTCGCGAAGATCTCCATGCGCCCCGGAAACCGTCCATCCCCCATGGAGGAACCGAATATCGCGAAGCGCCTCCCACCTGCACCTATGCCTGCACGGAATATCACGGCAGATATGACCAAGCTGCAGGAATAACCCATGTATCTCCTCTATAGAGAATGGTATGACCGGCGGGAATAACGCTCAATAACGCACAAATAAGTTAGCGCTCACCTAAAAGTAAGGTGCCGGAGAAAAAGGCGTCCCGCTTCGTCCGAACGAGACACCTTTCCAGCACGCGATGGATGATCAGACCTCACAGGCCGCCTTTCTGCCATCGGCAATGGCATGCTTGACGAAGGCGTTGTCACCTCCCAACGTGGAGCCTATCTCCACGACTTCGACGCCTGTGCCCTGGAGCTCGTCGAAGAACGCGCCGTCGCGCCTTTCGGGAAGCATGACAAGCACGCTGTCGCAGGCAAAGGCGCGGTCCTTGCCGTCCACATCCGCGATGACGAGGCCCTTGCGAATCTCCTTGCATGTGGCATTGCGCACAACCTCGACGCCATGGTCCTCGAACCAGGGCTCCAGACGCACCTTGTAGGGAACGGGGATCAATCCGCCGATGTCATCGTCTTCCGCAAGCAGGATGACCTCCTTGCCGCAATGGGCCATGAACGTGGCGCATTGAGCCCCCTCGGCGCCGGCGCCCAGGACGACTATGCGCTTGCCCACGGGCATGAAATGCTTGCTCGCCTTGTGAATGAACTCGGGGCTGAAGAACTTGAGGGGGAGTTTCGCGAGCTTCGAAAGACCCGGGATGGTGTACACCTTGTCGCCGTCGATACCGGGAATGTCGGGGACCAGGTACGGCGAGCTGTTGGCGAGCATGACCACGTCGGGCATCTCGCGTCTGACGAGCTCGGCCGTGACTTCCTCGTTGAGATGCACCCGCACACCGGACTTGCCCACCATGGTGACGAGGTAGTCGTAGATGGGCATGATGTCCTCGACCTTGCTGCCCTTGATCATCGAGGCCAGCTTGAGCCTCCCACCGAGCTCTCCGGATTTCTCGTACAGGTCGACCTCGTGGCCACGGGCGGCCGCGTCAATGGCCGCCTGCATGCCGGCGGGGCCGCCGCCGATGACCATGACCCTCTTTTTCCCTTCGGCAGGCGTGAGCGCAAGCTCCTCTTCGCGCCCGAGAGCCGGATTCACGCGGCAGATACGCGGGGAGACGAGCGGATCCTG
>CATLBX010000211.1 GCA_949879855.1 uncultured Coriobacteriia bacterium
CCTCGGCGATGAGGATTCGGCGCTTGACGTCGAGGTCATCCCCACGGGCGCCCTCGCGCTCGACGCCGCCCTCGGCATCGGCGGCGTGCCCCGCGGCCGCATCGTCGAAATCTACGGGCCGGAGTCAAGCGGCAAGACCACGCTCTCACTGCAGATCGTCGCAGAGGCCCAGGCGCTCGGCGGCGTCGCGGCCTTCATCGACGCCGAGCATGCCCTCGATCCCGTCTACGCCGCCAAGATCGGCGTCGACATCGACGAGCTCCTCATCTCCCAGCCCGATACGGGCGAGCAAGCGCTTGAAATCTGCGACATGCTCGTACGCTCCAACGCCGTGTCCTGCATCGTCATCGACTCCGTCGCCGCACTCGTCCCCCGTGCAGAGATCGAGGGAGAGATCGGCGATGCCAGCGTCGGCCTGCAGGCGCGACTCATGAGCCAGGCCCTGCGCAAGTTGGCCGGATCGCTTTCCAAATCAAATACCTGCTGCATCTTCATCAACCAGCTGCGCGAGAAGATCGGCGTCATGTTCGGCAGCCCGGAGACCACCACGGGCGGTCGCGCGCTCAAGTTCTTCTCGTCCGTGCGCCTCGATATCAGGCGCATCGAGACCATCAAGGTCGATGGCGGCGCCGTGGGCAATCGTGTGCGCGTCAAGGTGGTCAAGAACAAGTGCTCCGCGCCTTTCAGGCAGGCCGAGTTCGACATCATGTACGGTACGGGCATCTCGCGCGAGGGCAATATCCTCGACATGGCCGTGGACGAGAAAATAGTCACCAAGTCTGGTTCTTGGTATACCTACGGTGACGAGCGTCTGGGCCAGGGTCGCGAAGCGGCGAAGAACGCCCTGGTAGAGAGCCCGGAGCTGCGTCACGAGGTGGAGAACAAGGTGCGTGCTGCCATAGGCCTGCCCGTCGAATACGATGATGACGATGCCTTCACGCTCGTCGACGTTCCCGGTGGCTTCAGCGGCTCGGAAAACCTCGCCGATTCCGCGGTAACCGAAGGCTCGGCTGCCGAGTAAGCGGTTTTCACCATGGTCACGCCCCAAAGACATCGCGAGGCGATGGAGAAGATAAACGCACTCATCGCCGTGCGCGAACGTACCGCCAAGGAGGCAGGGCAACGTCTTGCCTCCTGCGGCTTCACTCCCGAAGAGGTCGATGACGCCGTCGAGACCGCCTTGCGCGTCAATCTCATCAACGAGGAACGCTACGCGCGTGCCTTCATTCGCGGCAAGGTCCATTCGGGATGGGGAAGGGTCAAGATCACCCAGCGCCTTGTCGCAAACGGCGTCGACGAGGAAACCATCGCCCGTTGTGCCGACGAGTTCAGCTCGACCGATGAGGAATATCGCGTGGCCATGGCCGAGCTCTCCAAGCGCGAGGCACATTCCAAAAATCCCTACGCGACGTACATGCGTCGCCTCATGGGCAGGGGCTTCTCCTACGAGCTTTCCACGCGTGTCGTACGCGACTTTCTCTCCGCCTAGGATGCATGGCTTTCACCTTGTCGCCTGCTCTTCCCGCCATCGTGCCGATACGGATATTGCACGAAGATGAAGCCTTCGCTGCCGCCCTCATGTGCTAGGATAGAGGATGCATTCATTTATCCCTCGCATGTATGCGAGTCGTATATGCGGGTTGCAAAGTCTATATCGCGTTTTCCCGGCATAGGTCCGGGTCATTCGTACGTAGATTGCGATGAGTGCCGGATGCGTCCGGCATCTTTTTTGCCGGTGCATCCAGAACATGCTTACATGATATAGGAAAGGTACCAGCAAAAATGGAAATCGCCATCACCGTGGTCGTCGCAATCATCTGCCTCGCCGTGGGTTTCGTGGTGTCTCGCGTCGTTTCGGGCAACAGCGCCAAGAACGCCTCCGCGGAAGCCGAGCGCAAGCTCGCCGATGCCGAGAAATCGGCCGAGAGCATTCGACGCGAAGCCACCATCGAGGCCAAGGACGAGGCACTCAAAATCAAGCAGCAGGCCGAGGAGGAGGCCCGCAGGCAGACCGAGGAGGTCCGTCAGCAGTCCAAGGACATCCAGGCCCGCTCCGACCGCCTCGAGCAGCGCGAGAACTCCCTCGACAAGCGCAGCTCCGGGCTTGACAAGCGCGAGCAGCAGCTCAACAGCCTGCAATCTCGTACCGAGAGCCTGAACAAGAAGCTCGAGACGAAGCTCGAGGAAGCCGACCGCCGTCTGCTCGACATCGCC
>CATLBX010000212.1 GCA_949879855.1 uncultured Coriobacteriia bacterium
GCAAGGTCGATGGCGTCGGAAATCTCGACGCGCGTGGGCCATTGCATCGCCAGCACGTCGACGCCCTGGGCCTTGAGCTCTTCCTTGCGGTTCTTCACCAGATGCTCGAAGAGACGCTTCTTGAGGGCCTTCTTGTCGTCATAGGGGATGAACGGGTTGAGGAATTGCGTGCGGCTGTCCTCGAGCTCGTCGATATTGAGCTTGAGCGCCTCGGAATAGCTCATGACGATGGGGCAGTTGTAGTGGTTGTTCGCGCCCTCGTCCTCCTGGCGCTCCCAGCGGATGCAGGGCATCCAGATGAAGTCGACGTCCTTGTCGAGCAGGTCCATGATGTGACCGTGGGAGAGCTTGGCCGGGTAGCATGCGTTTTCCGAGGGCATGGACTCGATGCCGGCCTCGTAGGTCTTCTTCGTGGACGGTTCGGACAGCACGACGCGGTAGCCCAGATGCGTGAAGAAGCTGTGCCAGAACGGGTAGTTCTCGTACATGTTGAGCGCGCGCGGGATGCCCACGGTGCCGTACTTGGCGGCTTCCTCGACAAGCGGTTCGCGGTCGAAGAGCAGCTTGTCCTTGTACGCGAAGAGGTTGGGCACTTCCTTGGCCGGCTTCTTGATGCCGGCGCCGCGTTCGCAACGGTTGCCCGTGATGAAGCGACGATGCTTGCCCGTCGCCTCGTCGATACCGAAGTCGTTGATGGTGAGCAGGCAGTTGTTCTCGCAGCGCCCGCAGCGCACCGCCGTGTGCTTGATCTCGAGCTCGTCGATCTGCTCGGGGCGCAGCAGCGTGGACTTGGCCCCCATCGCGCGGTCACGCGCCAGCAGCGCGGCACCCCAGGCGCCCATGTTGCCGGCGATGTCGGGACGGATCGCGTCGTGCTCGCTCAGGTTCTCGAAGGCGCGCAGCACGGCATCGTTGAGGAAGGTGCCACCCTGCACGACCGCATGCTCGCCCAGTTCGGAGGCATCACGTAGCTTGATGACCTTGAACAGCGCGTTCTTGATGACGGAGTACGACAGGCCCGCCGAGATGTCGGCCGGTGTCGCGCCCTCCTTCTGCGCCTGCTTGACGCGGGAGTTCATGAACACCGTGCAGCGGCTACCCAAATCGACAGGGGCCTCGGCCTTGAGCGCCTCGGCGGCGAACTCCTCGATGGGCATGTTGAGCGAGGTCGCGAAGGCCTCGATAAACGAACCGCAGCCCGCCGAGCACGCCTCGTTGAGCATGATGTGCTCGATGACGCCGTCCTTGACGTGCATGCACTTCATGTCCTGGCCGCCGATGTCGAGGATGAAGTCGACGTCCGGGCACAGCTCGCGCGCGCCGCGTAGGTGTGCGACGGTCTCGATCTCGCCGGAGTCCGCCTGGATGGCCTCGAGCAGCAGCGCCTCGCCATAGCCCGTCGTGGTGGCGTGGCCAATGGTCACGAGCGGGTTGCCGTCGTCGTCACGGGGAATCTGGTCGAAGAGGTCGCCGAGCATGGCGCGCGATGCGCCGAGCACGTCACCCTTGTTGTTGACGTAGTAGCTGTAGAGAATCTCGCCCTTCTCGCCCACGAGCACCGACTTGAGCGTCGTGGAACCGGCATCGATGCCGAGGTAGGCCACGCCGCGATAGTCCGCGAGGCTCGCCTTGGGGACGGTCGCCTTGGCATGGCGCTTCTTGAAGGCCTCGTAGTCCTTCTCGCTGGCGAACAGCGGCTCGAGACGCTGGACCTCGCTGCCCTGGATGCTGCCGAGCGAATGCATGCGCTCCTTGAGCTCGGCGAGGCTCACAATGTCATCGTTGACCTCGGAGGCGAACGCCGCGCCACGGGCGACGAAGAGGTGCGACTCCTCGGGAATGATCGTCGTCTCGTCGGTGAGCTCGAGGGTCTCGATGAAACGCTGGCGCAGCTGCGGCAGGTAGTGCAGCGGGCCGCCCAGGAAGGCGACGTTGCCGCGGATGGGACGACCGCAGGCGAGGCCCGAGATGGTCTGCATGACGACGGCCTGGAAGATGGACGCGGCGATGTCCTCGCGCTTGGCACCCTCGTTGAGCAGGGGCTGCACATCGGTCTTGGCGAACACGCCGCAGCGGCTCGCAATGGGGTAGATGGTCTCATGATCGGCCGCCAGCTCGTTCAGGCCGCCGGCGTCGGTGTCCAGAAGGGCCGCCATCTGGTCGATGAAGGCGCCCGTGCCGC
>CATLBX010000213.1 GCA_949879855.1 uncultured Coriobacteriia bacterium
TCCTTGTCGCCCAGGTCGAAGATGTTGTCCACGTACTCGTTTTGCTCCGGGTCGATCAGGCCGCTTTCGGTGGACTCGTCGATGAGGATCTTGATCTCCTCGTCGGTGTAGACCTCGTGCTCCTTGGCGGGATCATGGCCGGTGAGTCGTACCACCGCGTTGGTGATGCCGTTGAAGAGGACCATGATGGGGTACGTGACCTTGTAGAAGACGTTGAGCGGCCTTGCGGTGGCGAGCGCGTACTTCTCGGTCGAGAAGATGGCGAACGACTTGGGGATGAGCTCGCCCACCACGACGTGCAGCGTCGTCACGATGAAGAAGCCCACGGCAACGCATATGGGATACACGGAGGCCTCGGGCAGGCCGGCGGCCAGAAGCGGCATCTCGAGCACGGCCGAGACGGCAGGCTCTCCCAGCCAGCCAATGGCCAGGGAGGCAAGCGTGATGCCGAGCTGGCAGGCCGAGAGGTAGGCGTTGATGTTGTCGGCGATCTTCTTGGCGGCCGCCGCACCGGGCTTCTTCTCGTCGAGGGCGATTTCGAGCTGCGACTTGCGCACGCGCACCAAGGCGAATTCCGCAATAACGAAGAAGGCGTTCATCAGGAGAAAGAAGATGACAAGCAGAATGCTTATTATGTTATACATCGCGAAGCGTGGCTCCTTAACGACGACTATGCGCTCCCTATTCTAGCGAATAATGCGAATATGGGCATCAGAAACGACCTGGGGTATATCGTATGCGATGGAACACCTCCATCTCCTTGCCCATGGTCTACACTGGTCCCATGGACAAATCGGGAAAGGGGCAACGATGGACCTGAACAACATGGATGACATCCGCGCGTACTTCGCCAAAGACGAATTCGCGCGCAAATGCCTGGGCGCGACCATCGACGACTATGACTTCGAAACTGGAGTCGCGACCGTGAGCATGGAAATCGACGATCGCCATCACAACGCACAGGGCTTCGTCATGGGAGGCGTCTTCTTCTCACTCGCCGATTACGCGCTCGCCGTGGCAAGCAACGTCAACCAGCCGGCGTCGGCCTCGACCAACGCGAGCATCGCCCACATGCGCCGCGTCAAGGGCAATAGGCTCAAGGCCGTCGCCTACCCCGATAAGCTCGGGCGCAACCTCGCCTTCTTCACGGTCGACCTCATCGACGAGCCGGGCAATCTCGTGGCCCGCATGAGCGCGACCGTGATGCGAACGACCCACTGAGCCTGCCGTGAACGCCATGTCCGCGCACGCCGTTGGCTATGTCGCCGCCATCATCCAGGCGGTGCTCTATGCGACCATGGGAATCTTCGCCAAGTTGCTCTACGAGTGCGGCCTGTCCGCACAGCTCGTCATGGTGCTGCGCTTCAGCTGCACGGTGATATTTCTTGGCCTCTTCATCCTGCTCTTCCACGGGCGCAAGTTCATCAGCCACCAGCCCGCCGTCTACGTGCAGTCGATCTTCTTCTTCCTCTCGGCGTGGCTGTACTTCCTCGCAGTCGAACGCATCAATGCGGGCCTTGCCACCGTGCTCTTCTATACCTTCCCCGCCATCGTCGCCGTCCTTAACGTCTTCGTCTTCCACGAGAAGCTCACCGCGCGTGTCATCATCGCGCTTGCGTTATCGCTACTCGGCATCGTCCTCATCTCGGGCGTGCTCGCCCCGGACGAGGCGGCGCTCGACCCCATCGGCATCATCTTCGCCATCGCAGCCTGTACCGCGTTCGCGATTTACTCGGTGCTCATCCAGAAGACAGCGCGTACCGAAAGCTCGTTTACCGCAACCTTCACGATATCGCTCGTGTGCCTTGCGGCCTCGCTCATCCTCTTCGCGGGCGAGCTGGGCGGGCTGGCCCACATCAGCGCCAAGGAGCTGGCGCTCGGCAGTGGCCTGGCCATACTCGCGACCATCCTTCCCATCGTGCTCTACATCTTCGCCATTGCACGCATTGGCGCGACCAAGGCGTCCATCATTAGCATCATCGAGACCCCCTCGTCGCTGCTGCTCGCCTGGCTCATACTCGGCGAGACCATCGACGTCTTCCAGGGCATCGGCGCGCTGCTCGTCGTCATCGCCATCCTCTCGGTCACGGTGAAGCCGAAGGAGAAATGAGACAAGTGCACAGGGGAGTTGTCGTATTTCCAAT
>CATLBX010000214.1 GCA_949879855.1 uncultured Coriobacteriia bacterium
GAACTTCACCGTCTGGCCGATTTCGACGCGCCCGTGGTTGGGGCGGAGCTTGCCCTCTATGAGCTTGAGCAGCGTCGTCTTTCCCGCACCGTTGGCACCGAGAATCGCGATGCGCTCCCCTGCCCCGATGTTCCATTCGAGCGGCTTGATGACTTCCTTGCCGCCGAGCTCGACGCTCGCATCACGTATGTGGATAACCTTCTTGCCCAGGCGCGACATGGCCGTGCGACGCAGCTCCACCTTCTTGCGTAGTGGCGGCTCGTCGGCGATGAGCGCCTCGGCGGCCTCGACGCGAAAGCGCGGCTTGGTCGAACGAGCCGGCGCACCGCGCGCGAGCCAGGCGAGCTCGCGGCGCAGGATGTTCTTGCGCTTGGCCTCGGCAACGCGCGCCTGGCGCTGGCGCTCCACGCGCTGCATGATATAGGCGGAATAGCCGCCCTCGAAGGGCGTGACGATGCGGTCGTGGACCTCCCACATGTCGAGACATACCTCGTCGAGGAACCAGCGGTCGTGCGTGACGAGCAGCAGCGCGCCTTCGCTCTCGCGCCACCGGGTCTTGAGATGCTCGGCCAGCCAGTGAATGCCCTCGATATCCAGATGGTTGGTGGGTTCGTCCATCATGAGGACGTCGTAATCGCCGATGAGCACGCGGGCCAGGTCGACGCGCCTGCGCTGTCCACCCGACAAGGTGCCGATCTTCGCGTCCCAGTCCAGATCGCTCACGAGCTCGGCGATGATCGCGCGGACGCGCGCATCGCCCGCCCATTCGTACTCGGGACGGTCGCCGACAATCGCATGTCCCACCGCGTCCCCGTCATCCAGGGCGTCCTTCTGGGCAAGCATGCCAACCGTGACGTTGCCCGTGCGAACGACGCGCCCATCATCCGGCTCCTCGACACCTGCAAGCAGCTTGAGCAGCGTCGATTTGCCGTCCCCGTTGCGTCCAACGATGCCGATGCGATCGCCCGAATTGACGCCCAGCGTGAGGGAGTCGAAAAGCCGCGCCGTGGGATATTCGAGCTGGATGTTCTCGCAACCGAGCAGGTATGCCATGGGCTACAGGCCTCGCTCGGCGCCCCAGAAAAAGAGGGCGACGGTACCGGGACCCGTATGGCTGCCGATGGTCGTTCCGATGCTGTAGATCTCGACCTTGCCGCGCATCTTGGGGAAGCGCTCCTCGACCAGATCGGCCACGGCACGGGCATCCTCCATGCAATCGCTTTCGCTGATGAAGACCGGGCCATCGTAATCGAGGCCCTTGTGGGCCGTTTGCTCCATCTTGTCGACGATGCGCTTGATGACCTTCTTCTTCGAGCGAATCTTCTCGCGCGGACTGAGCCTCCCGAGCGAGTCCATGTTGAGCAGGGGGCAGATGCCGAGCATCGTGCCCACGAAGCCGCTGAGCGGCTTCACGCGACCGCCCTTGATGTAGAAGGTGAGGTCGGTGGAGAAGAACCAATGCCAGTCGTTGAGCTTGTGGGCCTCGGCCCAGTCGTGCACCTCGTCAATGGTCATGCCGTCGGCACGCAGCTCGGAAAGCGCCTGCATGAGCAGACCGAAGCCACTGGAGGCGGCCAGGGAGTCCACGACGTAAATCGTGCGGTCGGGGAACTCGGCCGCGAGCGTCTGGGCGGCCAGGCGCGCGGACTCGACCGTGCCCGAAATGCCCGAGGAGAGCGAAACGTGCAGCACGTCCTTGCCCTGTTCGAGAAAGCCGCGGAAGAACGCCTCGTACTCGCCCGTGCCAATGGCGGCCGTCTTGGTCTCGGCTCCGTCCTTCATGGCCTGGTAGAACTTGTCGAAGGGAACGGTCTGACCCAAATCGTCTGCGTATTCGGTACCGTCGATGTAGAAATGAAAGTAGATGCACTCGAGATCGAGCTCCTTGACCTTCTCTGGCGTCAGATCAACGGTCGACTCGCAGCTCAGGACATACTCAGACACGGAAGCCCCCTTCGCGTTTGCGACATGCACGATGCTCATCCCATTCGTGCTACATGCTATTTTTGCACGCGTTTTTACATTTTCGCGCATTGCACAGGGCTTTTCTAGACGGAAATTTGCACGAGCGGTGCAAATATTGAGCAAACACCGATTTGCGTTACCTCCAAGAAAAGTGGTGCTACAGAA
>CATLBX010000215.1 GCA_949879855.1 uncultured Coriobacteriia bacterium
GAGCGTGCCGTCCTTGCGCACCTTGGTCAAGCGCTCGGAGAGACGATGCGCGAGGTAGATGGGCATGGGCATGAGCTGGGAGGTCTCGTTGCAGGCAAAGCCGAACATCATGCCCTGGTCGCCGGCGCCGAAGACGTCGAGCTCGTCGGCACCGTCCTCCTTGAATTCCGAGCTTGCGTCCACGCCCTGGGCGATGTCGGGGCTCTGCTCGTGAATGGCGTTGACGACGCCGCAGGTGTTGCCGTCGAAACCGAACTTGGCGCGCGTGTAGCCGATCTCGCGGATGGTGTCGCGCACGATGCGGTCGACGTCGATGTAGGCCTGGGTGCGTATCTCGCCCGTGACCATGACCAGGCCCGTGCTCGTGACGGTCTCGCAGGCAACGCGGGCGTTCTTCGGGTCGGCAGGGGCACCATTGGGAGCGACGTAGCCCGCCTCGGCGAGCTGGATCTCCTTGGCAAGCACCGCATCGAGAATGGCATCGGAAATCTGGTCGCAAATCTTGTCGGGATGCCCCTCGGTCACGGATTCCGAAGTGAAGAGATACGATTTCTTGCTCATTACCAGCAGCTCCTAGCGAAACGACCGCGCGCGGTCTCAAACATATACGCGATAGGGTATCACAAGCTTACTCCGGAACAGATAATGCCACCGAGTTGAAACACTCCGCCCAACAAGCATTGGCTTGCATGTCGGGAACCGAACGGGTATTCTGTTTTCGAACATTTGTTTGTATCGAAGGAACGCAGATGGAATCGCAGATCATCATGGGCATCGACCCGGGCCTGGCCAACACGGGATGGGGCATCATACGCTGCAGCGGCATGCAGGTCAGCCCCGTCGCCTACGGCTGCATCACCACCACCAAGAGCCATAGCCTGCCCATGCGCCTCGCCATCATCCACGACAATCTCCTCGAGATCATCGACCGCTACCTCCCGTCGGAACTTTCGGTCGAGGGCATCTACTTCGGCAATAACGCGAAGTCCGCCATTCCCACGGCGCAGGCACGCGGCGCCGCGCTCGTCGCCTGCGCCTACAAGGGGCTCGAGTACGGCGAATACACCCCCATGCAAATCAAGCAGGCCCTCGTGGGCACGGGTTCGGCGGACAAACGACAGGTCCAATACATGGTGCGCGCCGTGCTCAAGCTCGACCACGAGCCGCGCCCCGACCACGCTGCAGATGCCCTGGCGGCCGCCATCACGCACGCGCGCATGCGCACGGCACGGGCCATCGAACGTCAAGCCGAGCACCGCTCGTAGCAAAAGGAGCCACGTTGATCGCTTTCATCAAGGGCATAGTCGCCTACAAGGACGCGGAGGGCGCCGTCATAGAAACCGGTGGCATCGGCTATGAGCTCGCCATGTCCGTCCACGCGCTCGCATCGCTTCCCGCCTGTGGCGAACCAGCCCAGGTCTGGACGCATCTCGCCGTGAAGGAGGACGATATCTCGCTCTTCGGCTTTTCCGAGCCCGCCGAGCGCGACCTGTTCGAAAAGCTCATTGCCGTAAGCGGCATCGGCCCCAAGATGGCCATCTCGGCTCTGTCCACCTTCAAGCCCGCCGACCTCATCGCCCATATCACCGCGGGCGACGTCACGGCCATATCCACCATATCGGGCGTGGGCAAGAAGACGGCCCAGCGCATGATTCTCGAGCTGCAGGGCGTACTCAAGACAAGCGATGGCTTCGACATGCTGACGGGCGTCGAGGGCAACCGTGCGCTGCAAGACGCCGCGAGCGCACTCGAGAGCATGGGCTTTAGCGCCGAAGAAGTCTCAGTTGCCCTCAAGGGCTGCACCGAGACAGAGACCGCACGCATCATCCGCTACGCGCTCAAGCACGTGGGAGGTGCCCAATGATCTGGGAAGCCCCCGACTTCGAAGAGACCCAGCGCATTGTGGACGCGCGCGAGCAACCCGAAGACGCGCGTGCCGAGCAGAGCCTGCGCCCCAAATCTCTTGACGACTACCTGGGACAGGGCCGCATCAAGGACAACCTCTCCGTACTCATCGAGGCCGCCCGCCTGCGCGGGGAGGCCCTTGACCATCTGCTCTTCTCGGGACCTCCGGGGCTGGGCAAGACCACG
>CATLBX010000216.1 GCA_949879855.1 uncultured Coriobacteriia bacterium
GCCCAACGCATGTCCCAGATGGAAAGCTCGACTCCCTGACGCGCGGCTACCTCGGCAACCTCGCACGCGACATCGACCATGCGACCCAAGGCGAGTAACGCCCCGTCGGCACCGTCCCTGACCTTGGCGGCATGGCCCTCCTGCCACGGCTCGCATGCACCTGGCGCGACGGGGGCGCTGCCGCGCGGATAGCGAATGGCCACGGGCCCTTCGAGCGCCATGGCGCAGCGCAGCGCAATGCGCAGCTCCTCATCGTTGGAAGGGGCGAGGATGCGCATGTTGGGAATCATACGCAGGTAGACAAGGTCGAAAACACCATGATGCGTAGGGCCATCATCACCCACGAGCCCCGCTCGATCAAGACAGAAGACGACATGGGCCTTCTGTAGACCGACATTGACGATAGCTTGGTCGATGGCGCGCTGCATGAAAGTCGAGTAGATGGCGACGACGGGCTTCTTGCCTCCAAGCGCAAGCGAACTTGCCATGCCAACGGCATGCTCCTCGGCTATGCCGACATCAAAGAAGCGCTCGGGGTAGGCCTTCGCGAAAGCGGAAAGTCCGGTGCCGCTCGCCATCGCCGCCGTGATGGCGACGATTGACGAATCATCCTCGGCAAGCTTGATGAGCTCGTCGGAGAAGACCTGCGTCCAGGTGGGATTCGCGTTCGATTTGGGCTTGGGCGTACCCGACGCGATATCGAAGGGGCCGACGCCGTGGAAGAGCGCAGGGTTCTTTTCGGCGGGACCGTAGCCCTTGCCCTTCATCGTCACCGCATGGATGACAACGGGGCCCTCGAGCGCCTTGGCATCACGGAGGATCTCCTCAAGCGTCTGGATGTCGTGCCCGTCCACCGGACCGATATACGTGACGCCGAAGCCCTCGAGAAAGGTCGCGCCGGGAAGCACGAACTGCTTGAATGACTCCTTCGCGGCGTTGCCGCCACGCATGAGCAGGCGCCCCAGCGTACCACTCGCGTTGAAGGCGTCCTCGACATGGTTGCGCAGCTGCGTGTACTGATCCGACATGCGCACCTTGGCAAGATAGGTCGAAAAGCCACCGACATTGGGCGAGATGGACATGCCGTTATCGTTGAGCACGATCAGAAGCGGCGTATTGGCACGACCGATGTCGTTGAGCGCCTCAAGAGCCATGCCACCGGTGAAGGAGGCATCACCGATGAGCGCGGCAATGGTCGCGTCCGAACCGTCAAGATCGCGTGCAAGGGCATAGCCAAGCGCCGTCGAAAGCGAATCAGATGCATGACCCGAATCGTGGGCATCGTATTCGCTTTCGGTGATCTTGGGAAATCCGGAAATACCCTCATACGTGCGCAGGGTCTTGAACCGTTTGCGACGCCCCGTCAAGAGCTTGTGGGCGTACGCCTGATGGCCGACATCGAAAACGAGACGGTCACGCGGACAGTCAAGCACACGATGCAGTGCGATGATGAGCTCGACGCTACCAAGTGATGGAGCAAGGTGTCCGCCATGCAGCGACGTCGCCGCTATCATCTCGGCGCGCAGCTCGAAGGCCAGACGATTAAGCTGCTCGTAGCTTAGATCAGCGAGGTCAGCGGGCGACTCTATCGTATCCAGAATCTTCTCAGTCAAATCCTGTCCGATCTTCGATGTTAGATCGTAATCTCGGGACCCTCTTCTTGACCAGCTTCGACGACCTCGTTGGCCTCGGCAATCTCGGCCGCCGTGTAATCGGGCTTGTCGATGAGCTCGGCACAGCGATTGCCAAGCCTGATAGCCTCCTCGTAGAGGTCAAGGCTCTTCTCGAGGGAGACGTCCTTGCTACGTACTTCGGAGACAATCTCATCGAGCCGCGCTCGGACCTCGCCGAATGTTTCCTTGGAACTCTCTGACATCGTCATACCTCATCTATCGAAGCTTGCGGCTCGAGCGCATTCGCATCGAGCTGAGCGGCGTCCTCGCCGCAGACCTCGCTCGCGATGCGGCCTAAGACGCCGTTCACGAACTTCGGTGACTCGTCGGT
>CATLBX010000217.1 GCA_949879855.1 uncultured Coriobacteriia bacterium
CAGATAGGTGTTGATGGTTACGTCGATGTCGTCTAGGACGTCCATAAGAAAACCCTCCCTTGCAATACAAAACCGCGCTGCCAGAGAAGGTCAAAAATGTGCCTCTGTCCTTTTGCCTGAGAGTTTCGACCCGCGCGGGTCTTGCACCTTCGGCACTCATTTAAGAGATTCTCCAGAGTTTTCTCCACTCCCGGTCTCGCGCTCAAGCGGGATTCCGGAAGCTTCATCGAAAAACACAGCGGCGAGATTATCGTGCAACTCTTGCGTCCATGCAAGGAGTTTTTTCATCTGGCTCGATTATCATGGGGACATTATCCGGACGAACGATTGGCTGCCATGAAGCTCCTGCTCGCAGAAGACGAACGACGCATGGCCGAGGCGCTTTTGGCGCTCCTGAAGCAGGAGGGCTATGACGTCGATTGGTATGCCGATGGCACCGAGGCGCTGCTTGCCGCCCAAAGCGGCGTATACGACATCATCGTCCTCGATGTCATGCTCCCCTCCCAAGACGGATTCTCGATTGCCCACGAGCTTCGCCGTGCGGGCGTAGCCACGCCCATACTCATGCTCACGGCGCGCGGCGAACTCGAAGACAAGGTGCGGGGACTCGACAGCGGCGCCGACGACTATCTTGTGAAGCCCTTCCTCACGGCGGAGCTACTCGCCCGCTTGCGCGCTCTCTCGCGACGCGGCGGCATGGCAGGAAACGGCGATGAGCTCTCGGTCGGAGACATCGCCCTCGACGAGCCGACGCTCACCCTGCGCAACACGCAGACGGACGAGAGCGTGCGCCTGAGCGACAAGGAATTCCGCATACTCGAGTACTTCGCGCGCAATCGCAATCGCATCCTCACGCGCGAGCAACTGGCACAGCGCATATGGGGAAGCGATTGCGACGCGGAATACAACAAGGTCGAGGTGTATTTGACGTTCACGAGGAAGAAGCTCGCCTTCGTGGACTCGCGTATCCAAATCAAGGCCGTGCGTGGCATCGGCTACGAGCTCCACATGCCCGACGAGGTGCTGTCATGAGAACGTCCGAGTTGTTCGAGCGCTCGCGCAAGCGCATCATCGCGGCCATCATGGCGGTGCTCGCGCTGCTCTTCATCGCCACGCTCATCGCCATCTACGCCTTCAGCTACGCGGAGGTCTACGACCGAAACACGCGCATGCTCGAGGGCTATGCCGCGGGTTACCAGACAGAACGGCTGCCCCTGGGCTTCACGCGACCAAACGACGTGCCGCAGTGGCGCGATGACGGACGGCCACAGTCAGCCCCCTACTACGCCGTGCTCTTCGACATGCTCGGCAACGTCGTGGCCGTGGAGAACACCACGTCAAGCGGATATACCAGCGGCGAGCTCGCCAGCCTCGCGCGCGAAGCCGTCGTAAGGGGCGAGAAAAGCGGTCTGGAAGGCTCCCTCATGTTCGCCGTTGAACGTGCGGCAGGATACACGCTCGTCGCCTTCATGGACAACACGCTCGTCACCGAGAGCATGGGAACGCTGTTTCGCTACACCCTCATCGTGGGCCTCATCGCGCTCGTGGCGCTCTTCTTCGTCGCGCGGTGGCTTGCCGGTCGCATCGTGCGGCCCATGCAGCAAGCCTACGAGGCGCAGCGTCGCTTCATCTCGGATGCCGGTCACGAGCTCAAGACGCCCGTGGCGATCATGGAGGCAAATGCCGAGATGCTCCAGCGCGAAGTGGGCGATAACCAGTGGCTCCACAACATGCGCTACGAGAACGAACGCCTTGGGCTTCTCGTGAGCCAGCTTCTGGAGCTCGCCCGTCCCGAGGAACAGGCCGTGTCGCGCGAAACGGTGGACCTGAGCCACATCGTCGAGGCCGAAGCGCTCTCCAACGAGCCGCGAGCCTTCGAGCGCGGCATGCAACTCATTGCCGACATTGAGGATGGCATCGAGGTCGAGGGAGACGGGGGCAAGCTTGCCCAGCTCGTAGCCATCCTGCTCGACAATGCCCTGAGT
>CATLBX010000218.1 GCA_949879855.1 uncultured Coriobacteriia bacterium
CTTCGAGGCACGTTTCAGGCGCCCTCCCCTCTCGGGTGACCTCATCTTGCGCAAGCGCTGCGACAAGGCCTGCGACATCGACCTGGAAGTCCATGATGCCGGGTCCCTGCACGAGGTCGTCGAAAAGGGCGACTTCATCGACATCGAAACCTCGCTGCCCGACGACGAGGGCAACCCCATCTGGTGCCGCTACCAGTCCTTCGTCATCTTCGATGACGACACGGGCCTGCCGCTACGCCACGTGGGACGTCTGCTCGACACGCACGCCATGGTCATGCGCGAGGCGAACCTGCGCAAGATGGCGGAGTTGGACGGTCTCACGGGCGTCTTCAACCGCAACGCCGCGATGACGCGCATCGAGCAGGCGCTCTCCGGCGAGGAATGCCGTGACGGCTGCTGCCTGCTCCTCGTGGACGTCGATGATTTCAAGCAGGTCAATGATGGATTCGGGCACCCCATGGGCGACCGCGTGTTGCAGGAAATCGCGAACTTCCTCGTCCACAACATGCGCAGGGATGACATCATCGTCCGCCTCGGTGGCGACGAGTTCGCCATCTTCGCAGCCGGCCTGGGCAGCGACCCGGCCCTGAGCCGCGTGCTCGACCAGCTATCGGCGGGCCTCTACGCCGAGGGAAATCGCCCGGCTGATCTGCCCGAGGACCTGCGCCCCTCCATCACCATCGGTGCGGCCGCCACCACGCGCTTCCCCGTCACCTTCGACGAGTTGTACCAGGTGGCCGACGAGGCGCTCTATGTCGCCAAGCGCGCGGGCAAGTCCCGTGCCACGCTACGCAGGCTGGATTAGGCATCTAGCCCAGCTTGTCGTACTCCTCGTCGCTCACGGGCTCGAGCCACTCGTTGCTCATGCCCGAGCCGGACGCCTCGAAGGCCACGTGGCTCATCCAACTGTCCTTGGCCGCGCCGTGCCAGTGCTTCACGCCAGCCGGGATGGTCACGCAATCGCCCGGATGCAGCTCCTGGGCCTCCCTACCCCACTCCTGGTACCAGCCACGCCCGTCGGTGACGAGCAGGATCTGCCCGCCGCCCTCGTCGGCGTGATGGACGTGCCAGTTGTTGCGGCAGCCGGGCTCGAAGGTGACGTTGGCCACGAACTGGGTATTCTCGGGGTCGGTGAGCGGGTTGAGGTACGACCGCCCCGTGAAGTACTGCGCATAGGCGTCGTTGGGTTGTCCCAGCCCAAACAGACCGCCCCGAGGTTGCACGTCCTCGAGCTCGTCGCCGTAGACCGGAAGCGCCATGCGAAACGCCGCCCAGGCGTTGGGCCAACCGGCGTAGAACGCCACGTGGGTGAGCAGCGCCGCCATCTCCTGGGCGCTCACGCCGTTTTGCCTGGCGCTCGTCAGGTGGTACTCGAATGACGAGTCCACGAGTCCCTTTGCCACGAGTGTCGTCACCGTGAGCATGGAGCGTGTCTTGAGGTCGAGCGTGTCATCGCTCCACACCTCGCCGAAGAGCACGTCGTCGTTGAGCTCGGCGAACATCGGGGCGAAGTTCCCGAGCGTATCGCGTCCTGCCGTCTGCTGTACCTTGGCCATGATGGTCCCCTCGAGTCATGAATTAGCCTTATGCATGCAGTTCTATCACCTAAACTTAGCTTCAAGTCAAGGATTCTTTCAAAGATATGGAGTTGGGGGAAACCTTTGCCCAGCCATCCCTACGCCAAGCGGGTCTTCTTCGTGACCGGACAGGTGATGGAGCCGCCACGATGCACGTAGTGGACGAGGAAGCCGATGCCTGCCAGCGTCAGCGCGCATCCGAGCCCGGTATAGAAGAACGCCACGAACCAGCCAGGCACGAGGCCGAATGAGCGCAAGGCGATGCCGCCGCCCATCATCACGATCATGATGATGTAGCCCTTCACGTCGAAGAAGCGCATGACATGCATGAGGCGTTCGCCGTATCCTCGGATGCGGTCGGAATGCTTGCCCACCAGCTTGCTGAACATCATATGGAAGAGGAGGAA
>CATLBX010000219.1 GCA_949879855.1 uncultured Coriobacteriia bacterium
CCCCTGACGATTATTTGAAGACTAGTACAAACGCGAAAGAGGGGTCAAGCACCCCCCCCCCCGCGGCGGGAATGCCCGGGTGCGCGGTCCTTTCGAAACGAAGGGGAGCGCCCCAAGCGGAGCGCTCCCCTGCTGCGCATGATATGTGACGGCCCTTACGCCTTGTTGCGCTCGGTGTCCCAGTCGACGTAGCACACGTGGGTCTCGAGGTACTCCTCGACGCCCAACTCGCCGTCCTCGCCACCGATGCCGGACTGGCGCACGCCCTGGTGGAAGCCCTGGAAGGCCTCGAAATGCTCGCGGTTGACGTAGGTCTCGCCGAACTTGATCTCGTTCATGGCGCGCATGACCGTGTCGTAGTCCGTGGTGAAGATGGAGCTCGTCAGGCCGTAGACGCTGTCGTTGGCCATCTCGATGGCCTCGTCGAGCGTCTTGAAGGTGGTGATGGGTAATACGGGCCCGAAGATCTCCTCGCGCATGATGCGCATGTCATGGGTGCAGCCGGTGATGACCGTGGGCTCGTAGAAGAAGCCCTTGCCATCCACCTGCGCCTTGTGACCGCCGCAGGCAACCGTGGCGCCCTCGGCGATGGCGGACTGCACCATCTCGTCGACATGCTCCTGCTGGGCCTTGTTGACCATGGAGCCCATGTCGAAGTCACCGGCAAGGGCCGGGCCGTAGGTGAGGGTCTTCATCTTCTCGATGACCTTCTTGGTGAACTCCTCGGCGATGCCCTCCTGCACGTAGACGCGCTCGGCGGCGTTGCACACCTGGCCGGTGTTGATGACGCGCGAGGCGACCACGTTGTCGACCGTCTCGTCGAGCTTGCAGTCGTTCATGACGATGACGGGCGCCTTACCGCCCAGCTCGAGCGACACCTTGGTGACGTTGTCGGCGGCGGCCTTCATGATCTTCTTGCCCACCTCGGTGGAGCCGGTGATGGTGACGATGGAGATCTTGGGGTTGGAGGCAAGGGCATTGCCCGTGAGCGCACCGGAGCCGGTGATGACGTTGATGACGCCCTTGGGAAGTGAGGACTTCTCGACGAGCTTGGCGAACTCGTAGGCGCCGTTGGGGCAATCCGACGATGCCTTGAGCACAACGGTGCAGCCGGCGATGAGCGCCGGAGCGACCTTACGGCCGATGAGGAACAGCGGGAAGTTCCACGGCATGATCTGGCCGGCAACGCCGATGGGCATCTTGTACAGGAAGATGTTCTCGTTGGGACGGTCCGACGGGATGATCTGGCCCTTGAGGTGGCGTGCCTGCGCGGCCATGTACTGCAGGTAGGCGGGTAGCCAACCGGCCTCGTCCATGGCCTGCGAGAGCGGCTTGCCCATCTCCTCGGAGGTGGTGCGGGCCATGAGCTCCTGGTTTTCCTGCAAAAGCTCGACGAGCTCCATCAGGTAGCCGGCACGCTCGATGGCGGGAACCTTCTCCCAGGACTTCTGGGCCTCGTAGGCCGCATCGACGGCCGCATCGACGTCGGCCTGCGTGGCCATGGGGAAACGCGAGATGACCTCCTCGGTGGCGGGGTTGATGTTGTCACGCATCTCGCGATCGCCGTTGTCGAGGAACTCGCCGTTGATGAAAAGCTGAACTTCCTTCATTCAAAGCCTCCTTTGACTTGAATGGGGGCACTCTCCTGTGCCCGTTCACATTGTTACTATTGTACTCCCCCGCGAAGCATGCGATGACGTCAAATGGGACGCGCACAGAAAATACGCGTCATGGCCCGATGCGTTGCCAACTTGTGGGACGAGCATCCGTGCGTTTCGTTTAACGTATGGCGTACGTCTACGTGAGGAGGGACAGTGACGCCCAAAGACGACGAGCAGCCGACCATCGCCACGAGTGCCGCGGGGCTGCCCCTGCAGAAAAACTGGCTTTCCATCATCGCGGTCATATGGGCCGGACAGGCCGTCTCGATGATCACGAGCTATGCCGCGGGCTACGCGGTCGTGTGGTACGTGACC
>CATLBX010000220.1 GCA_949879855.1 uncultured Coriobacteriia bacterium
GTTGATGCGATGTTGGTTGGGGCGAATGATCTTTGCGAGCTCGTCAAGGAGAAGCTTCCGTGTATCACGAGCTTCGGCGGCTTTTGCCGCATCGCCGACATCAAGAGCAAGACTGACGAGGAGCTCGTCTTGCTGGCCTCCCATGGCGTCGATGACCTGAGCATCGGTGCCGAGAGTGGCTATGATCCCGCGCTCGCGTTCATGGAGAAGGGGCATACGGCCGCCGACGTCGCCGAACAGGGGCAGCGTCTGCACAAGGCCGGCATCGACTTCACGTACTTCTACCTCGCGGGCATGGCCGGCGCCGGCAAGGGCCAGGAAAATGCCATGGCGAGCGCCAGGGCCTTCAGCGAGGCGGCTCCGGGACACATCCTCATTGTGACCATCACCCCCACGGCGACCTGGCCGCTTGCTGCGGATATCGCGAATGGCAGCTGGACGCCGCCCGACGAGGTCGAGATGATCGAGGAGATTCGCACCTTCATCGCCAACCTCGACTGCGCGACGTACGTCAACTGCTCGCACGACACCGACATCATCCGCTTCGAGGGGCTTGTGCCCAAGGATCAGGAGAACATGCTCAAGCTCATCGACAACCGCCTGCCCAAGGTCAATCCGGTCGCGGCACGCAAGATGCGCGAGTTCATTCACAAGGCGACGTTCTAGGGAGGCCAAAGCCGTGAAATCTTCCCGAAACCATATCCAGAGCGCGCCCCTCGCGAGCATTCCGCCCATCGACGGATGCTCCTTCGTGTTGCTGAGGGATGCGGACGAAGCGGGCGAAGCCCGGCCTGACGCCTATCTCGCGCGCGTCGGCGCCGCCGGCGACCTTCACGTCATCGCCTTCATCGACGGCTCCTGTGGCGCGGCCTACCGGTGCGATTGCGTAGCGGATGCCGGTTGTGCCAATCCGCGGGACGCGGGCGCGGAGCCGCTCGTGAAGCTCGTGGGCGACATCGCGGGCGATACGGGCCAACTCGTCATCAAGCAGCCCGAGGGGCACTGGCGTCGTTACAGTCGATGGGATCGCCTGCCAAAGCCTCCCGTCACGCAACCCGGCGCCGTGGTGCGCACGCTGCCGCAGTGCGGATGCGGCGGCTATCTGGGTGCACCGATGATGTTCGATTCCTTCGAGGAGATGCTCGCGTACTTCTTCGTCGTCTTTTCGGATGCGCAGGCCGTCAACGCAAAGCATGCGGCCGTGTTCAACCCGGACGCCTGTTCCATCTAGGGGAGATGATGGTCGTTTGATGGTACCATCACCTGCGATGGATGACGAACCTCTGCACGGAAAGGGACTGCCATGAGCGAACTCGTGCGCTTTTCGGTGGCGATGCCCGAGGACCTGATGGATGAGCTGGATAGGTACACGGCGCGGCGCGGCATCGCGAAGAACCGTTCCGAGGCCATTCGAGACCTCGTGCGCGGTGCGCTCATCGAAGAGGAGGTCGAGGATCCGGATTCGAGCATCTTCGGTACGCTCACCATGGTCTTCGACCATCATTCCAATGACCTACGCGACAAGTTGGACGCCATTCAGCACGAGCATGTGGACGAGATCGTCTCGACGGTTCACGTGCATCTCGATGAGGAGAATTGCCTCGAGGTGGTTCTCATGAGGGGCCAGAGCAAGGTGATTCGCTCCATTGCCGACGCATTGCTTGGCACCAAGGGCGTGCTCCATGGCAAGCTGGTCGTGACGACGACCGACGCCGCCCAGATGCACGGCCATGTCCACTGAATGAGACAAATACACAGGGTATTTGTCTCATTTCGCGGTTTGGTCGTCCTTGGCGGGCTGTTCCTCGTCGTCTTCCTCGAACATCTTGTCGACGCGGTCCTGGAAGCTCTCGACCTTGTCGAGCACGGCGTTCTTGTCGATGTGATCGAGGTCGACGTTGGTGCCGGCGGCTTTCGCGCCGTTCTCTATTCCCTTCTTCGCGGCTTCGCCCGTTTCCTTC
>CATLBX010000221.1 GCA_949879855.1 uncultured Coriobacteriia bacterium
ACTCGGTACCCGCGACCAGACGCTCGACGAGCTTGTGCTCGGGTGCGAGCATGAAGAAGGTGCAGCCGAAGAGCGTATCCGGGCGCGTCGTGAACACGGTGATCTTCTCGTCGGTGGGCTCGCCGCTCTCGTCGCACAGCGTGAACTCGACCTCGGCGCCCTCGCTGCGACCGATCCAGTTGGCCTGCATCTGCTTGACGCGCTCGGGCCAGCCGGGCAGCTTGTCGAGGTCGTCGAGGAGTTCCTGGGCGTAATCGGTGATCTTGAGGTACCACTGGTCGAGCTCGCGACGCTCCACCATGGAATGGCAACGCCAGCACGTGCCCTGCTCGACCTGCTCGTTGGCGAGCACCGTCTTGCAGTCGGGGCACCAGTTGACGGGATTGGACTTGCGATAGGCCAGGCCCTTCTCGTACATCTTGAGGAAGAACCACTGGCCCCAGCGGTAATAGTCCTCCTTGCAGGTGATGACCGTGCGGTCCCAATCGTAGGAAAGGCCCATGCGCTTGAAGCTCGCCATCTGAGTCTCGATGTTCTCGAAGGTCCAGGTGGCAGGGTGGCTATGATGCTTGATGGCGGCGTTCTCGGCCGGCAGGCCAAAGGCGTCCCAGCCAATGGGGTGCAGCACGTCGTAGCCGTTCATGTGGAGGTAGCGGGCGTAGACGTCGCCGATGGTGTAATTGCGCACGTGACCCATGTGGATGTCACCGCTCGGATACGGAAACATCTCGAGCACGTACTTCGCGGGACGCGTCGATGCCTCGTCTAGCTTGAAAAGCTCATGCTCCGCCCAGCGCTTCTGCCATTTGGGTTCGATGGAATGCGGATCATACGCCTCGTGCATGGCCAACCTCCGATGTGCCGTCAGATAAAACAGTGCCTCATGATACCGCTTCGCCGCGGCATCGCATGCTAGAACGCGATGATACCCAGATGTTCGAGGAGTATCTTGAGGCCGATGACGACGAGCACGGCGCCCCCGATGACCTGAGCGGTCCTCTCGAAGCGCGCACCAAAGCGGTTTCCAACGACAACGCCGATGATCGAAAGGCAGAAGGTCGTGATGCCGATGACGAACGCGGCCCGCACGATGTCGATCTGCAGAAACGAGAAGCTGATTCCGACGGCCAGGGCATCGACGCTCGTGGCGATGGCCAACATGAACAGCTCGCGCAGGTCGAGCTTGTCCGCACCTTCCTCGCAGCATTCATCGGGCTCGTCATGAAAGGCGTCCCAGAGCATCTTGCCACCCACGGCGGCGAGCAACACGAAGGCAATCCAGTGGTCTACGGTCGTGACGTAGACGGCAAAGGTACT
Source organism: uncultured Coriobacteriia bacterium (assembly GCA_949879855.1). Classification (GTDB taxonomy): domain Bacteria; phylum Actinomycetota; class Coriobacteriia; order Coriobacteriales; family QAMH01; genus QAMH01. The sequence goes on from CATLBX010000221.1 coordinate 1,318, forward strand.
GCCCAGCGCCCAGCCAATCACCGGCATGAGGCCCTGGAAGACGCCGAAGAACAGCGCGATGACCAGCGCATGACCGTAATTGACGCGATGCATGCCCAGGCCCTTGCAGACGGACACGGCAAACGCGTCCATCGACAGCCCAACGCCGATGAGGAAGATCTCGATGAGCCCCACGGGCAATCCTTACGCCACGGCGTCCGGTTCGCCTGGCTGGCCCGCGGCGCGATTCACGTCCATGAGCTCGCGCTGGAGCTGTTGCATGGTGGGCGGCACCCAGGTGATGGCATCGGCGCCTGCGTCAATGGTGCTCTTGATGGAGGCCGCGTCCTTGCCGCCGCTCGCGATGATGGGCGCTCGGGAAAACGGGCGCGTACGGCCTCGACGACCGAAGGCGTGTCCTTGCCGGCGGCGACATTGACCACGCGGGCACCCGCCATGATCTTGGTGGCAATGAGCTCGTCGAAGGTGACGACGGTGAGAATGACCGGTATGTCAACGCTCGACGAAATCGCATGGACGTCATCGATGCTCGTGGGCG
>CATLBX010000222.1 GCA_949879855.1 uncultured Coriobacteriia bacterium
GACGCCCTGTTCCGCACGTGGATGGATTACCTCAAGGAGCATGTGTGCGAGTTCAAGTGGCGCGACGTCAAGCGCGTCATCAACCAGGTCGTCCATGACTTCGACACGCTGCCCTGCGAGAACTTCGGCAGCAAGCCGCGCGTGGGCGTCGTGGGCGAAATCCTCGTGAAGTTCCACCCCACGGCCAACAACCAGATCGTCCAGATCATCGAGGACGAGGGTTGCGAGGCCAACGTCCCCGGGCTTGTGGACTTCTTCCTCTTCGGCATGCTCAACCCGGCGTTTCGCCACCAGGAGCTCACGCCCAACCTCAAGAAGTACGTGGGCGCCAAGGGCGTCGTCGCCTTCTTCGAGAAGCTGCGCGACCCGGTGCGCAAGGCGCTGGCCGCCTCCGAGCGCTTCGAGCCCATCATGCACATCGGGGACATCGCGCAAGGCGCGAGCGACATCATCGACCTGGGCAACACCATGGGCGAGGGATGGCTGCTCACCGGCGAGATGGTCGAGCTCGTGAAGGAGGGCACGCCCAACATCGTGTGCTGCCAGCCCTTCGCGTGCCTGCCCAACCACGTGGTGGGCAAGGCCGTCATCAAGGAGATGCGCCGCCAGTACCCGCAGAGCAACATCGTGGCCGTGGACTACGACCCCGGCGCCAGCGAGGTCAACCAGCTCAACCGCATCAAGCTCATGATCGCCGTGGCCTTCAACAACAAGAAGGAGCAGGCCGAACAGCAGGCAGCGCAGGTGATGGAGCGCGTCGAGAAGGACGCCGCGGAAGGCTAGGCGCCATGGCGAGCACCGCTGTCAAAACGCCGCGTTTCGATGTCGTGCAGTTCGCGAACGACAACTGCGTCGCGCTGTGCACGCTGCTCGTCATCATCGCGCTTTCGTTCACCGGTGTGGGAAACGCCCAGATGGTGTGCGTTCTGGGGCTCATGCTCTGCGTCGCGCTGCTCACCAGGCGCAGCATGAAGCTCGACCTGTGGATCTTCGTCCCGCTGCTCATCTACATCGTGCTCAGCGGATACGGCTCCCTTCGCACCTACGGCACGTTGACGGAAGGCTATGTCTGCGTGCAGGCGATACTGATTGCCGTCTACCTGGCCGTTGCCAGCATGGACGAGGACGAGGCGCGCTTTTTGCGCCGGGCGAGCGTGGCGTGGATCGTGCTCGCGGCCACCATCGGCATCGGCATCTTCGTCGTCGCCGCCTTCGGCGGGACGGTCTCGCGTCTGGGTTGGCCGCTGGGCGGTGCCAACGCCCTTGGCATCTTCATGGTCATCGGCTGGTTTGCGCTGCTCGGCCTCAAGGGTGACGGCATGGTCGACCGCATCCTGCGTCACGGCGAGCCCCTCGTGCTGGTGGCGCTCGCGCTCACCCTCTCGCTCGGGAGCTTCGGCGCGCTCGTCATCGGCCTCGTCGTCATGCTGCTCTACGCCAAGCGTGGCCGGACCTGGGGTGCGGTGCTTGCCGATGCCGCCGTCACGATCGTGAAGCTCGTGATTGGCGTGGGCACGGGCATCTGCCTGTACCTGGTGCCTTCCTGGGGCGACTTGCCGCCCTTCAACGTCGTCACGCTCGCCTACCTGGTCGCGCTCGTGGCGTTCTGGCCCCGCTTGGAGGACTTCCTGCGTGGGCACATGCGTCTCACGGCACCGCTTGCCATCCTGGGGCCGCTCGTTGCCGTCACGGCCGCGCTCATTCGCGGCAGCGCGCCCGCGACCTTTCTCGAGCGTCTCGACATGATTGCCAACGGCATCGGGTACCTGGGCCTCAACCCGCTCTTCGGGGTC
>CATLBX010000223.1 GCA_949879855.1 uncultured Coriobacteriia bacterium
TCTTGTGCTCCCTTTCGGTTGTTGTTTCTCCCGCGCGGCCCCCCTCCTTCCCCCGCCGCCCGCGCCCGTCGCCTGCCGAATCACCGCTTTGCCACCCAGGGGTCTGTCCCCTCGTTTGCACCCACGGCATTTCATCGCGTTATTTTGCCCTGTAACGCAAAAGGGAGACCCCATGCGGGTCTCCCTTCGTTTTGAAACCTAAAACGCCTTATACGGCGAAATATTGCGTCGCGTGCGCGCGGCCCTCTCAAATGCCGCTTCCGACGTCCTACTTGACGCCCTCGGTCTCCAGGCGACGCTCCAGCGACGACGGGTGGATGCTATGGCGCAGCGCCGTCTCGGCCGTGATCTTGCCCTCCTTGACGAGCTCGAACAGACTCTGGTCCATGGTGCGCATGCCCTCGCGTCCACCGGCGGCGATGATCGAGTCGATCTGGTAGGTCTTCTCCTCGCGGATGAGGTTGCGGATGGCCGCGTTGGCCACCATGATCTCGAAGACCGGCAGCGTCGTGCCGTCGACGGCCGGGACGAGCTGCTGGCTCACCACCGCCTGGAGCACGAGGGACAGCTGCATGCGGATCATGTGGCGCTGCTCGGCGGGGAAGGCGTCGATGATGCGGTCGATGGTGCCGGCCGCGCTGTTGGTGTGCAGCGTCGAGAAGATGAGCTGCGCCATCTCGGCCGCCGTGATCGCGATGCCGATGGTCTCGGCGTCGCGCATCTCGCCCAGCAGGATGATGTCCGGGGACTCGCGCATGGCGCTGCGCAGGCCCTCGGCGTAGGTGGCGATGTCGGTGGGGACCTCGCGCTGGGTCACAATGCAGTTCTCGTGGCGATGCACGTACTCGATGGGGTCCTCGAGCGTGATGATGTGGCGGTTGCGCTCGCGGTTGATGCGGTCGATGATGCAGGCCAGGGTCGTCGACTTGCCGGAACCGGCCGGGCCGGTGACGAGCACGAGGCCCTTGGTCAGGTCGGCGAGCTTGAGCACGCTGTCGGGGATGTGCAGCTCCTCGGGATCGGGCAGGCCGAAGGGAATGACGCGGATGACCGCGGACAGCGAACCGCGCTGGCGAAACACGTTGGCGCGGAAGCGGCCGATGCCGGGAAGCGCGAACGAGAAGTCCTCGTCGAGGTTGTCCTTGGCGAGAAACCCGTTGAAGTCGCGTCCGGCGATCTCGTAGATGGCCTCGACGACCGTGCGCGTGCTCTCGGGCTTGAGCGGCTCGCCCTCCATGCGCACCTGCCGTCCGTTGACCTTGTAGGTGAGCGGCAGACCGGCCACCACGAAGATGTCCGACGCCTTCAGGTCGATCATCTGCTTCAGGAGCTCCGAAAGTAACATGGCCCTTTCCCTTCCTTGGGCAAGGCAAACGCCCTGTGCATCTGCCTTGTCTATCGTCCTCTTCCTTACATGCCCGACCAAAGGGTATCGGTCTCGGCAGTGTTGACCTTGGCGGTCATGTTCCACTTGGTGATGCGGTAGGTCCCGCCCGGCCCGAGCTCGACCTCGATGTCGAGGACGCGCCCGCTGGGGCAGGTGAACTGCGCGGTGACGGTTGAGCCGTCGAGCTGCGCGGCAACGTCGATGACGTCCCCGGTGGCCGCTGCCGCCTCGGCGCAGATCGCGGGCAACGCCTCGGCGAGCGAACCGGCGGCGACGGCGGCGTTCTCGGTCGCGGTGTCGGTCGTGGCCGTGGCGGGGTCG
>CATLBX010000224.1 GCA_949879855.1 uncultured Coriobacteriia bacterium
CATCGCGATGAGACAAATACCCTGTGCACTTGTCTCATTGCGCTACACTGGAATCCGCATGCAATTTCGCTCGACAAGGAGCCCCCATGATCAACGACGACATGTACGCCCTGGGTGCCGCACCCAACAAGATCCGCGAGATCTTCGCCTATGGCCTCGAACGCAAGGCGCAGATCGGCGACGACAAGGTCTTCGACCTCTCCATCGGCAACCCGTCCGTACCCTCCCCCGCCATCGTCGACGAGACCATCGCCCGCCTGGCCCGCGAAGGCGGCGGCACCATGCACGCCTACTCGATGTCGCCCGGCCTCGTCGAGGCCCGCGAAGCCATCGCCGGCAACCTCAACCGCCGCTTCGGCACCCACTACACCGCCGGCAACCTCTACCTCACGGCGGGCGCGTCCTCGGCCATCTGCATCGCCATCAAGGCCGTGGTGCAGCCCGGCGAAGAGCTCATCGCCATCACGCCGTACTTCCCCGAGTACAAGACCTGGGCGAGCAACGCCGGCGCGGTGACCGTGGAGGTGCCCGCGCGCGCGAGCGACTTCATGCTCGACATCGACGCCATCGCCGCGGCCATCACCCCCAAGACCGCGGCCATCATCATCAACACGCCCAACAACCCCGTGGGCTCGGTCTATGACGACGAAAACCTCACGCAACTGGCCGACCTGCTGCGCGCCAAATCCGCCGAGTACGGCCACGTCATCTACCTCATCAGCGACGAGCCCTACCGCGAGCTCGTCTACGACGGCCTGACCCCGGCGTGGATTCCCAGCCTCTACGACGCGACCTTCGTGTGCTACTCGTGGTCCAAGTCGTTCTCGCTGCCCGGCGAGCGCATCGGCTACCTGCTCGTGCCGGACACGATGCCCGACTTCGACCGCGTCTACAAGGCCGTGTGCGGCGCGGGCCGCTCCCTCGGCTACATCTGCGACTCGGTGCTCTTCCAGCTGGCCGTGGCCGAGTGCGTCGACGCGCCCGTCGACGTCGAGCCCTACGACCGCAACCGCAAGATCCTCATGGAGGGCCTGCGCGAGATCGGCTACCACGTCATCGAGCCCCAGGGCGCGTTCTACATGTGGATCGAGGCGCTGGAGCCCGACGCCCAGGCGTTTTGCGAGGTCTGCCGCCAACACGAGCTGCTGCTCGTCCCAAGCGACGGCTTCCTCACGAAGGGCTGGACGCGCGTGGGCTACTGCTGCGACGAGGCGACGATCCGCGGTGCCCTCGTGGCCTTCCAGGAAGTCTACGACGAATACCAGGCCAAGTAGGATTGCCGGCGCATTGCTGGCAAAACGGACGACCTCTGCCTTCGAAATGCGGCTTTTCGCGACCACTGGTCGCCATTTTCGCCACAAATGCCACGTTTCGCGACCACTGCCCGTCGTTTTCGCCAGTTCGAGCGGAGGGCGTTTATGACGCTCCCCGTGCTTGCGCCCTTCACGCGCGCGCATTATATTGCCTGCTGTGAAGATGGAGGGGGCAGTGACGGCACGGACCCGGGGAGCGCGAGCTCCCAAAAATGTTAAGAAGCGCTACATCGCGTCGCTCGACGGCCTGCGTGCCCTGGCCGTCATCGCCGTCATCGCCTACCACCTCGACCTGCGCTTCGCCTGCGGCGGCCTGCTGGGCGTCACCGTCTTTTTCGTG
>CATLBX010000225.1 GCA_949879855.1 uncultured Coriobacteriia bacterium
AAAAATCGTACTCAGCCTTCATTGCGACGCCTCCAATAACTGGAATCCTCGGCCTTCGTGGCCTTGCGGGCAGAGATGATGCGTATGACCTCGTTCACTTCCCGATAGCAGTGGCACACTGTGAGCGTTCGCGCTATCGCGCTCAACCCCAGGATGACGAACCGATCCTCATCGTAAGAGTGAGCTTCGTCATGGATGACCAAGGCGTGCGGGTCGTAGAACACCGTTGATGCCTCATCGAAGGAAACGCCATACTTGCGCAAGTTGCTCTCGGCCTTCGCCTCGTCCCACTCGAATGATATGACACCATATATGAACATATCATTATTATGGTAGCTATATTTATATTGTCAATATCAACAAGCATCCTATAGCCACCGTGAGGAATCGTCGAATAACCCCCTATCTTGTGCCACATGCTTGAACATCATGCGTCAATCGCGGAAGGCCCCGGGCATCCCCGGGGCCCTTCTTTTTACGCCAAGCCGACCGTGTAGGCTACCCGGCAGATGGAAGCGCTCGCCTCCTTGAGTTGCGGCAGCAAGGCGTCGGGGATGGCGAATCGGCATCAATTTTCAAAGTCATCCGAACGCCTCTCTCGCCCCACTAGCCGCATTGCCCACGCGCCAGCCCCGAAAGCTCCCATGCGGCCAAGAACGACCCGATCGCGCCTGCGAACCCGTGCCCTCCTCCCCCTTGTTGCGCGCTGGTAAAATCCCTGTTTCGCAACGCGAAAACCAACCGTCCCGGCGGCCGAGCAACCCCAAGGCACCGCACGCGAGTTGCTATAATGGGTGCATCTTTTTTTGTATCCCCGCCTCGAACGCCCTGGAGGAGCCGCCATGCGCGAAGGTTTCGACAACAGCAAGTACATCGCCCTGCAAGCCGAGCACATCCGCGAGCGCATCGACCAGTTCGGCGGCAAGCTCTATCTTGAGTTCGGCGGCAAGCTGTTCGACGACTACCATGCCAGCCGCGTGCTGCCCGGCTTCGAGCCCGACATCAAGATACGCATGCTGCAGTCGATGGCCGACGACGTCGAGATAGTCATCGCCATCAACGCCAACGACATCGAGAAGTCGAAGGTGCGCGGCGACCTGGGCATAACCTATGACGAGGACGTGCTGCGCCTCATGGACGTGTTCCGCTCCATGGGCTTCATGGTGGGCAGCGTGGTGCTCACCCGCTACGCCAACCAGCCCGCCGCCGACGCCTTCCGCAAGCGCCTGGCCGAGATGGGCATCACCCACTACCTGCACCATTCCATCGAGGGCTACCCCAACGACCTCGACCGCATCGTGAGCGAGGACGGCTTCGGCAAGAACGACTTCATCGAGACGACGCGCCCGCTCGTGGTGGTCACCGCGCCGGGCCCCGGCTCGGGAAAGATGGCCACATGCCTGAGTCAGCTCTACCACGAGAACCAGCGCGGCGTGAAGGCGGGCTACGCGAAGTACGAGACGTTCCCCGTATGGAACCTGCCTCTGAACCACCCGGTGAACATCGCCTACGAGGCCGCCACAGCCGACCTGGACGACGACAACATCATCGACCCGTT
>CATLBX010000226.1 GCA_949879855.1 uncultured Coriobacteriia bacterium
ATTTGTCTCATCCCGTGCACGTTTGTCACAGGACGGAAACATCGGCGCGCGGCGCCCATGCTAGAATCTACGGCCACGATACGACGGAAGGACGCGAACCATGAGAATCGGACGAATCATCGGCACCTGCCTGACCACGATCGCCCTCGGCGTGCTCCTCGCCGGGCTTGCCGGTTGCGCAACGGGCACGACACCGGAAAACGGCGCCAACGGCGAGGGCGGCGCCCCGCTCACGGTGGCCGCCATGAAGGGGCCGACGGCCATCGGCATGGCGCATCTGATGCAGGAGCAGGACGCGCTCGCCAACGACAGGGCATCCTACGAGTTCGCGGTCGCGGCGACGGCAGACGAGCTCGTGCCACGCGTGGCCGCCGGCGAGTTCGACATCGCCTGCGTGCCCGCCAACCTCGCCGCCAAGCTCTACAAGCAGACAGATGGAGCGATCCGCGTCATCGGCATCAACACGCTCGGCGTGCTTTACGGCGTCACCTACGACGACGGCGTACACGACCTCGACGGCCTGGCCGGGCGCACGGTCTACCTGACCGGCAAGGGATCGGTGCCGGGCTACACCGTCGAGTACCTGCTGGCCAAGGCGCAGCTCTCCGACAAGGTCACGCTCGAATACGTCTCCGAGCCCTCCGAGGCCCTGGCCCGCCTGAACAACGACCGCACGGCCGTCGCCATCGTGCCCGAGCCCTTCGCGACCGCCTCGCTCGCCAAGGACACCGAACTCGTGCGCGCCCTCGACCTGACGGCGCTGTGGGACGAGTCGAACGCCGGCGCGGAAGCAGGTGGGCGCTTCGTCACGGGCGTCACCGTGGCGCGAAGCGAGCTCATCGACAATGACCCGGAGGCTGTCGCGCGCTTCGTGGCCGCCTGGGGCGACTCGGTCCAGGCAGGACTCGACGACCCGGCCTCCATCGCCCAGACCCTCGTGGATCTGGGAATATTGGGCAACGTGTCCATCGCCGATGCGGCCGTGCCGCGCTGCAACATCGTCTGCATCACCTCCGAGCAAATGAAGGATGACCTCTCGGGCTACCTCAAGGCGCTTTACGAGGCCGAGCCCTCCTCCATCGGCGGCTCGCTCCCCGACGACGGCTTCTACTACATAGGCTAGCGGGCACGTCGTGGGAAGGTTGCGGCACGCACCCGCCAAGCGCTCCCCTCTCGCCGTTGCCAAGGCGGCGGGAGCCGTCGTCGCCTGGCTCGCGATCTGGCAGGTTGCCGTCTGGGCCATCGGCAACCCCTGGCTGCTCTCCGGTCCCGTCGAGACTCTGGTCGCCTGGGGCGATCTGGCCCTGACCCAGGGCTTCTGGCAGGCGGTCGCGCGCTCGTTCGCGCGCATCGCGCTCGGCTTTGCCGTCGCGTTCGTGACGGGCTGCGCGTTGGGCTACCTGGCCGCCCGGCTACCGGGGCTGCGCACCTTTCTCAAGCCCGCCGTGCTCGCCGTCAAGAGCGCGCCGGTGGTCTGCATCATCGCCTTGCTGCTCGTGGCCGTGGGGTCCAAC